>JAUNSA010000007.1:0-11540 GCA_030539405.1 Propionibacteriaceae bacterium
GACCACATCGACCGGGCATCCGACGAGTTGCTCCACGGCGTCCGCGAACGCCCCGACGTCGAAGATCGTCCGGCCAGGCTCCATGCGGACCAGCAGGTCGATGTCTGAGGCCGGCCCATCGGTGCCGCGAGCCACCGAACCGAACACGCGCACATCCGTTGCGCCGTGCACCCGCGCCGCCTCAAGGATGGCCTGGCGCTGAGAGGCCAACGCCACGGAGGGCCGCTCTCGCCGGGCGGCGGGCGTCGTCACTGCTCGTCAGCAGCTCGCTGCGGGAGCGAATCAGCCTCGGGCTGCGGTGCGGAGGCAGGGGCGTCCGGAAGCAGGTCGGCGACGGGGTCGACGGTCTCGCGCTGGGTCAGCTCCGGGTTGACCGAGAGTCGCGCAGCGCGTCCGGCCTCGAGCTTCTGGGCCTCGGCGATGGCCTTCTCGACCGACGCCTGAGACTCCTCGGCCTCAGCCTTCTTCGACGCCTCGATCTCGGCGAACACGTCCACCTTCTCGGGGGGAGCGAACTTCGTGGGATCCACCGCACCCAGCGCCTTGCCGGCCACCTCGCCGAGGTTGCCGCCCAGCCCCTTCAGGGCGTCGTTGAGCTCCGACGGGATGATCCACACCTTGTTGGCGTCGCCCTTCGCCAGCTCAGGCAGCATCTGCAGGTACTGGTAGCTCAGCAGCCCCTGGTCGGGCTCGGCGGCGTGAATCGCGTGGAACACCGTGGTGATCGCCTGCGCCTCACCTTCGGCACGCAGCATCGATGCCTGGCGGTCGGCCTGGGCACGCAGCACCTGAGACTCGCGCTCGCCCTGCGCGCGCAGGATGGACGACTCGCGATCACCGGACGCCTCGAGGATCTGCGACTGCCGCTGGCCCTCGGCGAGCAGGATCTGGGCGCGCTTCTCGCGCTCGGCGCGGGCGCCCTTCTCCATGGCGTCGCGAATCGTGGCCGGCGGCTCGATGGAGCGCAGCTCGACGCGGTTGACCTTGATGCCCCACTTGCCGGTGGCCTCATCGAGCACCGCGCGCAGCTTCTGGTTGATGTCCTCGCGGCTGGTGAGGGTCTGCTCCAGGTCCATGCCGCCGATGATGTTGCGCAGCGTGGTCATGGTGAGCTGCTCGATCGCCTGGATGTAGTCCTGCGCCTCGTAGGCCGCCCGCTTGGGATCGACGATCTGGTAGTAGATGACCGAGTCGATGCCGACCATCAGGTTGTCCTCGGTGATGACGCCCTGGGGCGGGAACGGCACGACGGCCTCGCGCATGTCCATGGTGTAGGCGACGCGGTCGATGAACGGGACGATCAGGTGCAGGCCCGGGCCGATCTCGCGGTTGAACTTGCCCAGCCGCTGCACGATGCCGACCTGCATCTGTTGGATGACGCGGACGGACAGGCCGAGCGCGACCACCGCCACGACGGCGATCAGGATGACCAGGATCAGGAAGGGATCGGGCATGGCGTGCCTCCTCGAGCGACGGGTACTGCATCAAGCGACGGGTACTGCCCCCAGCCTAGTCGGCCCCCAGTGCCTTCCCGCGCGGGTGCACCACGACGACGAGTCCGTCGACCTCCATCACGTCGACCGGGACGCCCTCGGCGATGGTCTGGCCGTCCCACGAGCGGGCCGTCCACGTCTCGCCGTTGATGGTGGCCTCACCGCTGGTGGCGGTGATCTCGCCGGCGGCGCGTCCGGACGCCCCCAGCAACTGTTCGAACGTGGACCGGTAGCCGGGCCCCTTGTGGAGCCGCTTGAGGATCTCGGGGCGCAGCAAGCCGAGCAGGGCCACCCCGACGATCACGGCGACGAGGATCTGCAGCCACAACAGGCCGGGGAAGAACAGGGCCACGCCCACCCCGGCGAGCGCCCCGCCGGCGAGCATGAGCAGGGTCATGTCGAGGGTCAGCATCTCCGAGACGGCCAGGCCGCCGGCGATGAGGGCCCAGATCACCCACACGTTCTGCTGGATCCACTCGAACACGGCCCTAGCCCTCCTGGACGCGCTCGGGGTGGTGCCGCGCGGCGCGCGCCGACCAGCGCCCGTCGGTGCGGGTGACGGTCAGCGGCAGGTCGAAGGTGGCGCTGAGGTGCTCGTCGGTGAGGACCTCGTCGATGGGCCCGGCCGCCGTCACGTGCCCGCCCTTGAGCAGCAGCGCATGGGTCATGCCGGGCGGGATCTCCTCGAGGTGGTGGGTGACCAGCACGGTGGCCGGCGAGTACTCGTCGGCGACGATCTCGCCGAGGGTGTCGACCAGGCTCTCCCGCCCGGCCAGGTCCAGGCCGGCGGCGGGTTCGTCGAGCAGCAGCAGCTCGGGGTCGGTCATCAGTGCCCGCGCGATCTGGACGCGCTTGCGCTCCCCCTCGCTCAGCGTGCCGAAGGTGCGCTTGCCGAGGTGTTCGATGCGCATCTGCCGCATCAGCTCCCCGGCCCGGCGGAAGTCGTCGACCTCGTAGCCCTCCTGCCAGCGGCCCACGACGGCGTAGGCGGCCGAGACGATCACGTTGCCCACCGATTCCGAGCGCGGGATGCGGTCGGCCAGCGCGGCCGAGGTCACCCCGATGCGGGGGCGGAGTTCGAACACGTCGACCGCCCCCAGCACCTCGTCCAGGATCGAGGCGTACCCCGACGTGGGGTGCAGGTTGGCCGACAGCACCTGCAGCAGGGTGGTCTTGCCGGCGCCGTTGGGCCCGATCACGACCCAGCGGTCCGCCTCGTCGATCGTCCAGGTGATCTTGTCCACCAGCGTGGCGCCCCCACGCACGATGGTGACGTCAGCGAGCTCAACGACGGGTGCCATGCCCCCAACCTACCGGGCCGGACGCCAAGGCGACGGCTTCGGCGGCCGTGTCCGCCGCGCTCAGGCGCCGGTGGAGTGCAGTCCCCCGTCGACGTGGATCATCTCGCCGGTGGTGGACGGGAACCAGTCCGAGAGCAGGGCCACGACAGCCTTGGCGGTGGGGGTGGCGTCGTGGTCGTCCCAGCCGAGCGGGGCGCGTCCGCCCCAGATGTCGTTGAACGTGTTCGCGCCCGGGATGGCCTTCTTGGCGATGGTGTCCAGCGGGCCGGCCGCGACGATGTTGGAGCGGATGCCGTCGGGCCCCACATAGCGCGCCAGGTAGCGCGACGCCGACTCCAGGGCCGCCTTGGCCACGCCCATCCAGTCGTAGGTGGGCCAGGAAACGCGGGCGTCGAAGGTGAGCCCGACGACGCTGGAGGGGTTGTTGAGCAGCGGCTTGCACGCCATCGTGAGGCTGACCAGCGAGTACGCCGACACGTGGATGGCCTGGGCGACGTCCTCGGGCGGGGTGGTGAGGAACTTGCCGCCCAGCGCGGTCTCGGGGTTGGCGTAGGCCACCGAGTGCACGATGCCGTCGAGTCGCTCGATGCCGGCCGCGGCCAGGGCGTCCGGCAGCGCGGCCAGGTGGTCGGCGTCGGTGACGTCGAGTTCGATCACGGCCGGGGCCGGGTCGAGGCGCTTGACGATCCGCTGGGTCAGCGACAGCGCGCGCCCGAAGTTCGACACGGCCACGGTGGCGCCCTCGGCCTGGGCGATCTCGGCGACCTTGTACGCGATGGAGGTGTTCATCGTCACGCCGGTGACGAGGATGGTCTTGCCCTCGAGGATTCCCATGTGGCTGTGCCCTTCAGTGGTGAACGTGGTGGGGGTGATGGCCTAGTGGCCCATGCCGAGGCCGCCGTCGACCGGGAGCACGGCCCCGGAGACGTAACCCGCGGCGTCCGAGGCCAGGAAGGCGACGGCGGCAGCGACTTCGGCGGGCGCACCGAGGCGTCCGGTGGGGATGGCGGCCTTGTAGCCGGCCACGGTGTCCTCGGGCAGGACGGCGGTCATCTCGGTCTCGATGAAGCCGGGCGCGACGACGTTGGCGGTGATGTTGCGCCCGCCCAGCTCGCGGGTGAGCGAGCGCGCGATGCCGACCAGGCCCGACTTGGTGGCCGCATAGTTCACCTGGCCGGGCGAGCCGTACAGGCCCACGACCGAGCCGATGAGGATGATCCGGCCCCACTTGGCGCGCAGCATCGACTTGGCGCCGCGCTTGGCGACGTGGAAGGCACCCTTGAGGTTCACGTCCACGACCGCGTCGAAGTCGGCCTCGCTCATGCGCAGGATGAGCGTGTCCTTGGTGATGCCGGCGTTGGCGACGACCACCTCGACGGGGCCGTGGGCCTCCTCGGCGGTCTTGAACGCGGCGTCGACCGACGCGGCGTCCGTCACATCGCACGCGATGCCCAACGCCCCGTCGGGCGCGCGGCCCGAGGTGCTGGCGGCGGCCACCCGGTGGCCCTGGCTGAGGAACTCCTCGACGATGGACCGGCCGATGCCGCGGGCGCCGCCGGTCACGAGGATGCTGCGTGGGGTCGTCACCCGCACACCGTAGCGTGAGTGGGCCTTGGGCGAGGCGTAGGCTAGCCGCCATGGCCGGACGTGCAGCGCAAGCCGAGGCGTCGCTCATCACGAGCGCGTCCTATGGCACGAGCCTGTCGACCGACCAACGGGCCAAGCGCTACCTGATCACGATGCTGTTCCGGGTGGTGTGTTTCCTGTCGGCGGTAGCCGCCCCCATGCCGTGGAATGTGGTGCTGTTCGTGGCGGCCGCGCTGCTGCCCGGCATCGCGGTGCTGTTGGGCAACGCCCGCGACAACCGGCCGGCCACGCTGGTCGCCCATGACGATGATGATGCGGACGCCCCGCGCCTGGCGTTGACCGCCGGCGAGGTCGTGCGGGGCGATGTGGAGAGGGAGGACCTGTGAAGCGCGCCTGGTTGCGCTGGACGCTGATGAGCGTGTTCGTCATCGCCTTGGGTGTCACGTTCGTGAACCTGGGCCAGTGGCAGCTCGATCGGCTCGATCAGCGGCGTGACTCCAACGCCACGGTCGTCGAGCACGAGGCGGCGCCGATCCAGCCGTTCGAGGACGTGTTCACCCGTCAGATCACCGATGAGGACCAGTGGCAGCGCGTCCAGGTCCGCGGCACGTTCCTGGCCGACCGGCAGCTCCAGGCGCGTTATCGCAGCTTCGACGGCCGCACCGGCTGGGAGCTGGTGACCCCGCTGGAGACGACCACCGGCCAGGTCGTGCTGGTCGACCGTGGCTTCATCGAGCGCCCTCCGGGCCAAGACTTCCCGCGCACCTTCCCCGCCCCGCCCGCCGGCGAGGTCGAGGTGATCGGGTACGTGCGCCGCAACGAGCAGGGCAAGGACAACCAGATGACGCCGACGGAGAACACCGTCCGGCTGATCAACTCCGACGCCCTATCGCCGTGGGTGGGCCGCCCGCTCGTCAACGGCTTCATCGCCGCCATCGAGGTGCAGCCCGGCCAGTCGGCCGAGCTGGAGCCGGTGACGCCGCCGCCCCTGACCGAGGGCCCCCACCTCAGCTACGCGCTGCAGTGGTTCGCGTTCACCGCGATCGCCGCCATCGGGCTGATCGTGCTGATCCGCAACGACATCCGCGACCGCAAGCGGGCCGCCGAGCGCGCCGAACGCGCCGCAGCCGCCGGCCCTGCACCCCAGCCGACCGCCGAGGAGGCCACCCATGGATCTCGGACTGACTGACAAGGTCTTCGTCGTCACCGCCGCCTCGGGCGGGCTGGGGCGCGCGACGGCCGACCACCTGGTCGCCGAGGGCGCCCGCGTGGTGCTGGTGGCACGCCGCGAGCAGCCGTTGGCGGACGCCGTGGCCGCGCTCGGTGCCGGCCGGGCCGTCGCGCTGGCCGCCGACCTGTCCGACCCCGACACCGCCGACCGGGCCGCCGCGCTCGCCGTCCAAACCTGGGGACGCCTCGACGGCGCCCTGATCAGCGTGGGCGGGCCCCCGCGCGGCTCGGTCCTCGAGGTCGACGACGCCACCTACCTGGCCGCCTTCGACTCGGTCGTGGTCTCCGCCCTGCGCGTGGCCCGCGCGGTCGTGAACGCGGCGTCCGGGCCGGTGAGCCTGGGGTTCGTGCTGTCCACCTCGGCCAAGGAGCCGCTGGCCACGATGGCGCCCTCGAACGTCACCCGCCCCGGCCTGGCGATGCTGATCACCCAGCTCGCCGACGAGTTCGGCGACTCCGGCTCGCGCGTGGTGGGCATCATGCCCGGCACCATCCAGACCGATCGGATCAACTGGCTCGCCGACCAGTCCGACGACCCCGACGCGGCACTGGCCGACCTGGGCCGCTCCGCCCCGATGGGCCGCATCGGCCAGCCCGCCGAGTTCGGCCGCGTCGCCACCTTCTTGTTGTCCGAGGCCGCCTCCTTCGTCACCGGGTGCGTCGTGCCGGTCGACGGCGGCCGCCTGCGGGGCCTGTGAGCCCATGGGGTTGGACGCCGCCCACGGCCTGCTGGCCTGCCCGGTCTGTGCCGGGACCCTCACCGTGGCCGCACCCACGGCGTCCTGCCCGGCCGGGCACGCCTTCGATGTCGCCAAGCAGGGGCACCTGAACCTGCTCGGAGCCGCCCAGCCGGCCAACGCCGACACCGTCGCGATGGTCGAGGCGCGCGAACGCGTGCTGGCTTCCGGTGCCTTCGATGCCATGGACGCCGCCGTCGCCCGACGCGCCGCCGGCTGCCGCACCGTGCTGGATGTCGGTGGCGGCACCGGACACCACCTGGCCCGGCTGCTGGACGCCCTCCCTGAGGCCCGGGGCGTGTCGCTGGACGTGTCGGTCCCGGCCGCCCGCCGCGCCGCCCGGGCCCACGAGCGGGCGGCCTCGATCGTGGCGGACGCGTGGGGTCCCCTGCCGCTGCGCCCCCGGCGCTTCGACCTGGTCACGTGCCTGTTCGCGCCGCGCAACATGGCCGAGTTCGCCCGCGTCCTGGCCGAGGGCGGGCTGTTGCTCGTGGTCACGCCCGACCCGGCGCACTTGGCCGCAGTCCGGGAGCGACACGGCCTGCTCGGCATCGAGGAGGGCAAGGACGACCGGCTGCTGCGCACCGCGTCCGGTCTGTTCCAGGCGGTCGGACGCCACCGCGTCCGCTCACCGCTGACGGCCGACGCCGCGCTCGTCCGGGACCTGATCGCGATGGGGCCGAACGCCTTCCACGGCGTCCCGGACGACATCGAGCCGATCGAGACCGAGGTGGCCGTGAGCGTGTGGCTGTTCCGGTCCCTGTCGCGGGTCTGAGGCCGGGCGCGCACCCGGTACGTTTCACCCATGAAGCCGTTCCTGCACCTGTCGATCCGCGACCATGACGCCGCCGTGGCCGCCGAGTTCGACGCCATCGCCTCGTTCGCCGGCCTCGCGGTGGGCGAGTTGGTCCAGTTGCGGGTCGAGCAGGCGCCCCTGCCGGTGATCCGCCCGGACGACTATTCCGGGCTCATCATCGGGGGTGGGCAGTTCAATGCCTCCGACGAGGTGAAGTCCGAGACCCAGCGTCGCGTCGAGGGCGACCTGGGGCGCATCATCGACATCGCCCTGGCCCAGAGCGTGCCCATGCTGGGGCTGTGCTACGGCGTCGGGATCGTCACCCAGCATCTCGGCGGCCTGGTGGACCGCACGTACGGCGAGACCACCTCGGCGGTCGAGGTGTCGCTGACCGAGGACGGCATCGCCGACCCGTTGTTCGACGGCATCCCGCCGGTGTTCATGGCGTTCACCGGCCACAAGGAGGCGTGCTCCCGGACGCCCAACGACTCGGTCCTGTTGGCCACCGGCACCGCCTGCCCCGTGCAGGCCTACCGCGTCGGGGACCGGGCCTATGTCACCCAGTTCCACCCCGAACTCGACGTCGACCGGCTGGTGGAGCGCATGGAGATCTACCGCAACGCCGGCTACTTCGACCCCAACGAGTTCGACGTGCTGGTCGAGCAGGCACGCCAGGCCGGCGTGACGGACGCCCCGGGCAAGATCCTGCGCAACTTCGTGGAGATCTTCGCCCGCTGACCGTGGGCCATTGACCGTGGGCCTGACCTTGGGCTGGCTCAGGCGCCGTGCTCGCGCGCGATCTGCTCGTGGTGGCGGACGACCTCGGTGACGATGAAGGTCAAGAACTTCTCGGCGAACTCCGG
Source organism: Propionibacteriaceae bacterium (assembly GCA_030539405.1). GTDB lineage: Bacteria > Actinomycetota > Actinomycetes > Propionibacteriales > Propionibacteriaceae > Propioniciclava. The sequence goes on from JAUNSA010000007.1 coordinate 8,008, forward strand.
GTCCAGCCCGGCCCGATCGGCCAGTGACCGCAGCCGTTCGATCTGGACGCGCTCGCGCTCCGGATCGGCCGGGGGCAGCCCGCGGGTCGCCTTGAGGTGCCCGACCTCCTTGGTGACCCGGAACCGCTCGGCGAGCAGGCACACCAACGCCTGGTCGAGGTTGTCGATGCTGGCGCGCAGGCCAGCCAGCTCGGCCGGGATCTCGCTCATGGCGACAGACTAGTGGTCAGCCGCGAGTTGTCCGCGAAATGTGCTCCTTCCACGTGGTGCACGTGCACCGGGTACAAGGAGCACATTCCGCGTACAACTGGTACCCAGCACAATGGGAGCCGTGAACACCGGCGACCCAGCGCTCAGTGGTGCCCCGCTGTGGGTCGTGCTCAACCCCACCGCCAAGCGGGCGGCACTCGCCCAGCAGGCACTCGAACGGGCGTGCACCACCGCAGGACTCCCCGCCCCCCGGGTTCTCACCACCACCCCGGACGCCACGGGCTGGAGCCAGGCGCGCGAGGCGCTGGCCCAGGGGGCCCGGCACGTGGTGGTCGGCGGCGGCGACGGGACGGTCCGCGAAGTGGCGCGCGCGCTCGCGGGGACGGGCGTCCACCTCGGCATCCTCCCGCTGGGCACCGCCAACCTGTTCGCGTTCAACCTCGGCCTGCGCACCCGCAACCTCCACGTCATGGTCGACCGCGCCCTCGCGGGTGCTCCCCGCGCCGTCGACGTGGGCTGGGCCAGTTGGCGTCCCGCGGCTGAGGGTCGGGTCGGGGCGCCCACACCGGACGTCCCCTTCCTCGTCATGGCAGGGCTGGGGCACGATGCGGCCACGGTCGGCGCAACCGATCCGGCCACCAAGGCGCGGCTGGGCTGGGTTTCCTACCTGGCCATGGGCGCCCGCCACCTGTTCAGCAAGCCCCTACGCATGCGCCTGTCGGTCGACAACGCCCCCGGACGCCCCCTGACCACCTGGACGGTCCTGGTCGCCAACGCCGGCGTGATCCCCGGCGGCATCGAGGTGTTCCCCGCCGCCCGCGTCGATGACGGCTACCTCGACTGCCTCGAGGTCCCCCTCCGGACCCCTGCGCAATGGGCGTCCATCGCCTGGGCGGGACTCACCCACCACCGCTGGGAGGCAGCCGCCCTGCGCTACACCCGCGCCCGGACGCTCTGGGCCGTCCCCGACGAACCCGCTCCCCTCCACCTGGACGGCGACGTCATCGGCACCGTCGCCGACCTGCGCATCCGCGTCCAGGCCGGCGGCCTGATCGTCCGGACGCCCACCGCCCAGGCGCCCACCTGACAGACGCCCTCAGGTGAGTGACTTTGACTCGCTGGGACCGTCTCCAGCGAGTCAAACCCACTCACCTGAGTGGATCTGACCAACGACTCAGAAGATGCCGTTGTTGCGGTCGCTCGGCGCGGTGGCCGTGATGCCCGGAGCGGCATTGCCGATCACCGTGGAATCCCAGGTGTCACCCACGCGTCCCGCCTCGAACGTCGGATTCCGTTCGCTGGGCAGGAACTTCTGGACGCGGTAGGGGCTGGTGGCGATGTTGGTGTTGTAGTGCGACGCGCACAGCGGCGTGAAGGAGACGCTCGGGTTCTGGGCCACGATCTGGGCGTAGGTGGGCCACCCCGTGACCGTCAAGGCAGCGATCGTGATGCTCACCGAGGACTTGTGCCGACGCAGGCCGGTCGTCAAGCCGTCCCCGAAGTTGATGGCGACGTCGGGTTCCTGATCCGACCCTTGGGGGAGCTGGGCGTTGAACGTCCAACGGATGTCGTACTTGTCCGCCGAGTGGCTCACCGTGCCCCACGACGTGTCGACGGCACCCATGACGCGAGGGCCGTCCGACGGCCGTACATTGCCCCGCTCAACCACCTGGATGCGCACGTCGGCGCTGACCCGCAGAGGAAGGCCGGAGTCGTTGCGCAGGTTGACGTACACGTTGGTGCTGAAGCCGTCCACGTAGCCCGCCGAGTAGAGATTCAGCGTCAGCCGACTGAACCGGTCGATGACCGCCAGGGCGCCGGCCGGGCACGGGACCGTGCTGGCGGCCTGCGTCGGGGCGCCGGCAGCCAGGACGATGGCGGGCGCGGCCCAGGCGGCACCGGCCGCAAGGCGACGACGCGACAGTGCACGGGGTTCGGAATCAGTGCCCATGCTCCCCTCTCCAGCCAACGACGCCGAGCTGGCGTTCCCATCGATCGGTGATTCTATCCGGTATTCCCAACCGCCCTCCGCCCAGGCGCCCTTAGGCTGGGGACCGTGACAGCCGATCTCACCCTCATCACCACCCTGCTCCAGGGGCACACCGACCGTGACGAAGAAGCCCAGGTCCTGGATCTGGTGCGCACGGCGTCGGCGGAGTCGCTCGACCAGTTGCTGCGCGAGGTGGACGCCGCGGATCTGTTCCACAGCCTCGACGACCGGGTGTTCGGCCCACGCCATCGCACCGCCCTGCGCGCGCTGCTGGTCGAACGCATCGGCGAGCTCAGCATCGCGGCCCAGGCCAATCTGGCCTACGGGCTGCAGGCCGGGCACACCGATCGCGCCGACGAGGAGGCGATCCGCCGGGTGTTCCTCGCCCGACGCGGCCAAGAACTCACGCAGCTGAAGAACGCCATCAACTCCCGCACCGACGCCCACGACCTGGAGGGGCTCGTCTTCGGCGACGTGGACGACGAGGGCATCCGACAGGACATCCTCGACCACATCGCCACCGAGGCCGCCACGCTGGACTTCCGCGAGACCAAGGTGTTGTGCGACATCGACGACACCGTGGTGTGCGCCCTGCATGATGGCCGCTACCCGCGCGGGACGATCTACCCCGGCATCCTCGCCCTGCTGGACGCCCTGGATCGCGGCCCGCGCGACGAGCCGTTCTCGCTCGGTGACCTCACCTTCGTGACGGCCCGGCCCAGCGATGCCTTCGGCCTGATCGAGAACCACACCCGCACGACGTTGCGCAACGCGGGCATCGCCACCCACTCCATGCTGACCGGGACCTTCGCCGCCCTGGTCACCCACGACCTGATGGCCAACCAGAAGCTCGCCAACATCGAGCACTACCGGCTGCTGTTCCCCGAGTACCGCAAGATGTTCATCGGCGACTCGGGCCAGGGCGACATCAAGGTCGGCCAGCTCATCTGGGAGCGGTTCCCCGACGCCGTGGACGCCGTCGTCATCCATGACGTGGTGGGCAAGCCCGCCGACGAGCGCGCCGCCTTGGACGCCGAGGGCATCCACCTGGTCGACACCTACGTCGGCGCCGCCAACCACCTGCACGGCCTGGGCCTGATTTCTGAGGCCGGACGCCAGCGCGTCATCGACGAGAGCCGCGCCGCCCTGGACACCATCGCCTGGCGCGACGACGCCCAACGCGACGTCGTCACCGCCCTCATCGAGCGGGACGCCAGCGCTACCTGAGCATCTCGGACGCCAACGCCACGGCCTCGCCGGAACCCGAGGCGTCCGCAATGAACGCCGCCAGCGCCAGGTCGGCGTGCGTGACGATGACCCAGCCGTGGTACTT
>JAUNSA010000007.1:11640-39178 GCA_030539405.1 Propionibacteriaceae bacterium
TGAACGCCGCCAGCGCCAGGTCGGCGTGCGTGACGATGACCCAGCCGTGGTACTTGACCGGGGCGCTCCCCCAGCTCGCGGTGCCGGTCTTGGCCCCGTCCGACCCGACAGACGACAACTCACCAGCGGTGCCGTCGGTCACCACCGCCCTCATCAGGTCGCGCAGCGCGGCGGCCTCCTCGGCCGTCAACGGCGTCACCGGCTCAACCTCACGGGCGGGCTCATCGACCAGCACCGGGCGGACGGTGTGCCCGGCCGCCACCGATGCCGCCACGGTGGCCATGCCCAGCGGCGAGGCCAGCACCTTCCCCTGGCCGATCATGGCGCCGGCCTGCTCCACCGGCGTCCCGTCGGTGGGGACCGAACCGAGGAAGCCGCCCACCACCAGGTTCGGCTCGGCGGTCAGCCCCAGGGACGCCGCGGCGTCGGCGAGCGCGTCGATGCCGAGCGCGTCCGCCTGGGCCAGGAAGGTGGCGTTGCACGACCACGCGAACGCCTCCCGCAGGGGCACCTCGCCCAGCGAGCCGGCCGGGTAACCGTCCCAGTTGTCGAACCGGTAGCCGTCGACCAGATACCCGTCCGGGCAGGACACCAGCGTGTCGGGGGTGGCGCCGGCCCGCAGCATGGCCAGGGCGGTGACGACCTTCATCGTCGAGCCGGGCGCGTACTGGCCCAGCGTGGCCGTCGACAGCCCGTCGCCCCCGGGTCCGGACGCCGCCGCGAGGATCGCCCCGTCCGAGGGCCGCACCGCCACCAGAGCGCTCGCGGACTCCTCGTCGGCCAGCAGCTCTTCGGCCCGATTCTGCAGGCCGACGTCGATGGTCATCCACACGTGGCTGCCGTCGATCGCGTCCACCCGGAACGCCTCGCGGGCGGTACCGTCGGCGTCCACGATCGAGACGACGAAGCCGGTCGTGCCGGCCAGGACGTGGTTGCGCGCCTCCTGCAGCCCACCGCGTCCGGCCAGGTCACCGGCCCGGATCGTGCCGCCTGACGCCTCGACCTGCTCGGCCGTCGCCTCCCCCACGACCCCGAGGATCGGCCTCAGGAACGTCGACGTACGCCCCAGCGGGAACGTCGACTCGATCGCCCGCACGCCGATCCAGGCCGATGCCGTGCGCACCGTCTCCTGGTCGTCAGGGTCGTGCTGGCGCAGGATCCGCGCCTCGATGAACGCCCGCGGGCCCGACCGGCGGACGCGATCGACGAACGCCTCGGCGTCCAGGCCCACCAGGTCGGCAAGCTTGGCCGCCGAGTCCAGCGCGGTGGCCTCGTCGGTGAGGGTCTTGTCGATGCCCAGCCGCCAGGCCGGGGTGTTCATGGCGATGGGCTGGCCGTCCGACCCGACGACGGCGCCGCGTTCGGCGGCCAGCCGGGTGGCGCGCAGCCGCTCGCCCTCGAGCAGACCGGGGGCGACGGTCTCGGGGGTGACGTCGGCCTTCCATTCGCCCTCCAGGCGCACGACACGCAAGGTGGTCGTGTAGTCCCAGGAGGGCTTGCCCTCGTGGATCACCCACGACCAGGCCAGATCGGCCTCCATCACGCCGGGCTCGACCTGCTCCCACTCACCGCGGGTGATCTGGGGGCGCAACTCCCCCATCCCGGCGTACGTCTGGGTCAACGCTTCGGACGCCGGCGCCACCAGATCGGCGTCCGGCAACACCCCCGACTCCAGCCCGGCCACGACGCGTTCGCCCAGCCGGTCCAGCACCACGACCGGCCGGACGCCGAACCACCACACTCCGGCGCCGAGGCCCACCACCCCGAGGATCAGCGTGAGGGCCAGGGCGAGGGCGGTGGGGCGACGCATCGTTCAGGCGAGCCCTTAAGCGTGCACGACGATCTCGACGCGCTGGAACTCCTTGACCTCGGTGTAGCCGGTCGTCCCCATCGCCTTGCGCAGGGCGCCGACGAGGTTCATGGTGCCGTCGGGGGTGTGGGAGGGGCCGAGGACGACCTCCTCCAGCGTCCCGACCCGCCCCATGCGGACGCGCTCGCCGCGCGGCAGCGTGGCGTGCCAGGCCTCGGGGCCCCAGTGCCAGCCGCGGCCGGGGGCCTCATCAGCGCGGGCCAGCGGCGTGGAGACCATGCAGGCATCCGCCCCGCAGGCGATGGCCTTGGCGATGTCCCCGGAGCGACCCAGGGCGCCGTCGGCGATGACGTGGACGTAACGCCCGCCCGACTCGTCCATGTAGTCGCGGCGCGCGGCGGCGACGTCGGCGATGGCCGAGGCCATCGGCACCTCGACGCCGAGCACGTGCCGGGTGCGGCCGGTGGCGGCGCCGCCGAAACCGACCAGGACGCCCGCCGCGCCGGTCCGCATCAGGTGCAGGGCCGCCTGGTAGGTCGCGCAGCCGCCGACGATGACGGGCACGTCCAGCTTGCGGATGAACTCCTTGAGGTTGAGCGGCTCCTCGCCGGTGGAGACGTGCTCGGCCGACACGGTGGTGCCGCGGATGACGAAGAAGTCCACCCCGGCCTTCTCGACCACCGAGGCGAACTCCTGGGCGAGCTGCGGGCTGAGCGCCCCGGCCACGGGGACGCCGGCCTCACGGATCTCCTGCATGCGCGCGGTGATCAGCTCGGCCTTGACCGGCTCGGCGTAGACCTCCTGCATCCGCGCGGTCGCGGTGACCGCATCGCCGATGTCGGCGAGCTCGGCCAGGATCGGCTCGGGATCCTCGTACCGCGTCCACAACCCCTCGAGGTTGAGCACGCCCAGGCCGCCCATCTGGCCGAACGCGATGGCAGTGGCCGGGGACATCACCGAATCCATCGGAGCGGCCACGATCGGGAACTCGAAGGTGAGCGCATCGATGGTCCACGACAAGCGGACGTCCTGGGGACTGCGGGTCCGCCGGGTCGGGACGATCGCGATGTCGTCGAAGCCGTACACCTGCTGGGCGCGCTTGGCGCGGCCGATCTCGATCATGACGCTCACTTCTTGCTGCTGTAGTTGGGTGCTTCCACGGTCATCTGGATGTCGTGCGGGTGCGACTCGCGCAGGCCCGCCGCGGTGATGCGGACGAAACGCCCGCGCTCCTGCAGCTCGGGGATCGTGCGCGCCCCCGAGTAGAACATCGACTGCTTCAGGCCGCCGATGAGCTGGTAGGCCACGGCCGCCAGCGGGCCGCGGTAGGCGACCTGGCCCTCGATGCCCTCGGGCACGAACTGGTCATCGGTGGACGCTGAGGCCTGGAAGTAGCGGTCGGAGGCGTACGAGCCCTGCTTGCCGCGGGCCTTCATCGCGCCGAGCGAGCCCATGCCGCGATAGCGCTTGAACTGCTTGCCGTTGATGAACACCAGGTCGCCGGGGCTCTCGTCGCAGCCGGCCAGCAGGGAGCCGAGCATCACGGCGTTCGCGCCGGCGACCAGTGCCTTGGCGATGTCACCGGAGTACTGCAGCCCGCCGTCGCCGATCACGGGCACGCCGGCCGGGCGGGCGGCACGGGCGGCATCGTAGATGGCGGTCACCTGCGGGACGCCCACGCCGGCGACCACGCGCGTGGTGCAGATCGAGCCGGGGCCGATGCCGACCTTGACGGCGTCACCGCCGGCCTCGACGATCGCCTTCGCGCCGGCATAGGTGCCGACGTTGCCGCCGATGATGTCGACGTGCTCGGCCAGCGGCTCGGCCTTGAGGCGGCGGATCAAGTCCATCTCCGCCCGGCTGTGGCCGTGCGCGGTGTCGGTGACCAGGGCGTCCACGCCGGCCTCGACGAGCAGCATGGCGCGCTCCCACGCGTCGCCGAACGTGCCGATCGCCGCGCCGACGCGCAGGCGGCCCTGGGGATCCTTCGTCGCGAGCGGGTACTTGTCGGACTTCACATAGTCCTTCAGCGTGATCAGGCCGGTGAGCTTGCCGTCGGCGTCCACCAGCGGCAGCTTCTCGATCTTGTGCTTGGCCAGCAGCGCCAGGGCCTCGTCGGCCGGCATGCCCGGGTGCCCGGTCACGAGCGGCATGCGGGTCATCACCTCGCCGACGGGGCGGGAGGGGTCGTCCTCGAACCGCATGTCGCGGTTGGTGATGATGCCGAGCAGGTGGTTGTCGGCGTCCACCACCGGCAGGCCGGAGATGCGGTACTCACCGCACATGGCGTCCACCTCGCCGATGGTGGCGTCGACGGTCGTGGTGATGGGCTGGTCGACCATGCCGGCCTCGGAGCGCTTCACGCGGTCGACGCGGCTGGCCTGGTCGTCGGCCGACATGTTGCGGTGCAGGATGCCCAGGCCGCCCTGGCGGGCCATGGCGATGGCCATGCGGGCCTCGGTCACCGTGTCCATCGCCGAGCTCAGCAGGGGGACCTTGATGCTGATCCGCCGACTGACCTGGGTGGTGGTGTCGACCTCGTTGGGGATGACATCGGACTCGTTGGGTTGCAACAGCACGTCGTCGAAGGTGAGGCCGAGGGGGGCGAAGGGAGCCGGGACGCCGGCCGCGTTCAGGTCATCGTGTGCCATGTCATCTCTCCTGCGTTCGTCGTGCTGCGGCGTCTGGCCGAGCATACTTCGCCCGTCTGACAGTCCTCGCCGGCGCTCACGACCGCGGTCGGGCGAGGTCGGCCAGGGCGGCGTCCAGGTCGCCGAAGCGGTAGGTGAACCCCAACTCGTGGGGCAGGATGCGCGGCGTCACGCGTTGGGACGCCATCAGCACCTGTTCGGTGAGGTCGCGGCCGAAGCGCGCCCGCAGCAGCGCCTCGGGGACGGGCAGGCCGGGACGGCGTCCGTACGCGCGCGCCAGCGCGGCGACCAGGTCGACGTCGCGGACGGGTTGGGGTGCGGCCAACGCGACCGGCCCCTCGGTGGTCCCCTCCAGGAGCAGGACGGCCGCGGCCACCCAGTCGTCGACGTGCACCCAGGAGCGCCACTGCTGGCCGTGCCCGAGGCGTCCGGACAACAGGCCGGCGCGGCGACGCTCCCACGCCCCTCCCCCGACGCCGAACACCGCAGGCGTGCGCCACAGCACGGTGGAGACCGGGGCGTGCCGGGCGGCGGCCTCCCAGGCGGCGGTCGAGTCGGCGAGCCAGCCGGTGCCGGCGCGCGAGTCGGCGTCCAGGACGTCGTCGCCCCGGTCGCCGTAGAAGCTGGTGGCCGACAGGTTCGCGAAGCGTTGGCAGCGTCCGTCGGGTTCGAGGTGGCTGACGACGGTGAGGGTGCCGGTGACCTGGCTGCCGCGGATCTGGTCGCGCACCTCGTCGGTCCAGCGCGTCCACACGCTCGACTCGTACAGGTTGGCCACCGCGTCCACATCCGACAGGCCGGGGTCATCGATGCGGCCGGCCTCGGGCTCCCAATGGCGTTCGTGCGGACCCTGCGGGACACCCTCGACCAACCTCAGGACCTCATGCCCGGCAGCGATCAGCCCGGCAGCCAGCAGGCTCCCGAGTCGCCCGGACGTCACCGCGACGCGCATGGACGGGAGTCTAGTGCTCCTGCCCCGTTGGGGCGGCCCCGTTAGGGTGGACGCCGTGGCTCACCCTCCGCTGCCCCCGTCCCGCCCGTTGCCCTGGTACCAGCCGCCCGCGACGTCCGGCCGCAGCCTGGCCCCCGACCTGGCGCGCGGCTTCATGTTGCTGCTGATCGCGTGGGCCAACTCGTCGTGGCACCTGTGGGGGCATCCGCTGTCGATGTCGCTGCACCCCGGCGACGGCTCGGCGCTCGACCGGGTGCTGCGGGCCGTGCTCGCGGTGGCGGTCGAGGGCCGGATCTACCCGATGTTCGCGTTCCTGCTCGGCTACGGCATGGTGCAGTTCGCCCGCGCCCGGGCCGGTCGGGGCGTGCACCCGATCGAGGTCCGGCGGCAGCTGCGGCGCCGGCACTGGTTCCTGGTGCTGTTCGGCTTCGTGCACGCACTGCTGCTGTTCTCCGGGGACGTGCTCGGCGCGTACGGGCTCCTGGGCTTGGTCCTGGTCGGGATCTTCTTCAACCGCAGCGACAAGGTCATCCTCGGCTGGGGCATCGCGTTCACCGTGCTGATGGTGCTCGGGGGTGTCGCCGGAACGGCGTCGGGCTTCGTGCTGGACGCCGCGATGTCGGCCGACCCGGAGGTCGCCCGGCAGATCCAGGAATCCCTCACCGAGACGGGCGGGTTCGACCCCAGCGGCTCGGGCGAGCACAACATCGTCTTGGCCATGCTGTTCCGCGCCGGGATGTGGCTGATCACCGCCCCCGCCTCGATGCTGATGCTGACCCTGCCCGCCTCGATCCTGTTCGGGTGGTGGGCCGCCCGCCGCGGCGTCCTCGAGCAGCCGGACGCCCACCGGCGCCTGTTGACCTGGGTGGCCGTCGTCGGCATCGGCCTGGGCTGGGCCTCAGGCGTCCCGGCCGCCCTGCACCACCTCGGCGTGCTGGGCCTACCCGAGCACCTCGCGTGGGCTCCCCTCTCGTTGGCGTATGCCTTCGGCGGGCTTGCCGGCATCGGGTACGCGGCCCTGTTCGGGTTGGTCGCTGCACGGCGTCCCAGGCCCGGACGCCTCGGGCTGGCGCTGACTGCCGTCGGACGCCGTTCGCTGTCGGCCTACCTGTGGCAGTCGATCGTGATGGCGCCCCTGCTGGCCGCGTGGGGGCTGGGCTTGGGCCAGCACGTGAACACCGCCGGGGTGCTGGCGATCGCGACCCTGACTTGGCTGGCCGGGCTCGGCCTGTGCGTGTGGCTCGACCGCCGCCAGCGGCCCGGCCCGTTCGAGGCCCTCCTCCGACGTCTGGTCAACGGCGGTCGTCCGGCCGTGCCGAAGGGCGGTCAGTAGTCCCCGTGCCACAGCACGGTCTGGATCGCGTTCCAGACCAGGAAGGTGACCGCGAACCCGGCCACCCACAGGCGTTGACGGCGCGTGAGCGGGACCAGCCCGAGCACGGCCAGGCTCCACGGGATGTACCACGGGTGCATCGACTGGCCCAGGATCGCCACGGCCAGCGAACCCCACCCGACCGCGGCGACCGGGCGGTCGCTGAAGTGGATGACCACCCACGCCAGCACGGCGAGCAGGGTGAGGTTCGACGCCATTCCCACCACGAACCGGAACCCCGACGGGTCCTGCCCCAGCCACGCCACGATGTCGCCGCCGTACTGGCCGAGAAGAGCGAACGGGGCCGGCGTCCCTGCGGTCCCCATGAGAGTGAGCCACTCGGTCCAGCCGAAGCCCAACCGCGAGCGGGCGGTGATCACCAAGAAGGTCACGATGGCCACGGCCGTCACCCCGGCCGTGCGGACGCCGTAGACCCACAGTCGGCGCCCCAGGGGCAGCGCGCGCAACTGGGCCAGGATGGGCAGGCCCGCCACCGCCAGCACGGTCAGGCCTCCTTGTTGCTTCAGCGCCATCGCGATGCCCACCAGGGCCGGCGCGGCCGCCCACAACAGCATCTTCTGCCGGGTGCCGCCGGTGTCCTGCAGGGCTTTCAAAGTCACCCAGATGGCGAACAGGGAGAACCCGACCATCAGCGCGTCGTTGTGCGCCCCACCGATGAAGTGCACCAGCAGCACCGGGTTCAGCATGCCCCACCACGTCGCCAACGCCGGCGCCTGCGGATCACGCGGGCGCAGCATCGCGGCGATCCGCGGCAATGTCAGAGCGATCATCACCACCCCGATCAGGGCCGGGATCCGCATCGCGACGATCGACCAGTAGTCATCGTTGCCGCTCAGGGCCACCACGGCCCGGTTCACCAGGATCGTCAACGGCGGGTAGGCCACCCCGCTCCCCCGCCACAACTCATCCACCGACGCCGCGAACGGACCACCCGCACTACCCAGACCGTCGGCATACACCGAGCCGCCCTGATTTTCGATCCACCCCGAGTCGGCATACAACACCGCATCCCCGGACAGCACCGGCGGTGCTGCCAGCAGCGGCAGCGACCACAAGCCCAGCAACAATCCCGGACGCCGCACGCCCGGTCGGTGTTCGGTGGGTCGCAGGAACCACCACACCACGCTGAGGATGACGCAGCCGGCCACGATCGCCGCCCGATTCCACGGCATCGGCAGCGCCGTGCCGATCGCCATGATCGTCGGCTCCAACCAGCCAGCAGGATTGAACGAGAACTCCGGGTGTGCTGACCCCCACGCAATCAACGTCGCTGCCACCAGCCCGGACGCCGCGGCCACACCCCAGGGCAGGGGGACGGACCGGAATTCCTGGGCGGGTGCAGTGCTGGCGACGCTCACCGCGTCAGCGTATCCAAGCGCGACGGACGTCGCCCGCGGCGCCAAGTGGCGTTCCGTTAGGGTGGAACGCGAAAAGGAACGGGGGCTGTCGAGTTGGTAACACCACATCGCAAGAGCTTGCTCGGGCGCCTCGCCCTCCAGGCGAGCGTCCTGGTCGTCTTGTTGGTCCTGTGGGCGGCAGCCTCAGGCCTGGGCATCGTCTCGCCGCTCTACCTGCCCGGTCCTGCCGCGGTGTGGGACGCCTTCGTCAACGCGAACACCTGCCGGCCGATCGCGGCCGGCTCGTCCCGAATCGTGTGCGGCGAGCAGGGCTACTTCATGTGGGAGCACCTGCTGTCGTCGCTGGGACGCATGGGCATCGGCCTCGGCGCCGCACTGGTCGTCGGGCCGATCCTGGGCCTGCTCATGGGCATCAACCCGTGGGTGCGGACGGCCGTCGAGCCCTACCTCAACTTCCTGCGCGCCCTCCCGCCGCTGGGCTACATCGGCCTGGTCATCATCTGGTTCGGCATTGGGGACCAGTCGAAGTGGCTGCTGCTGTTCCTGGCCGCCTTCCCGCCGATCACCATCGCGACGATCAGCGGCATCACCTCGGTGAAGGCCGACCAGGTCCACGCCGCCGAATCTCTGGGCGGCAACCGCGCCCACGTAACGTGTTTCGTGCTGCTGCCCTCCGTCCTGCCCGAACTGCTCAGTGGCATCCGGATCGCGGCCGGGTTCGCGTGGACGACCGTGGTGGCCGCCGAACTCAACAACGGACTGCCCGGCATCGGCGCCCTGGCGTACGTGTCCGGTCAGCAACTCAACAGTGCGCTGGTGATCGCCTGCATCCTGGTCATCGGGATCTCGGCGGTTATCCTCGATTCGATCTTCGTCTGGCTCAGGCGTGTGCTCGTTCCCTGGCAAGGGCGTAGCTGAAACACAAGGAGAACAACCATGAAGAAGACCATTGGACTCGTTGGCTTGGCGCTGTGCCTGGCCGTCTCCGGCTGCGCCGGCGCGCAGCAGCGTGAGGCGGAGGCAGGGGGGGGCAGTGACTGCCCCGTCGAGGTCGACACCACCTTCACCGGCGAGGCGCGCATCGCTTTCCAGCATCTCGCCAGCGGCGACCTCATCGTCAAGGACCGCGGGTGGCTGGAGAGCTGCCTGCCCGAGGGCACCATCACCTGGAGCAAGGCCGACTCCGGCGGCACCGTCGTGCGCAACTTCGGCGCGAACGCCATCGACCTGGGCCTGATCGGCTCCAGCCCGGCCACCCGCGTGCTGTCGGCGCCGCTGAACGCGGAGGTCGACGTGAAGGTGATCTGGGTCCAGGACGTCATCGGAGCCGCGGAGTCGCTGGTGGCCCGGGACTCCTCGATCACCTCGCTTGGGGGCCTCAATGGCAAGACCATCGCGGTGCCCTTCGCCTCCACCGCGCACTACTCCCTCCAGGCCGCGCTCACCCGCGCGAACATGCTCACCGGGGCGGACGCCCCGACGCTGCTCAACCTCGAGCCGGACGCCATGCTCGCGGCCTGGCAGCGCGACGAGATCGACGCAGCCTGGGTGTGGGACCCGGTGCTCACCGAACTCAAGGCCAACGGCACGGTCGTCCTGACGGCCGAGCAGACCGCCGACGAGGGCGCGCCCACCTATGACCTCTCGGCCGCCACCACGAGCTTCGTGGAGGCCAACCCCGGCTTCATGAAGACCTGGACCGCCCTGCAGGACCTCGCGATCACCGAGATCAAGGACAATCCGGACGCCGCCGCCGAGTCGATGGCCGCCGAGCTCGGCATCGCCTCTGACCAGGTGAAGGCCATGATGGCGAACTACAACTACCTGTCGGCTGCCGAGCAGGCCGGCGACAAGTACTTGGGCGGTGGTCTGGGGGCCGACCTGTTCAAGACGGCGGACTTCTTGGTGTCCCAGGGTGAGATCGAGGCGGCTGCGTCCGAAGCTGATTACGCGGCGGCGCTGTACGCCGACGGGGCCGCGAGCGTCGGATCGTGACCGTGTCGGACGCCCCGGTGGCCGAGGCCACCGGCCGGATCAACCTGCTGGCCGTGTCCCACCAGTACATCGCCGACGACGGGTCGCCGGTGGACGCGCTGGGTGAGACCACGCTCGAGATCCCGGCGGGGCAGTTCGTCTGCGTCGTGGGTCCGTCGGGGTGCGGCAAGTCGACCCTGATGAACGCCATCGCCGGCTTCCTCAAGCCGACCGGTGGCGACATCACCGTCGACGACGCCCCGATCTCCGGGCCGGGCGCAGACCGAGGTGTGGTCTTCCAGCAACCCAACCTGTTCCCGTGGCTCACCGTGGGGGACAACGTCGAGTTGGGCCTGCGCTTCCGGGGCGTCCCGAAGGCGGAGCGGTCCGAGCGCGCCGCCCACTTCCTGGAGCTGGTCGGGCTGGCGGGGACGGCCAAGCAGAAGCCCTACGAGCTGTCGGGCGGGATGAGGCAGCGGGCCCAGATCGCCCGCGTGCTCGCGAACAACCCGACGATCATGCTCATGGACGAACCCTTCGGGGCGCTGGACGCCCTGACCCGCGAAAAGCTCCAAAGCGACCTGCTGTCGATTGCTCGGCGCCAGAAGACCACCGTGTTCTTCATCACCCACAGCGTCGAGGAGGCCGTCTTCCTCGGCAACCGCGTCCTGGTGATGAGCCCACGGCCCGGCCGGGTCATCCAGGACGTGCCCATCGACATCTCGGCGCACTACGGCCGCGTGATGGGGGACGAACTTCGCTCGACGCCCGAGTTCATCGCACTACGAGATGAGATCACGGCGGCCATCGGAAGGTGACTTCGATGTCAGCCAGCGATGAAGCCCGCGGTCGTCCGGAACGGGCGCGACGACACGGGCTTCATCGTGCATTGACGCTGGCCAGCCAGGTCCCGCGCCATGGCCTCGGCACGCTTCACCTGTTGAGCAGTCCCGACGATCGCCAAGTCGAAACTACCTGAACGTACGGGGCCGATCCGGCCGTGGAGAGAGCCTCGGGTGACTCTGGACAGCAGCTCATTGCGGAGGAGCTGCACCTGCGAACCTGCTGAACCCTCAAAGCGGAGTGTCCGCCAATGAGGCTGCTCGATCAACGGCAGAGGTTCTAGAACGACCTCGCTGGCAACGCGCGAGGTGAACAATCGGGTGATCTGATTCAGGGAGAAGTACCAGTACTTCGCCTCATCCTTGGCTCGGGTGCCGGGGAAGTACTGATCGACGATGGCAGCAGCCACGTCCCGGCGCCCTCCGGCTCCCGGATAGATGTGTCCACCAAGCCCCGCCGACGGATTGAGCTCGTTGACATATACCTCAGCGGCCTCCGAACGGAAGTCGTCAACCAGCAGATCGATCCCGGCATGCCGCAGCCCGGGCACGGCAGCGAGGCTGGCGATGGCCACCTCTGCGACGCGCTGGGAGATCTCGTCCGTCACGTCCAAACTGTCTCCTCCCTGCGCGAGATTGGACGCCGCCCTCAGCGTGACGGTGACACCTTCCGCAGGTACGGACTCGGGACTCAGCCCTTGGGCGTCCAGGAAGTCTTTCATCGCAGCGTCCAGGACGAGCGGGCTGCTCTTCATGTGTGGGTTCTGGCGACGCCGCTCGGCCTTGATCTCGATGAGCGTGGCAATGCTGTTCGCCCCATCTCCCGTGACGTTGGCGGCCTCTGCCCACGTGGCTCCGACCACCTTGCCCCCGGCGACGAAAACTCGCAGTGTGTCACCGGGGATGTGCTGTTCGACCACGATCTCGCGCGCCCCAAGGTCATCGACCAACATGTCCAAAGCGGCTAGCACCGCATCCCTGTTCCCAACCTTCGGGAACACGCCACGCGCCTTGGCCCAATTGTTCGGCTTGATGCAGACGGGGAACCCCAGCGATTCTGCGTAATCAGCCAGCTCGGCCTTGTTGATGTGGTCAGTGAACAGGGCACCCTGGGGAGCCGGGAGACCCGCCTTCAGCAAGACTTCCCGAGTGCCTTGCTTGTCGTCACAAAGATGAGCCAAAGCGTCCGCTTGCGAGCCGGTCAGCCGCGTCTGCCGGAAGGAGAAGGTCGAGTTTCCGTCCGACAATGTGTAACGCGCAGACGGCTGCAGGGTCACGCGGAGACCACGGCGCCAAGCTTCGAGAGGAACGAGTGCCCACAAACTGTTCGAGAGCGAGAAGAACGGTGCGCCCAAGTCTTGCCATGCATTCATCTGATCCAGCCGCATGATCATGCCTCCGTAGGACTCAGTCGGCACAGGGCCCAACCCCGCCACCCGTCGGGGCAGACTATCGAATTCGGCGTCTAGGGGGCATCTATAGTGGGGAGCGCTTCACTGGCCTACCGGAGGTGGCCTTGGCTGCAGAGCAGAATCAGCCCATCGCCCGCCAGCATGGACACATGACCGGCGGGTGGACGCGCAGGGCCGTGATCTCGGCTGCCCTCACGGCATCTGCCACGTGGGCCTCGGGGTGCTCACCCCTCGGCCCTCCAGAGGCCTCACCCAGCCGCCCCGTGACCGAGAACGCCCCCGCGAGCCTCGATCCACGCGAGTTCGGGGCAATCGGGGATGGCCTTACCGATGACACAGTCGCATGGCGCGCTGCCGTGAGGGCCGTAGCGATGGGTGGCGTGGTGGACGGCGGCGGCCGCACCTACCAGATTGACCAGCTAGAGGTCGACGTCCCCGTCACCATCCGCCACGCGGCGTTCAGACGGAACACCCCAGGCGACGTGATTCACGTGCTGGCCGACAATGTGACGCTGGACGGGTGCACGATCACCGGGGCGGGCAGGGCCGTGGCCGGCCGATCACGTGGGATCGTGGTTTCAGGCGTCGGCAACTTCGCGCTGTTGAACACAGTCATCTCCTCCCTCGACTTCCAAGGAGTCCAGCTCAACAACACGTCCCGGTTCTTGATCGAGGGATGCAGGATCCATGACATCGCCTACGCCGGCATCATGATGCTCTCCAGCAGACATGGGGTTGTCCGGGCCAACGAAGTTCACTCGATCACCCAGCCGGACGGTTTCATCAACAGCTATGGGATCACGGTGAGCCGAACGTGGTCACGCTCCGTTCTCCGCGCACCTCACTCCGAACACATCCTGATCCTCGACAATCGTGTTCGCGGCGTGCGGAAGTGGAAAGGATTGGACACCCATGGCGGGCGCTTCATTACGTTCTCGGGCAACCGCGTGACAGACTGCTTGGTCGGCATCGCAGCGGTGCCCAGTAAGGGTATGGACGGCCAGCTGCGCCATGCCCCCCTCAATTGCGCCATCACTGACAACACCGTGGACGCCCTCACAGAAGAGGGGACCCGCCAGCAAGGAATAGCGGTGACCGGCGCGACCAGCCCGTCTGGGCGAATCCGAGAGCCTGCCACAGGCAGCGTTCGCAACAACACCGTGCTGCGGCACGGTGCGGCCAGTTCCCCCGACAGTGCTGGCGTGCTGCTCACCTGCACCGCTGACTTCGAGATCTCGGGGAACACCATTCAAGAATGCTCGACAGCGGGCATCAGCCTGCTGCGAGACAACCAGCGTGCCCGCATCACGGAAAACCACATCATCGACGTCTGGTCTAGGGGCGAGCCGATGTCGGCTGCGGTCCGCGCGCACCCCGCCAACAACAGCGCCCAAGTCGAGGGAAACACGCTGTCCCGTGCTGACAAGGTGGCTCCCATGGTCAACCGTGTGGGCCTTGACCTGGGAGCCCAGAATTCACAAGTACAACGGCGCCGCAACTCGTTTACAGCAGCGGTGTACCCAGTCCTTGGGGCCAGGGGGTAGTCACCTGGTGTCCGCGCCTGCGACACCACCATGCGCAAGAATGAGGTCGAGTTGCGCCCGATAGGTATCCTCCACGTAATGGAAGTAGGCAGGGCCCCACTTATGATCAGGGTCGGCGACGGCCGCGGACTGCGGAACACGAGCTACCCTCAAGCCCCGTTCCTCGATCGCGTCCCAGTACCGGAGGATGTGCCCATTGAACCATTCCGGGGTCATCGTCGACTTCGACTGAGCGCGCTCTCCGTTCTTGTCCACCACAGCCCACGGCGTCGCGTTCACAACGACACGCTCCGTTAGATCTGTGTCCTCGAGCAAGGACAAAAATCGGTCCAACGCCCACTTCCATTGACCGAAGTGTGCGTCCGTCCCGAACACATAGGCCCCCTGAAGCGCATCCTCAGGAGCGTCGGGCGCCAGATGGGTACCGTTGCGCGTCACCATCCCCCCAGACCGGACCTTGTTCACACCAACGCGTTCGATCATTAGGTCCCAGATGACGAGATCAATCTCTTGCGCGTTGGCCCTGACGTGCTTCGGCATAGAACCTCTCACATCACCTGCCAACATACGACGCTGAAAGGGTCGCTCATCAGCCGCAACTTCAAACAACAACGGATCTGCCGGACGGAACGCACTAATGAGTGACTGCCGCGCGATATAGCTATGCAACTCAAGCCCAAAGTCCTTGTATAGATCCACGGCGTCACGGCTCGTGCACCCGCCGTATATAAAAACTCTTGACATAAAATCCAATCTTAGGCCACACATGCCACCGCGGTCCCCACTTCGACAATCTTGCCCAGTAGGCTCCACTCAAGGAGGAGACCTCAACCAGGGGCCGCCACGGGCGCGCTGAGAATCTCGTTCCTCCCGCCTACTAGCCACCTTGAGCCTAGTACAGGTGCCCTTCCAGTCATGCCGGGCGCTCCCCATAGGTGCGACTAGCGCCTGGACGCACACCCCCTAGCACTTCCTCTTAGGCTCCCGATGTCAAACATGGTGGGAAAACCTCCCGCTCAGAGACCCTCCTTCTTAATGCGAAGCACGAAAAAGCGACTGTCAACGTGCCCAACCACTTCCGCCTGCGGGTAAAGCTCACTCCATCGAGCACCGATCTCCTGCTCATCGGGCCGATCCGAATCATGTAGCATCACAGTGGCCGCCTCCGCTAAGCGATCATATAAAGCGGGCAATGCCGGAAAACGCGTATTTTGCCCCCGTACATTAGGGGGACCATCCACAACTAGCAGGTCGAACATTACAGGCGGCAGATCATCCAAGCGGTACCACGTGTACACTTCATTCTCGCATAATACCTCTCCGAGCGGGGCAAGAACTGGAGTCACGCGATCCAGCAGGCCATGATCACGCAGATTCTCAACCGTCTTCTCAAGGAAGTCCCCCTGATGATCCACTGTAGTAATGTGAAACCCCAACTCCTGCGCCATGTAGGCCAACCATAACGTCGAAGTTCCACTCCCAAGCTCTAAGACATGGGACGGACGATGATCTTCAACTACCTGCATCAGGTGCAGTAACGAACGAGCATCGATAGCCCACCGACCAAGTTGCGGCAAAATACGCTTAGACTTGACCTTTTGAGTTAGATGCAACAGAGCCTCCACCTGCTGGGTTTGCACCCAAATTTGTTTACGCAACTCCACGGTTTGCCGGGAAATATCTGACCTGATATCCTTCACGCTAGCCGCTGGATCACACAGCTGCGACCGCAGTGCCTGCAACTCGCCCTGGACAGTTTCCGCTGAGCGCGTGACCACCTCCTGCAATCGGTTGTGCATGGACAACAAAACGCCTTGCTGCTCGACATTGGCGGCATGCATCAGTTCGCAACTATCCCTGAACTGATCTATCGCACGATGATCCTCCTCGAATTCACAAATTCTCTCTTCCAATACTTGGAGCAACCCCCGATTTCCCATGACGAGGCCAGTGACCTCACCAAGCAGCGCATTTACGGCAGCAAACTGGTCCCCAATGCTCAACCCTTGAATCAACCAGCGCACCCCATCGATCGATTCTTGGTGCTTTACCCCATCGTGAACGAGAGATTCAAGCAACTGCCTGACACCGTAGAGCTCATCAGACCTGCAAAGGGATCCCGATTCTGCGACTAGCCGATCGAGCGTATCGCTGACCGTCACACCACGATCACCGACCTGGGCCAGTTGCTCCCTCAAGGAGAGCAGAACAGCGTCAAGCTCATCGACTCGCGCTTCAAAACCTAACCTTAGGCCTTCCAGGTTCGCAGCACTGTGCCCCTTCACTACGCCCAACTCAGTAGTAACGTGAGCCTCCACCTCCCGTGCTCTGCGCCCGAGATCTCTCGATACCTGATTCCTAAGGCGTCGCTGAAACGCGTCCAATGATCGATTGATGTCGGTTACCTCGTGTTGCAGCAAAGTGACACCGCTCTGCAGTGAGGCAAGCGCCGATTCCAAGCTGTCAGCACGCTCGTCTCCGACTGCAACCACACGCCCTAGCCGTTCGAAACCGTCCTGCGTGACACGCCGCGAAGTAGCAAAATCTTCGCGCAAACCTGTTTCGAGGCTCTTAACCCTGTTCGTGAGCCACTTAATCCGTTGCAAACTAGTTTGGTTGTCTTCAGCGAGCAAGCCAGCATGCCTCTCGAGACTCCCTAGGCGACTCCCTAGGCGCGCGACAGCATTCAGCACCGAGCCGACGCCGACGGCGATCAAGACAATTCCAAGCACGTCTCCGACGATAGCATTTCCGGCAACAATAAAGCCGACCGCGATTAGCGCAACTGAAACAAGCATCCAAACATAACGCATCGCCTACACCCTCGCCCGATCCAGCATTTGAAGTACGCGATCGGCATGCGCTGCCAAGCTGAACTCCTGTTGCGCCATCAACTCGGCTGCCCTGCTTTGTTCGGCATACATCTCGGAATCTTCATGGAACTTTCGAACAAACGACGCCACGTCGCCGGGCTCACAATACACAGCACCTGGGCCGAAAACCGCTTCGAAATGGGGCGGCAGAAATACGACCAATCCAGAAGCGATAGCCTCTAGAATCGCCCGCCCGAAAGCTTCAACTGCTTTAGGGTGCGGAAAAAACACGTAATAGTCTAAGGATTGCAAGAAAGAGTGAACCGGCATTGCATCTGCTGGCCAACATGTCCATGCAGCAGGCACCGTGCTGAGGCCGAGCACGCGGAGTGCAGCACGGCAGCCACCCATCACGCGCACATCCATAGATCCATCCAACGGATACACCTGCCTCAGAACGTCCGCGCTATCCGGCCACTTCATTGCATTGTCGCGTGAATGCCGCCCGACGATGGGAACGACGCTCCGCCGATGATTCCGCCGTGTTGACCACTTCTCTTGGCGAATCACTCCGGGCAAATTGAATGCCGAAATCTCGTCCGCTCTCAAATATGGAGCAATCGCCTGACGGACAGCCGGCCCCTGTGGAGCCCAGATGACGTGCGGCGTAAAAACTCGCTGCGCGTTTGCATGACAGTCGCGAACAAGGTATCGGACGTCTCCGCCATCCAACTCCGACGGAGCCTGATTCGCTAGAATACACATCTTCTCGACAGCAAGCCTAGATGGTTCATCCGGAGCGAACTGAAGGATGGGGGGGTACCGTAGGACAAGCAGTCGCACATCGCGCGAATCCTCTAAATGTACACGCTGAGTTTCACCATTCCCGATGAGCACTTCGATGTCAGTGTTGAGCTCCGGTGGGACAGTGGACATAAATCGAGCCGCTTCCATGTGGAGAACTCCGGTCCGAAGCCCACGTGCCGCCAGCGCGTCCAGCTCCGCCAGCATCGAACTCTGAGGCCCTCCACTGCGGCTCCAATCCCCCGCAAGAACCACATCCAAAGGCGGTAATGAACGCTCAGTCAGCACAACTGAAAAACCCGGTGAATCGGCTTCTTGAATCCGAAGCGCTTCATCAGCATGGCGTGCAAATGCAACGGGCACACCGAGTTCGTCAAATCCGGTGTCGCCACCTACGTTACCTTCGCCGAGTACTCCCCACCACAGATGATCCTCGGTGAGCGACCTCCGCCGGAAAACCAAGGTCTCCAGATCTGCCCGCTGCGGAGAGTCATCCGTCAAGCTAACCCAATCGAAGTTGCTGCTACACGCGATGCTTGCGGCAAAGCAGCCAGATAGCTCTGGGTGAAGAGCCAGGTGCGACATCTGAAGCTTCAAGCGGTCTGGGTGAGACCAGTCTCCACAGCGCTGTAGTGCGATGAAATCACTCGAACACTGTTTCACGCCGGACAAAATCGCGTGAAGTCGATCCGTTTGGCGACCCTCCAGCTGGACAATCTTTACATTCGGTTTCATGCTGTCCGTGAGGCCCTCGAATAGAGCACTTGCCGTACCTTCACTGTCATCAACGACAACGAGTTCGGCTACCTCGTGGCTTTGTCCAAGCAGAGACAACACTGAAGTTCTAAGCTCTGCGGAAGCACAGTCGCGAACAGTCATGACAACCGAAACAACTTGGTCAGCGCCCAAAGCACTGGGGCCAAGATGTGACTGGAGCTCCCCATTCAGTAGCGCATCGAATGCAGTTGCAGCCCCTTCAGAAATAGGGGCCGTAGAGATCGATAGAGGTCTTAGCCCTTGAGCGACAAAAGGCCTGGACAACCCGGACTGCCATGCATCTGCGTCTCCACCCTTACCACTCCAAGGACTAGCAAGTTGCGTACGCAGATACCCAAAGTAGTGTTCATCGACATCAGGCCACTCATCTAGCAAACTATAGGCTCGCAGCGATGCACCCGAAAGTACTAGATGCCGCACTAATAGTGCGCGCTCAGCGCGCGTATCTTCATTCGCAGGTAGGGACATCAGCCCAAGTTCCAACACCCTCGCGCCTTCGCGTGCCACCGGCGCCAAATACGGTTGAAGCAGAACTACCTTCCCAATCTCCACTGCCGTCGCAGGATCAAGATTGATCGGTTCACAGTCCATCACGTCATCGACTGCAGAACTCAGCGCAGTCCGGAGCGCGGGCCACTCCATCCGTCCATCAGTTCCGGCGAACGCTAGAAGGTCTAGATACTGGGATGAACGAGTACGCAGGGCAGTCGCCACAGCTGCCCCGGGTCTCTTGATGTGAATTGCAGTATGGTCCCGCAGAAGCTCTGTGCGCGTCAACTGGAACCTGTCCCGCTGGGCTCCCTTCGCGGCCTCAAGATCATCAGGCATTAGAGCGTCGCAACCAGGCTGTCAGGCGCCAAGATCGGCTTTGATGAATCCGCTCAACGCTCGCGCTCAGATCCCTCACTTGACCTTCGAGTGATGCAATCCGCGCGTCGGCCGATGATAGTTTCGCGGAAGCCTCTCGCATTGCGACTTGATGATCTCGTCTAAGGATATCTCGTGCACGCTTTGCCTGAGCTCGAAGGTTCCTGATCCTACGACGTTCCGTATCGGCCGCCTCTTGAGCGGTGATCGACCTGGAACGCTCTTCTTCGAGCATCCTTGTTAAGATGGTTGTCTCGTGAAAGCGTAGCTCCCGCTCAGCGGCGGCAGCCGTACCATCCGACTGTTCATCATCATCCACCGGACGGTCATTCGATCCGGCAGAAGCCACCTCAAGCCCAGCCGGCGACAGCTCCATCATGGTTGAGGGCGACTGAACGAACCGGGCTTGGTGTTCCAAATCTAACACGCGGCTTTCAGCCACTCTTAGCGCGCTCGACGACGTACTAAGTATTGACTGGAATATCCCCAGCAACTTGCTGCGCCGCGACTCGTATATCTCGACCAACCGAGTGAGACGGTCTTCACCCAGAGAGCCTAC
Source organism: Propionibacteriaceae bacterium (assembly GCA_030539405.1). GTDB lineage: Bacteria > Actinomycetota > Actinomycetes > Propionibacteriales > Propionibacteriaceae > Propioniciclava. The sequence goes on from JAUNSA010000007.1 coordinate 31,397, forward strand.
GTCCACACGGTATCCCGCGTCTACCAATGATCGATTCACATCCCCTAAACCATGCAGCAGATCACGCAAGTCAACAAAACCTGAAGATGTCCCCTCAAGTAGCTCTGAAACGCCTGCCCTGAGCTTTCCATCCAACCGTCCGACAAGAAAACGCGAGGGTTCATCCGCCCACTGATGAATCGAATGATTTCCGACGCTATCGACCCACAGTGACTCGACAGCACCGCTCTCAAAGCTCGTTCGGCTCACGTTAATAAAGACGGTGGCATCAATCGCCTTGACAGCCACAAGAATCCTACGAAGAATCGCTTCCTCAGAAAGCAGGAGCCCGTCCACATCAATCAACAAAAGACTTGGACGAAGTGCTCGCACTGACGCGATCGCAGCTTCCCATTGGTCTTCCAGCGATAGCACGCTCGAACGGGCACCGTATCGTGAATCATTGTGACGCAGTACGGGCTCGGGAATGGTTGATCCATCTGGCCCCCATGCTCCGACCGCCAGACACGGCTCGTCTGCTCCTTCTTGTAGAAGCGCTTGGCACAGCGCGAAGTAGCCAGAGGCCAGATTCCCTCCCAAGGCCGCCATGCGGCGGTTATCCACATTTCCAACTAAGAACATCATGACGGGGAGGTGGTTGACGATGGAATGCTCATCCAAGTAATGTGGCAGCGCAGCCAACCCCGTAAAGCTCAGTTCTCTCAATAGGTAGTCCTCGCATGCAATCCCGATCTCGGATCCGGGAATTTGCCGATCGGTTCTACCAGCATAATGTGCGTCAGACGTCTCGATGGACATCTAGAACCTCTTCATCGCAGATGAGCTCAGTATCGTCTCCGGTCAAAGGCGCGTCGCCCCCGAACTCCTCCCCAAGTCGTCCTGAGAAAAAATTCTTCATGACCAAGTCAACCCCAAACTGGTTGACGCTACGCGCATCAGGCTCGAAAAAGCTTCCGCGGAAAGGTGGAGATGAAATGATCTCGTAGGAGGGAAAGTACCAAATATCTTCGTTCTGCTCCGCGAGGTCGCCGGCAACAGCACGGAGGACCGACTTGGAGTATGTGGTTGCTACTAGGACGTGACTCGAAGTTGCCGTAGCAGCCAATGGGACGGGTGAAACCGTCAACAGCATCCGAGCCCCGGGGTTGATTGAATGCAAAAGGCGCCAGAACTCATTCATGTCTTCAAGAATCTCACCATAACTCCAATTCTTGAAGAAATATTTGTTTGGATCATACTCCCCTGCGACTGTGCCTGGGGCTACGGGGTAGACTGTGCCGTCCCCCACTGATCCCCAGCCCTCAGTCAAGCCCATTGTGAATACGAGGACATCCAATTCGGAGAACATCCTCCGTACAGCCCTCAAATGTGAACTTCTAAGCTCGATCACCTCCTCGGCAGAGGACTGTCCCACAGGGTCAATACCTGGGCGAAGGGCATCAAAATAGCGACCATCCTTTTCCCAAACGATCTCTTGAGGCGATCGTTGCCCAAGAACCTCCTGAATCAACTGGAGGAGTTGTCGAGCGGTGTATATGTTACCGAACCTCGCAGAGAATACCCCGAACCCCCAGCGCTTCTTTTCACTATCGGACGAAAAGGTGATTGGCGCAGGCTCCATGTCCATGAACCGCGCGCCCCGTTTAGCTAAGTTGATTCCCAGATGCTGAGCAAAGCAACTACCGGCGGTCGCCACCCGATCGGTCTTCTTGAGCGGCATCGGCTCCCACAGGTTGTCGATGTCAGCAAAATGTACATTCCTGACCGCGGTGCTCCAGTATGCCTGCGGTGGAAGATTCTTGTATGGGTGTGGTGTCGTCACAGTCGGCTCCAATGCTAGGAATTGCCCTTGAGTGCCCTTGTCAAGTTCTGTGCAAATGAAAAGTCAGCAGGAGTGAATCCCCTCGCTGAGGCGGGCTTGGGGACTGGCTCCCCGCTGCTATCTCGAGACCGGATGGCCGAGTAGGCAGCAAGTACATCCTCTGATTCAGGACTGGCCGCGTCGAGTGCTGCTCGCAGCCATGGAGTGTAGCCCTCCGCAGGAACGGCACCGCCATGGCCTGGCTTGCCCCAGTAGTCGGAGGCGAGGATGAACCGCTGAGAACTAGGATCTCCGTCTTGTAGGCACGCGCCCATAAATGGCTTAAGCTGCAGCGCGTTGTGCCGAAAGTCCCCTTGGCTCTGAACGTAGATCACGGTGTTGCCATATCCGGCTGAATAGAGTCCAGGCAGATCGACGCACGTCAGTTCAGCGACTTCATCCAGAGTACGACCTGACCAGCAAGCGTCAAGGTAACGCTTGACCGCTGCGGGGACGAAGTGCTGACGCAGGTTCGTCTGAGGGACCATGACGAGAGCAATGCTGCCGGGATCATGGTACGAGTGATACAACGCGCCGAAACCGCCACCAGAGCTACCGAGATAGATTGTTCGACTCGGCTCGAGCGTATCCTGTACCTCTCCAAGGAACCGACCGAGGATCCTCTGAACATCAAGGTCCTCAGTGCCTGCATACCACGAGCAGGAGAAGCCATCTCTAGCCATCATGGTTGGGTCACAAACGGAAATCTGGTGCGCAACGCCATCGAAGGCGGCGAGATTTGCTTGGAATGCGGGTAGTTCGCGCTTGTCGCGCTGGACAGCCCCGTGGAATCGAATGACGAGTGGCGCCCCAGCACGAGCAGTCCTCCGCAGGCGGAAGTGGATATCCGCCCCATCGTAGTTGACGTGCCGTTGGGTATCCTTCCCAGCAGGAGCAACCAAGAAATCGGACATTTCGCTTGACATGGTCATCCTTCTAATAGCTTGAGTTCCGGGAAGATCGGCAGGATGTTCTCACCGCGGAATCGCACGATAGCGTCCGAACAGAGTTCTACTAACTGGGTCACGTGGGCCTCTAGCGTGTAGTCGCGGTGGCGACGGAATGCACAGGCCGACATTCGGAGCCGCTCCTGGTCCGTGATACTTTCGACCACCTTAGCAACGGCCGAACCCGTATATTCGTCCAGCAGGAAGCCAGAATCGCCATCTTGGATGATTTCCGCAGGGCCTGGGGCATAGCTAGCCCCAATGACTGGCACACCGAATGACATCGACTCGACGATGGAGTTCCCGAAAGACTCCTTCCGAGATGGCACGAGCAGAAAAGCCAACTCCGAGAAGATCTGTTCCTTATCAGTGCAGTTAATTACGAACTCGAATTGGTTTTCGAGCCCATGCTCTTCCACCATTCTTATGAAGCTTGAGTACTGCGGAGAGTTCCTGCCATCCGTGGTGAACAGTTTTATGGGGCCCCAGCGCGTACCCCCGATGTGCCGAGCCACATCGATGAGACGGGCCGTATCCTTGGCATGGAAGTCGATTCGGCCCACGTAACCTAGCCGACGATTCTTGTTCAGGTTGTAGTCGTTGGAAACCCTCTGCGCAACGGGAGCGAACCCTTTGACTTGCCCATGAATCCCCAACTGGCGCTGGAAGTTTATATCTGATTCAGAGAAGGACATGATGCGCATTGCGCGCATCCTCTTCGCGTAATCGCGATCGGCCATCACGTTTGAGTCTTGGATCATGAAGGCCATTTGCCCGGCACAGATGTAAACGATGGGATGCCGCTGCAGCTTCTTCTGGAGCGGTCGAGGGAAGGCACGCAGCGCGTTGTTGGAGATAACAATCGCCGTGTCATTCGGCATCCACGAGTGGATCACACGCAAAGCGTCGGGGTCCGTCGCCATGCAGATCTCACCCGGTTCCTTGGTACCCCTGTCTGACCGTGCCGTGAGAGCAACCACCTCGACGTCGAGGTCTTGCCCGAATCGGAGGACGTTGCGGGTGCGGGACGAAATGCCACCGATCGTCGAGAGGTCGGGGATGACGAGAACAATACGTCGAAGCTTACGGTCCGTGGGGACAGCCTGCCTACCCATACTACGGCCGTACTGCAGGTAGTGCGCCAAGGGTGCCATCCCCGCTGCCTCGACATCAGGATACTGTTCGAGATACCACGCCGGATCGAACGGGTCTTCAGTGCCCTGAGCGACGGCATCGTGGGGTGCGTTCGATCGAGCTAGGTCGCTGGTTTCGCCCACTCGCGTAGACTCGCTCAAGGCCCCCTCCTCCGCATTGGGCGCTCACTTATTCTTGCCCGTCGCCGCTTCTAGGTCAACCCAGATCTGCCAGCTAGGAGGCCGGGGACCCTTAAGTCCCTTGTCCAGCGGCAGGGGCCGGTTGAGGAGTGGAAGCGGGCTCGGTTGATATGTTTGTTGCCGTGACGGGCAGGGAACTCGCCGCGGATGCTGGCGCCGGATCAACGGCGCTCGATTTGAGGGTAGCGTAAGCGACGGGATTGCCCGGCGGCCGGGAACGTTGAGGCGTCTCCGATGTCGAGCAGGATTCGAGCTGCCGTCCTGCCCCACACCCGGCATCGAGGTTAGGATCTCGACAAAACGGTGGCCATTACGAGTCGTGTGGTCTGCTTGGCGAGTCTGCGCGCAGGTTCAGGGCCTGACGGCAGCGATCCGGGTGCCGGCAACCACGACAGTCCGCTCGGAAAGGGCTTGGATGATGGCGTCGGCGTAGTCCTCAACGCCGCGAGGGTGGGCCCGTGGTGATGATCCACAACGGGCGTGACTTCGGGGCAGAGGTGATGGCTCGTGGCGCACCGGGCTGCTCGATCACCGCTACACCTGCTTGGTCGCGAACCGGGGGCCGACAACGCGTGCCAGTGCCGGATGGACCTGGGTGATCAGACCCCGGATCCGGTACAACAGTCCGGTGGTTCCGGGGTCAGGTCGTCGTCGAAGCCGACCAGGACCTTCAACTCAGCCAGGGTCTCTTCCCCGAGGTCGGGTAATCGCGGCGTGTGGGGCATGGTGCGGGCGGCATCGATGATGATGAGTACGTGACGAAGGTCAGTCCTAGAGATGCCTGGGGTGCACGTCGGCGATCCGACGCATCGCGAGTCTGCGCAGGTCGGCGGGCCGAGCTCCTTGAGCGGGCGACCGCGATCGGGAGCGTCTCAGTGTTGGCCTGGCCTGCGGCAACGTTTGTCGAACACGCGGTTACCGGCGGCATCGAATGCGCAGGCATTGTGATTCCGCTTGCCCCACTTCCAAACCGCACCAGATGTCGACGCCGATCTCGTCCATAACGGCGACCATCCGTCCGTTGAAGCCAACGGCCGCCGGAGTGGTGGTGCCTCAGCTGCCTGCACCCACGTTAAGAGACCCCACCTGGGCCTTGCCCCTGTCAGCGGTCGGCTGCCGCCACCCAGCTTGGTGACAACACACCCCCCGGATCATTCGTGCAACAGGGCAGTAGGCCATGCCGGGCCTGGCGACCGTGGCCCCGCCATCGTGGCAACCAGCAAGGTAACGGGTCGAGTCCATCGAACGCCGTAAGCCGATCGAGACCCGGCGGCCGCAACGGCGCGCTGTCTGTGACTAGTAGCTCAGGCCTTCGCACACCAACTCGCGTCCCTGCGAAGCGAACCGGTACCGGCTAGGCTTTCGGCGAGGGCAGACGAGGGGGCCTCGATGAAGAAGCGAGTGATGGTGATCTACGGCACCCGTCCGGAGGCCGTCAAAGTCGCGCCGCTGATCAAGTCCCTCCAAGTATCTAACGTGTTGGAGCCCTTCGTGGTCTCCACTGGGCAGCACCGCGAGATGATGGATCAGGTCAACAACTGGTTTCAGATCACCCCAGATCTGGATCTGAACGTGTTTCAGGATCGGAGTACACTCAACGGGCTTTCTGCTCGCATCATGGAGCGACTTGATCCCGTCTTGGCTGAGCGGAAGCCGGACGCGGTGGTGGTGCAGGGAGACACGACCACGGTGGCCATCGCTGCCATCGCCTGCTTCTACCGGCTGATCCCCGTCGTTCACCTGGAGGCTGGCCTGCGGTCCGGCGACATCTATTCCCCCTTCCCTGAAGAAGCGAACCGTCGGCTGGCTGGGCAGGTGGCTGCGCTGCACCTTGCTCCGACCTCGGCATCGATGGCGAACCTCATCCGGGAGGGAGTGGCTCACACCTCCATCGTCATCACCGGCAACACCGTGGTGGATGCCCTTAAATGGACGGCGGCACGCGATGTCACGTTCTCTGACCCTGTACTGGCCAGCGCCTTCGCTGAAGGTCGTTCGATGATCCTGTTGACGACTCATCGGCGCGAGAACTGGGGTGAGCCCATGCGACGCATTGGCGAGGCCGTCGCAATCATCGCGGCGCGTTACCCTGAGCACCTCGTCGTATTTCCTGCGCACGGGAACCCACTGGTTCGAGAGCAAGTGGTTCCCTCAGTCGAAGGCCAGCCCAATGTCCACGTGACCGAGCCGCTCGACTACCCGGAGTTCGTTCACGCGCAGAAATGGGCCTCCTTGGTCTTAACCGACTCGGGGGGAGTCCAGGAAGAGGCACCAAGCTTTGGTAAGCCCGTACTCGTCCTGCGCGACAACACGGAACGCCCCGAGGCCGTCGCAGCTGGAACGGTGAAGCTGGTTGGCACCACCCCGGAGCGGATTGTGGCCGAGACATCCAAGCTCCTCGATGACGCTGCGGCCTACGCCCTCATGGCGCAAGCAGTAAACCCCTACGGTGACGGCCGGGCAGCCGAACGCGCAACTGCGGCCATCGCTCACTTGCTGGGCGTTGGCCAGCGGCTCGCTGGCTTCCAGGCAGCCGGGGGGTGAGTCCCTCCATGACCTGGCGAGACGCATTGTCACGACCCCCCGCGATGCCTCCGCATTCTCACGTGAAGCTGCTCACCGGTTTGCCCGTGCAACGGTGATGGCTACCTCGCTCAGCCAGATCATCGGCCGCTGACGCTGCGCACCCATTCCCGCGTGGGCTGGGGGTTGGCCCCCCAGATGCGGGCCAAGGCCCCCCAGTCGCCATCCACTTGGGCCACCGACGAGAGCATCTCGCGCAGTTCATGGCCAGGAGGCGGACGGTGTCCAGCTCCCCAATCCTTCATCAACACCGACGTCCCCTCCTCGGGCCAGCCCACGGAGTCGAGCCAGGGAATCATGTGGCTGGACACATGGGCATCTTGAAGGTTCTGCACATAGATCACGGAGTTGTCGATCGTTGACGACGGGTAGAGCCTCCTCATGTCTGCACGCGGGTGAGCCTCCAGTACGGCTGCAGCCTCCTCATTCGTCGCGGCGCCCAGACATGACTTCGCCATGGCGGCCCAGTGAACAGGCGCATAGTTGAGAATGCGAGTCTGGGGATTGACCGGTACAGCCAACGATCCCGGGAACTCATGCCCCAGGTTGAGGGCGGCGAAACCGCCGCCCGACATTCCGAAGAAGACCAGATGGCGGGCTCCAAGCTTGCGCTGCACTTGCGCGATGATCTCAGCGAGCACGGCCGTCGCATCCACTGAGTCCGTCCCGAGGTACCAAGCCAGCCCGAGGTCGGGGGAAGCGTAGAGACCGGGGTCGGAGACGAAGATCCGGTTGACACCGATCCCTTCAAGGACGGCCCTGGCGGTGAACACGGGCGGCTGCAAACCCGAGCTCCCCAAGGCCGCATGGAGGCTGACCAAGGTCGTGGGCGCCCCGGCGTCCTCGACCATCAGGTCGAAGGGGAAGCCCCCCTCCCAGACGGTGATGAGCCGAGGCACGGTAGGTCGTGCAGACAAGGCAGCGATGCCGTCGAACTCTTGAACTCCCCCCACGGGGTGGTGTCCCTGCGTGCCAGACCAGCGGCCCGCGCGTCTCCCGACTTGAATCGCCCCGGGTTTCGTGGAGGCTCGGTTAGTTGGTTCCGACCTCGGTGAGG
>JAUNSA010000090.1:0-6456 GCA_030539405.1 Propionibacteriaceae bacterium
CTCAGCCGAGGCGTCCGATCACACCCTCGGGACCGACCTCTTCGGCGTGCAACGCGAACATCAGGTGGTCGCGCCAGGCGCCGTCGACGTGCATGTAGGCAGGTCGTGCGCCCTCGAACCGGAACCCGAGTTTCTCCACCACGCGCAACGACTTGGTGTTCTCGGGACGGATGGCGACCTCGAGTCGGTGCAGGCTGATCGCGAACATGTGGTCGGCGGCCAGGGCCAGGGCGGTGGGGGCGATGCCGCGACCGGCGCGGTCCTGGTCGACCCAGTAGCCGGCCATGCCCCAGCGCGCCGATCCCCACACGATGCCGGAGATGGTCATCTGCCCCGCCAACACCGGACGCCGACCGGCGTCGGTCCACGTGATCAGCCACGGCAGGGCCCGTCCGGCGCGCGCCTCGCCCCGGAGGTGGCCGGCCATCTGCTCGAAGGTCAGGGACTGGTCGGTGGCATCAGCCGGACGCGTGGCGTCCCATTCACTCGTCCAGCTCCCGTTGCGCGCGCGCAGGTCGAACCAGGCGTGGGCGTCCCGCCGTCGGATGGGGCGTAGGCCCACCGGCCCGTGCGCCAAGGACACGGGCCATGCTCGGCCCGGCCCACGCAGGCTCACTGCGCGTCGGACACCGGCCGGGCGTCGTCGAGGACGATGCACTCCACGGTCGAGCCGGGCTCGGCCCGCGTCCAAGCCTCGGGGACGATCGCGAGCACGTTGGCCCGCGCCAGGTCCCACGCGAGCTCGGAGTCGGCACCCCCGATGGGGGTGACGTTGCCCTCGGCGTCCCGGCGCGCCGGGATGAAGTGGGTGCTGCCCTCGATGACCTCCACGCCCTCGGTGAGGCGCCCCTCGACGCGCTCGGCCGCCAGCGGGTCGACCTCGTTGAGCTTGTTGATCACCGGGCGCACCAGCGCGTGGTAGGCCACGTACGAGCTGACGACACCACCGGGCAGGATCACCAGCGGCGTCCGCTGCTCGCCCAGGCCCGCGTAGGCGACGCGCGCGTCGCGGTTGATCGCGACGATGGCCTCGTCGAGGTCACCCAGGTCGTCGGCGACCTCGCGGATCAGCTCGCCGCCGCCCACCACGACGAGCAGGTCGGCGCGGATCTGCTGGTCGGCGATGGCCTGCTTCACCTTCTGCGGGTCGGGCGTGACGATGCCGAGCGGGTAGACGGTGGCGCCGTCAGCGCGCGCGGCGGCCGTGATCAGCGCGGTGGCGGCGTCGTAGCGCTGCTGCGGCCGGGTCAGGGGCTGCCCGGGAGCGACCAGCGTCTCCCCCACCGTCAGCACGACCACGCGCGGACGCGGGCGCACCAGCACCTTGTCGAGCCCGACCTCGGCGAGCACCGCCACCGAGCGTGGCGACAGGACCTCGCCGGCGCGCAGCAGGGGCGTCCCGTCGGCCAGCTCGGAGCCGGCGCGGCGCAGGTTGTCGTACAGGCGGGTTTCGCTGCCGATCTCGACGTAGCCGTCCAGCGTCTTCTGCCCGCGTGCGGTCGGGACGATGGCGTCCACACCCTCGGGGATGATCGCGCCCTCCTCGATCTCGACGGCTGCGCCGGAGACCAGCGGGCGGCCCGGCCCGTCGGAGACGCTGATGGTGTCCACCACGAACAGGCGCTTGGGTGCGGCTTCGGTGGCCCCCACGAGGTCCGAACCGCGGACGCCCCAGCCGGAGGTCCGCGCGGTGGTCACCAGCGGCAGGTCCAGGTCGGAGTCGATGTCCTCGCACAGGACCAGCCCCGGGACGTCCCAGATCTGCATCCCGAACGGACGCAGCGCGCCAACCTTGTCGAGCAGGAACGTGCGCTGCTCCTCCAGGGTCCGGCGGGTCACGCCCTGGTCGGGCGCGGCCTCCTCGACCTCGGGGGTCGCGTCGCCGTCCTCACCCCACGCTGGCGAGGGGGAAGTCTGCGTGCTGGGGTCGGTGACGTCGTCGTCCGTCTTGCGTCCAAACAGGGCCATGAAACTACAGTAGGCGAATGTCCGCGCCCGACCCGGAAACGCTGCCGCGAGCCTCCGAAAGTGACGTCGCGAGACCCAGCAAGGACGCCCTCCGCGCGACCGTGCGCCTGGCGCGTGCCCACACCCCGGACGCCGAGCGTGCGGCCCGGGATGCCGCGCGGCTCCCCCGGTTGCTGGATGCCTGTTCGGGGCACGCGACGGTGGCCTGTTATGCATCGATCGCCCCCGAGCCGGACACGACCGCCCTGATCACCGCCCTGTCGGACGCCGGCGTCCGCGTTCTGCTCCCCGTCCTGCAAGGACGCCGCGAGCCGGCCTGGGGCTGGTATTCCGGCCCGGACGCGCTGCGCTCGGGATGGCGCGGCATCCCCGAACCGGCGGGGACCGCGCTCGGGGCCGAGGCGCTCGCCGCGTGCTCCTTCGTGTGGGTCTCGGCGCTGCAGGCCACACCCACCGGCCATCGCCTGGGGACCGGTGGCGGCTGGTACGACCGCGCCCTCCTGCACGCCGACCCCGCAGCCCTTCGCGGCGCGCTGGTGAACGAGGACGAACTCGTCGATTCCGTTCCCCTCGACCCCTGGGACCTGCCCGTCGACCTCATCGTGACCCCCACGCGTACCCTCCGGGCGGGCGGTGCGCGGCGGGCGGGTTAAGATGCGTCGTCGAACCGCCCAGGACCTGCATGAGGAGAACCATGCCCACCTACCAGTACCGCTGCGCCGATTGCGGACGCGAGCTCGAGGTCGTGCAGAAGTTCACCGATGACGCCCTGACCGAGTGCCCCACGTGCACCGGCACGCTGCGCAAGGTGTTCAACGCGGTGGGTGTGGTCTTCAAGGGGTCGGGTTTCTACGCCACCGACAACCGCACGAAGGGCAAGCAGGACGCCGCGAAGCCGGCCGCTGCCTCGTCCTCGGACGCCGCGGGCTCGGGCTCCGGCACGGCGGACAAGCCCGCCGCGTCGTCTGCGCCGGCTCCCTCGAAGCCGTCGTCAAAGGACCCCGCCGCCTGAGGTGACACGGCCTGCCTAATGTCTGGGGCATGAAGCGACCCACCCCCTCCTCGCTGCGCCGCATCCTCTACCTGCGCCGCCGCCCGCTGGCCGCCCTGTGCGCGTTCGGCGCCGTCCTCGCCGCGCTCCTGGCGCTCAGTCCGCCGCCATCGGTCACCGTGCCCGTGCTGGCCGCGCGCTCCGAGGTGGCCGCCGGCACGGTCCTCACCGCGGAGCACCTCACGACGGTGATGCTGCCCCCGAGCGCGGTGCCCGACGGCGCGTTCACCACCGAGTCGGACGCCGTGGGCCGGGCCGTGGGTGCCTCCCTGACCGCGCGCAGCGTCCTGACCTCGGCGGCGATGGCGGACGGGATGCGGGTGGCCCGCCCGGGCCATGTGGTGGCCGCACTGCCGCTGCCCAACAGTGGCATCGCAGCACTCGTTCGGCCCGGTGCGGTGGTGGACGTGCTGGATGGGGCGGGTGAGACGGTCGCCCGCGGCGTCCGGGTGCTCGAACCGCCGACCGCACCCGGCGAGGGGGGCCTGTTCGGTGCCGGGGCATCGGGGTCCGTGGCGCTGGTGGAGGTGACGCCCGAGGTCGCCGCGCAGATCGCGACGCACGGCGGTTCGGGGCTGGTGGTGGTCGTCCACTGAGCACGCTCAGCGCCTCATATTCGGGTCTTCGTGGCAACCCAACCTTCCCACTTTAGCGGGTGCTTGGCATCCGCGCAGGGCTTCGCTACCATCTTCTGGGCCTCAGGCAGCCCCACGCCCCCCTTCCGGGGGCACTGCCCGGGCGTCCGAGAGGGAAAGTTTTTCATGAAGGGTTTCAAGGATTTCTTGATGCAGGGCAACCTCATCGAGCTGGCCACCGCCGTCATCATCGCGGGCGCCTTCGGTAAGGTCGTGGAGGCCTTCACCAAGATCATCATGGACTTCATCGGCCTCGCCGGTGGCACGCCTGACTTCAGCACCGTCACCATCCCCGGCCTTGGCATCAACATCGGTGTCTTCATCACCGCCCTGATCTCGTTCGTCATGATCGCGGCGATCGTCTACTTCTTCGTCATCAAGCCCTACCAGGCCATGCAGGCGGCTGCCGCTTCGCGCCTGAAGGCCCCCGTCGACGAGGAGACCCCGGCCCCCACGACCGACGAGCTCCTCGCCGAGATCCGCGACCTGCTCAAGACCCGCAACGTCTGAGCACCGCACCCCAGCGACTGACGGGGTCCGCCCATCCGGGCGGGCCCCGTTCTGCATTCCCACCCGCGGGTGCGGCGTCCCTCAGGTGCGGCCGAAGTGGGGCGGGACGTCGGCCAGGAGCCGGCGCTCGTCGGCGTCCAGCCGGCTGCGCCGCGACGGAGGAAGCACGGTGAGCACCTCCAGGCCGAGCGCGGCACGGGCACGCCCGAGCGCCGCCTGCAGTTGTGCGGCACCCAGGCCGGCGCGCACGGCGTCCGGGATCGGGTGCGGCCACAATGCTTGGGCACGCGCATGCTCTCCCACCCGATCGGGGACCCAGCCCGCGGCGTCCAGGTCGGCCACGAGCGTGGCGATGTCGGGGGTCTCCTGGACGCCGAGGTCCAGCTCCTCCCCCACCAGCGCGTAGGCCAAGGCGGCGTGCCAGCGGGTGCTCACGCCTGGCCGATGACCTCGTCCTCGACGGTGCGGGGCTCGCCGGCGTCCTCGAGGTGGGCGTCCCCGACCACCGTGACGGGTTCGGCGAACGTCCAGTCACCCTCGACGGTCAACGAGTGCGCCTCGCGCAGCGAGGGGACGTACTCGACGCGGGCGTCGAAGTCGGGCAGCAGGCCGTAGAAGCGCTTGTCGAGGGAGACCCCGGGCAGGCGTTCGGTGGTGGCCAGCAGGCGGGCGTCCGCGCCCAGCGCGAACGCATCGGAGCGCACCAGCATGAGCTCGTTGGTGGTCTTGACCGGCAGGAAGCGGTCGCGTTCGACCGCGATGGCCTGAGCACCGGGGAACACCTCGATCGCGGCACCCATCGCCGTTTCCATCTGGACGACCTCCGGCGAGGTGGGGTCGGAGGGATCCACCGTCTTGTGGTTGCGGATCAGCGGGAGCCCCAGCACGTTGCGGCGTTCGGCCATCAGGCGCTTGAGCGCGGCGAGGTCGATCCACAGGTTGTTCGCGTGGAAGTAGGGGTGCCGGTCCTCGTCGGTGAAGAAGTGCATCTCCTCCGGCGCGCACTGGGCGGTGTCGCGCAGGATGAGTTGGCCATCGGACTTGCGGACGGCCAGGTGGCCGCCCTTGCGGTCGTTGGGCGTCCGGGGGCAGACCTCGGCGGCGTAGGGGGCGCCGGACTGGGCGAACCAGCCCGCCAGCGTCGCGTTCGGGCCCGCGCCCAGGTTGTCGCCGTTGGCGATCGAGACGTAGCGGAAGCCGTCCTCGAGGAGCTGGTCCAGGATGCCGGTGCCCACCAGGGCGGTGTAGATGTCCCCGTGACCGGGAGGGCACCACTCCAGCGCCGGGTCGGCCGGCCATTCGACCGGCTCGAGGCCGTCGACGGTGAGCTTCGGCTCGAAGCCCTGCAGGAAGTCGATGGGCAGGTCCCCCACGGGGAGCTCGTCGTAGGCGTCCAGGTGTTCGAGGGTGGCCTTGCGCGTCCGGAAGCTGTTCATGAACAGCAGCGGCAGGCGCGCGTCATAGCGCTCGCGCGCGTGCAGCACCTGGGCCACGATCACGTCGAGGAAGGTCTTGCGACCACGAACCGGAAGCAGCGTCTTGGGACCATCCAGCCCCATGGAGGTGCCCAGGCCACCGTTGAGCTTGATCAGGACGGTGCGCGACAGCGCCTCCTGCGCTGCGTCGGGATCAACATCGACGGACGCCAACCGCGGCGGGTCCGTGAGCGGCTCGATGTCATCCTCGCGGATGAAGCCACCGCCGGAGGACTCAAGCTCCCGGTAGTAGTGGGTGAACACATCAAGGGCCGCCTCTGTGGCGCCCGCGTCGGCCATCTTCTGGCGGGCCCGGTCCAAGCCTGAACTCATGGCCCTGACTCTATCCCCGCGACGGGAGGCCGGAAAAAGTAAAGGAGAGCGACGCCGGTCGAAGGGCTAAGAAGCCGTCTACCCACCCCCAGGAGACATCAACTACCTGGCGTCGCTCTCGTGCAATGACTATAGACCAGAATCCGGGCCGGGTCACCCCCACGGGGGGCAAATCTGCGATAACAATTCAAACTTCACCCACTTGCGCAGACCCCGCCCCATCAGCGCCCGCCTGGGCTGTTCGGCTTCACCCATGCGGCCGACGTCGGAGACGCGCAGCACTCGCGCTCCCCTACAATGGCGGACGCTGGCCTCGTAGCTCAGGGGATAGAGCAGTGGTTTCCTAAACCATGTGCCGGAGGTTCGAATCCTCCCGGGGCCGCCCATCTGACTAGGCCTTATGCGAGCTCCGGACCCTCAGTTCCTGTTCTGCTGTCTTGCCTGGGACGGCGTGGGGACGGTGGCGCGGGTGGGGTCAGCGACG
>JAUNSA010000090.1:6556-10010 GCA_030539405.1 Propionibacteriaceae bacterium
ACGGGAAAGACGGGGCGCCGCGTGCTGGAGCGAGCCCTGTCCCAAGGTCATGAGGTGCGAGCCCTCGTGCGGAATCCAGCCAAGCTGGAAGTGGCGCATGAGCGCCTGAGCGTGGTCCAGGGAGATGTGCTGGACGCCGAGGCCGTCGAGAGCACCGTCGCCGGGGCCGAGGCGGTGTTGAGCTTGTTCGGCCATGTCAAGGGCTCGCCTCGCGGCCTGCAGACGGAGGGCACCGAATTGATCGTGGCAGCCATGCAGCGTCACGGTGTGAAGCGGCTGGTGACCCTGTCCGGTGGTGGGTTGAGGGCGCCGCAGGATCGCCCCAAGCTGGCGGATCGCTTGATTCGCCTGCTGTTGCGACTGTTGTCCGGCCACGTCCTGACCGACGCCGAAGGACACCTGGAGATACTGCAGCGTTCCGGTCTGGACTGGACCGTGGTCCGTGGTCCGATGTTGAGTGAGGATCCCGGCAAGGGTCGGTACCGGGTCGGGTGGGTCGGCGTGAATGCCAGCACCCGGATCAGCCGCGATGATCTGGCCGACTTCATCCTCACTCAGGTCGACGACGACACGTTCCTCCGACAGATGCCGTTTGTCAGTGACTAGCCAGAAGGGGCGTCTGGACCGCGTGGGCACCGCGGTCGAGGAGTTGGCGGTCTGGGCACGTCGCCTCCACTCTCGTCGCACCTTCCCCTTCGGCCACCTGGACCTGGGCCGCTCACAGGTGGAAGCGCTGTTCCTGCTCGCCCACGCCGACTCGGCGCTGACTCCAGGGGATCTGGCCGCATCCTTGGAGGTGACGCCGGGCGCGGTGACGCAACTGGTGAGTGGTTTGGTGGCAGCAGGCCTGGTCGAGCAGGAGCGGGACCCCGAGGACGCGCGGCGCCGCGTCCTGGTGCTGTCGGCCGGGTCACGCAAGCGTGTGCGGGCCTTCGAACGGGAGGTGGCGCGCGAACTCGCCCCACGGTTCGCGGGTCTCAGTGACGCTGAGCTGGAGACGTTGGCCGGCTTGCTGGCCAGGACACGAGAGGGAACATGAGCGCAGTCTTCGTGACCGGGGCGACCGGGACGGTCGGCTCCGCCGTGGTCGGACACCTGCTGGCACGCGGGGAGTCGGTGGTGGCCGCCATCAGAGGGCCGGAGGACGCGGCCCGGGTTCCTGCCGAGGCGTCCACGCGGTTGTTCGACTTCGCCGCATCGCGCGCCGAGCTGAGGGCGGCCCTCACGGGGTGCGACCGCCTGTTCCTGATGCGCCCGCCGGCGATCGTCGACGTCCGGCGATTCCTATTCCCGCTGGTCGATGCTGCACGGGATGAAGGCATCCAGCAGATCGTGTTCCTGTCACTCCAAGGCGTGCAGGTGAACCGACGCACACCCCACCACGCCGTCGAGAGCTACCTGCGCGCACTCGACGCGCCGTACACGCTCCTCAGACCCAACTTCTTCGCCCAGAACCTCGCGACCGCCTACGCCCAGCGTATTCGCGAGTCCGGGGAGATCTTCGTCCCCGCCGGAAGTTCCCGTACGGCGTTCATCGACGCCCGCGACATCGGCCGCGTGGCCGCGACGGCGCTCACCGTCGAGGGGCACCTGCAGAAGGCGTACACCCTGTCGGGGGAGCAGAGCCTGACCTATGAGCAGGTTGCGGCGATCATGACCGACGTGCTCGGACGGCCGATCCGTTACACCCGTCCGTCGGAACAGGAGTACCTCGCCGCCATGGCCGCCGAGGGCGTCCCGCCGGACCGACTCGCCGTGCTGAAGATGATCCACCGGGTCGTCCGGCTCAACATCTCCGCCTTCCCCAACCGCACGGTCCGCCGACTCACCGGACGCGCAGCCACGCCACTGGAGGAGTTCGTCCGCGACCATGCAGAAGCATGGACGCCCGCCACTCCCCCTGCGCATCGGAATGGGCCTGAGTCGTGATCACGAGGATCGGCGCCGTGGACGGGGGTGTGCTCTACTGGACGGCCACAGTGCGAGCTGCCCCCAGGATGGCCGCGACTGGGCCGAGTTGGGCGGGCCTGATGGGAATGCCAGCGAGGGCCTCGACCAGTTCCGAGCGCACGGTGGCTTCAAGTGGCTCCCACCAGAGCGGCCCTGCCTCGGCCAGGCCCCCACTGATGACGACAACGTCTGGGTCCAAGCACGTGATCTGGCCTGCCAGCGTGCGGCCCAATCCTGTAGCGGCCGCGCGGATGACACGGAGGGCGATGCCATCCCCTTCGGTCGCTGCCTTGAACACCTCGACTGTGTCGGCAACCTCTGGGGATCCACCGAGGGCTCGGTAGCGGCGGTGGATGGCTGGGCCAGCTGCGAGCGCTTCCAGGTGGCCGAGGCGTCCGCAGGGACAGAGCAGGTCTTCGGCGCCGACGGTTGGGATGTGGCCGATCTCCCCGGCCAGATGGTGTGCCCCTACATGCAGGCGACCATCCAGGAGGAGCGCGCCGCCAACTCCTGTCCCTACAGCGACGACAAGGGCGGAACGCGCTCCGGCAGCGGCGCCTTGCCAAGCCTCACCCACGGCATGTGCGTCGACATCGTTGATCACCCGGACCGGGAGGTCTCCGAGCCGCGCTCGGAGACCTGATGCGATGTCTGTTCCGACCCATCCTCTGAACGTGTCGGTCGAACTGACAACGGTCCCGTGCTCGTCGATGGCGCCCGCGGCGCCGATTCCCACCGCGGTGGGCATCGCGCCTTGCGATGCTTGGAGGACGGTGGCGGCCACGGTGTCCAGGACTGTGTCGGGGCCATCCCCGGCTGGTGTGGGGTTGATCGCCAGAGGCCCGACGGCCCCGTCCGGGCCGACTCGGGCTGCTGCGGTCTTGGTTCCACCGAGGTCGACGCCGACAACGTTGCAGCCGAGGGAGCTGGTCACCCTTCCTCCACCTTCCTTCCCAAGGCCGTAGTGCCTGGCGATGTCGATCTCAGGCAGCTCGATCGTGTCCGAGGCCTACCGATGTGACGATCTGCGCGATGGCGTGCTCGTCTGGGTCGGTCAGGGGTTCCAGAGGCGAAGGCATGGCAGCCGAGTCAAGGACGCCCATTGCTGCGAGGGCTGCCTTGAACGCACCGATGCCGGCGGCATCTCCAGATAGCCCGGAGGGTACGAATGCGATCTCGAAGAGTTGGGAAAGTCGCTCTTGCTCGGTGCGGGCCAGGGTCCAGTCTCCGGCTTGGGCGGCCTGCCAGAGCCTGACGTAGCCTCGGGGATCCACGTTGGCCAGACCTGGGACAGCCCCGTCGGCCCCGAGCAACGCCATGGCGTCCACCATGACTTCGTGCCCGGTGGAGATCTCAAGCGGGTTGCCGGCTGCGCTGTTGGCGAGCACGAGGCGCCGGAAGGCGACATCGTCCCCAGACGAGTCCTTGACCCCAGCGATGACTCCCTCGCGGCCCAGTTCGATCAGGGTGTCTCGGGAGAGCTTGCTGTGCACCCGAACAGGAA
>JAUNSA010000090.1:10020-10577 GCA_030539405.1 Propionibacteriaceae bacterium
CGATCACGGGCACGTCGACTGCTTGGGCGATCATCCGGTAGTGCTCGGCCACCTCAGTGGTGGAGTTGAGCGCGTAGAACGGGGCCGTGGCCACGATGGCGTCTGCGCCAGCGTCGATCACGCGCTTGGCCTGGTCGACGACCCGTGATGCGGTCAGGTCGGCGGTTCCGACCATCACCGGGACTCGGCCGGCGACGCGGGTTGCAACCCGCTCTACCACCGAGGTTCGTTGGGCGTCGGTCAGGTAGGCCACCTGACCCGATGAGCCGAGGGCGAAGATGCCGTGGACACCGGCATTGAGGAGGTGGTCGACCAAGTTGTCGAGACCAACCAGGTCCAGGGTCCCGTCGGAGTGGAAGGGAGTGAGCAGGGGCGGAACGATGCCCTTCAGCATCGACATGGTGTCCTCCTTGGACAGTCAAGTGGTGGTTCAGGCGACGCGGAGTTTGCCGACGGCCTTGAGTACGTCCGCGGGTCCGGTGACCCAGACGCCAGGACGGTGTGCGTCCGAGGGGTAGCAGACGACGAACCAGCCCGGCTTCAGGGTGATGGATACG
>JAUNSA010000008.1 GCA_030539405.1 Propionibacteriaceae bacterium
TACTCGACGGTGATCATGCCGCGCTCGGCGAGCCGCGAGCGGCGAGTCGGCGTGCTGTGGTGGTGCGGGGTGAGGTCGTGGTGCGACATGGTGTGCTTCCTCTCGATCTGGGTCGCCCCAACGGCGACGCACCCACACACTCGGCAGAACCGCCCCGATCCGGTCACCGACTTTGCGGGCCTGTGGACAACGCCCCCGGACCAAGAACGCCCTGTGGACGAACTCTGGCCCGCCCTCACCACAGCCCCCCGACCAGCGCGCCGAACAGCGGGATCACGCCGAGCAGCAGGAACGCCGGCAGGAAGCAGAGCATCAACGGCACGACGCTGCGCACCCCGGCCGCCCGCGCGCGGGCCAGGGCCCGGGCGTCCGCCTCGGCGCGCGCGGCCACCGCGTGCTGGCGGAGCAGGCCGGCCAGGCCGAGTCCGGAGCGCACCGAGCGGGCCAGGTCACGCCCGACCTCGCGGAAGCCGGGGACGCGGCCCAGCGTGTTCCACGCCTCGGCCTCGTCGACGCCCAGGTCGATCCGCGCCAGGACGCCCTCCAGCTCCTCCCGCGCCGGGCCGGACACCTGCCCGACCACCACCCGCAGCGCCGCACGTGGGGGGCGGCCCGCGTCCAGGCACAGGGCCATCAGGTCACACACCACCGGCGCGGAGGCCCGCAGCTCCTCGTCCCGCTGGACCTCCGCGGTCGTGGGCAACACACCCTTGAGGCGGGTCAGCAGCGTCGAGCCGCGCGTGACGAGGCGCCGCGGCACCGGGCTCGGTTCCAGCCGGCCCAGCCCGCCCGGCGGCACCCACCACCAGGCCATGAGGCCGGCCAGGACCGCGCCGGTGATCGCCCAGCCCATCACCGGCCCCCCGCCCGCTCGGCCACCCGATCGATCCAGATCACGCCGGCGCAGGCGAGCACGACCCCGAGGTTGAGACAGACCCAGCCGCCGGGCGAACCGGTCAGGAACGCCAGCGGGTTGCCGCCCACGGCGAAGCCCAGGCCCAGGCCGATCAGCGGCAGGGCCGCCATCACCCGCCCGCCCAGCCGGGCGGCCGACAGTTCGGCCTCCACGACGCGGGCGACGTCGTCGGCCGCCGCCAACCGGGCCGAGGCGGCGTCCACCGCGCTCACCAACGAGCCGCCGGTGCGCACCGACACCTCCCAGGCAGAAGCCAGCTCGGCCAGCCCTTCGTGCCCCACCCCGGACGCCGTACGCCGCAGCGCCGCCGCGGCCTCACCCCCGGCGGCCAGTTCCGCCGCCGCCGCCCGCAGGACGGGCGCGTCGACGGCCGCCTCGGTCAGGGCGGCCGCCGGGATCCGACCCACGCGCAGCAGGCCGGCGACGAGCTCGCCGGCGTGGACGACGGCGGTCCGCCCTTCCACGAGGGCGCGGCGAGCAGCCCGCCGGCGCGACAGCCACCAGGCACAACCGGCCACCTGGCCCAGCGCCAGGCAGATCGCCGCCGCACCCGGCCCCGCCAGCAGGGCGACCGCGACCAGGACGGACGCCGCCAGCAGCATCAACCGCAGCCACGTGGACCGCCGCACCACGGCCCCGGGCGTCGCCGGCTCGGCCGCCAGCCGGCCCAGCCCTGCGCCGGCACCCAGCAGCGCCCACCACACCGCGGCACCTGCGAGGGCCGCGGCCAGCACCGAAGCGGGGACCACCGCCGCCAGCGCATTCATGCCTGCCACCTCCCCAGCCGGACCCACCCGGGGCCCCGCTCCTCGCCGCCCTGGGGCGTCCACGTCACCGCAGGGACGGCGGACACCACCCCGTCGCGGTCGGGCTCGAGCACGGCGACCTGCTCCACATACCGGCGGCCGGCGCGGTCGCGCCGGACCTGGACGACGGCGTCCAGCCCCGCCGCGACCTGCGCGTGCAACGCCGAGCGGGACAACCCACCGAGCGCGCCCAGCGCCTCCAGGCGGGCCGGCACGGAGCTGGCGCTGTTCGCGTGCACCGTGCCGCACCCACCCTCGTGGCCGGTGTTGAGGGCGGCGAGCAGGTCGGCCAGCTCGGCGCCGCGGACCTCGCCGACGACCAGCCGGTCCGGGCGCATCCGCAGCGCGTTGCGGACCAGGTCGGTCAACGTGACGCTGCCGACGCGTTCGGCGTTGGCCGTCCGGCCCTCCAGGTGGACCACGTGGGGGTGGTCGGGGTCGAGCTCGCGGGAGTCCTCGACGATGACCAGCCGCTCGCAGTCGGGCACCCGACCCAGCAGGGTCGCCAACAGGGTGGTCTTGCCCGAGCCCGTCCCCCCGGAGACCAGCAGCGCGGCCCGGCCCAGGACGAGGGCGTCCAGCAGCTCCGCCCCGGAACGCGTCAAGGATCCGCGCGCCTGCCAGTCGGCCAGCGACAGCCGGACCCGTGCCGGGACACGCAGCGACAGGCAGGTGCGGCCGGCGATGCAGGCGAGCACGGCGTGGACGCGGGTGCCGTCGGGCAGGCGGGCATCCACACAGGGGGCGGCGTCATCGAGGCGCCGACCCACCTGGGCCGCCAGCCGGACCGCGAGGCGCCGCACCGCCTCGTCGGACTCGAATCTGACCGCCGCACGTTCCAGCCCCTCGCCCCGGTCGAGCCAGACATCATCGGGGCCGTTCACCAGCACGTCGGTGACCCCCGGTAGGCGCAGCAGGTCGTCCAGCGGGCCGGCGCCCTGGGCGTCCCGGCGCAGCGCGGCCACGGTCTCCAGCACCGAGGCGTCGCTGACCACGTGGCCCAGCCACGCCATCGCCTCCGCCACCTCGGCGGGGCGTGCGGCCTGCCCCAGCTCGCCGAGCCGGGCCCGCACCTCGTCCAGGTCAATCCTCATGATGAGCCTCCGTCCAGACGCGCTCCAGCAGCCGCCCGACCGCCGACCCCCACCGGGGGCTGGAGGCACCCGGCAGCTCGCCGCGTTCGGCATCGGCGGCCACCCGGCGCGCCTCGGGCACCTCCCCCCACAGGGGCAGGCCCAGGGCGTCGGACACCAACTCCCCCGGCGGGCCGCCGCGCGCCCGGCGGACCACCACCCCCACGCGATCCCCCAGGTCGGGCACCAAGCTCGCCGCGGCCGCGACCGCCCGCACGCCGGTGCCGCTGAGCAGCAGCACCGCGTCGGCGGCCCGGACCCCCTGGCGGGCCGCCGGGTGGGGCGTCCGGCCCGCGTCGACGACGACCAGGTCGTGGTGGCGCCCCAAGGACCCCAGCACCGCCTGCACCGATTCGGCGCTCAACGCCGGACCCTCCGGGCCGCGCCCCATCGACACCACCGTCACTCCTGCCACCTCGGGCAGGACGCCGCGCACGTCGCCCACCTCGCCGCGCGCGCCGGCCAGCCGGGGCCAGCGCCAGCCGGGGGCGCGCTCGGCGCCGAGCAGCCGGTCGACCCCACCGCCGTGCGGGTCGAGGTCGGCCAGCGCGACGGTGCGCCCGGCCCGCGCCCCGGCCAGGGCCAGACCGGACGCCAGCGTCGAGGCCCCCACGCCCCCGCTCCCGCCGACGACGGCCAGCGTGCGCGCCTCGGACGCCCCGCCCACCGCGAGCACCTCGGTCAGCCACGCCAGCCCTTGGGGCAGGGGCAGCACCTCCGCGCCCAGGGGCATCGACCAGGTGCCCAGCTCGGCCGCCTCGAAGCCCACCAGGTGGACCCGCCCGCGCCGCGGCGGGCCGACGGACGCCGCCGCCGCGGCCAGGTCGCCGCCCACGAGCACCACCCGGGCCCGCGGCCACCGGGGCAGCGCCTCCTCCATCGTCGCCACTGTCACCACGGCGACGCCGAGGGCTGCGGCGGCCGATTCGACGGCGTCGGTCACCCGGGCGTCGGCGGTCAGCACGAGCACCTCGGCGTCGGCTCGGTCCGTGGGCACGGGTCGGCCCGTTGGCAATGCTCGGGCTGATCGGTCTGATCGTTCTGTGTTCACGCCCTCACATTCGGCAGCCGACCCCGAATCCGGTCACCTCAGAGCAAACCTGTGGACAACTCGTGTCCTTATCCACAACGCGCCCAGACCCTTGACACCGGACCGGTGGGGTGCTCACCTACCATCGGGCGCATGACCGCAACCAGCCAACCGGCCTTCCCCCAGGCTGCCCTCGACTGGCTGGCCCCGGCCCCTGAGGCGTGGCGCGACCGCCCCCAACCCCGCGCGCTGCTGCTGGGCCGCTCCGTGGCCCCGCTGGCCGCGCTGCTCGCGCGCCGGGACACCGACCTGGTGGCGTGCGACACCAGCCGGGCGGGCGTCCGCACCCTGCTCAACCGGGCCCCGGCGGCCCTGCCCACGGTGGCCCGGCCGGAGGGGCTGCCGTTCGCGCCGATGTCGTTCGCGGTCGTCCACGTGCACCAGTCTCTGCACACGCTGTCGGCCGAGGCGCTGGCGTCCATCGCCCGCGTGCTCGCTCCGGGGGGCCACCTGGCCGTCAGCTACACCGTGCGCGACGACTCGGTGCCGTGGGTGCGTCGGCTCACCGCGATCCTGCGCGACGTCGATCCTCAGGCGATGTCGGGGGCCTACGGCACCGAGAGCGTCGACCGCCTGACGACCTCGCCGTACTACGCCGAGGTGAGCGAGCGCAGCCACCGATTGTGGGTCCCGATCAGCCGGGTGGACCTGCTCGGCATGGTCGCGCGGCGATTCCCCGACCTGGACCAGGACCGGCTCGGCCGCCTCATGGCGCAGGTGGGCGAGCTGTACGAGACCTCGGCGCGGGTCCCCGAACCCCTGCTGCTGCCCTACCGGGTGAGCTGCTGGCGGGCGGCCGTCGACCACAGCGAGTTCACCTCGCAGCTCGCCCTGCCCGAGGACGGCGTCCGCATCCGTCTGTGAGGTCCCCCCGGCGACGCCGGCACGAGCGCCCGCTAGCATGACACGTAGCGACGAAGGAGAAGCGAATGGCACAGCCGGAGATCGGTGACGTCCTCAACGACATCACCGCCGATGTCCAGACCATCATCAAGGGAGAGATCGAGCTCGCCAAGGCCGAGCTCATGCCTCAAGCGAAGAAGGCGGGCATCGGGGCGGGCTTGTTCGGTGCTGCCGGCTACCTGGCCGTGCAAGCGGCCACCCTGCTCTTCATCTGCGGCGGCCTGGCCCTCAGCGCCCTCTACCAAGGGGTCGTGTCGACCATCTGGGCGTTCACGCTCGGGTTCTTGACGATGGCCGTGATCCTGCTCGTGATCGCCGGCATCCTCGTGCTGGTCGGCAAGAACAAGTTCGACCTGCAGGGTCCTGACCGGACCGTCGAGCAGGCCAACCGCAGCATCTCGGCGGTGACCGGCGCCATCAACCAGGGCAACGCGAACGTCAAGGCGATCGTGGCCGGCGCCCCGCTGCCGGTGACGGCGGTCACGCCCGGCGATCAGCCCCTGAGCCGGTAGACCCGCGCCTCCCACGGCGCCAGCGTCTGGGGGTCCGTCCCCGGGTAGACCGAGGACAGCAGCAGGTCGGCGCCCTCCAGCGAGGGCAGCTCCCCCATCGGCACGCCCGAGAGGTGGGACGCCATGTTGGCCAGCACCAACAACGCGTCCTCATCGGTGGTGCGGGTGAACGCCCACAGCGTCTCGTGGTCGGGCAGCAGCAGCTCGAAGCGGCCCGACCGCACGACCTCCTCGGTGTGCCGCAGCTCGATCAGCGCCCGGTAGTGCGCGTACACACCCTCGGGGTCGGCCACGTCGTCGGCCACGTTGATCTCGGCCGTGGTGGCGTTCAGGGGCAGCCACGGCGTCCCGGTCGTGAAGCCCCCCTCGGGCGTCCACGGCATGGGCGTCCGGGCGTTGTCGCGGCCCATGGCGGCCAGCGCGTCCAGCACGGCCTGGGCCGGCACACCGGACGCCGTGGCGTCGGCGTACTGCCCGTGGGCCTCCACGTCCGCGTACTGCTCGATGCTGGTGAAGCCGGCATTGGTCATGCCGATCTCCTGGCCCTGGTAGATGAACGGCGTGCCCTGGTGCAGGTGCAGGACCGTGGCCAGCGCCTTGGCCGAGGTCACGCGGTGCTCGGGGCTGTCATCGCCCCACCGGCTCACCGACCGCGGCTGGTCGTGGTTCTCCACGTAGAGGGAGTTCCAGCCGTCCTCGGCCAGACCCGCCTGCCAGCGGGCCAGGTTCTGCTTCAGGTCGGGCAGGTGCAGCGGCTTGGGGTTGAGCTTGGAGCCGTCGTGGTCCACCGAGACGTGCTCGAAGGTGAACACCATGCCCAGCCGGTCGGCGCTGCGGGAGGTGTACTCGCGGGCGTGGTCGACCCCGCCGAGGACCAGCTCCCCGACGGTGAACAACTGCCGTTCGCTGATGCCGACCGCGGCGTTCATCTCCTCGAGGAACTCGATCATGCGCGGGCCGTTGGCCACCCGCTCGATCTCGTAGCTGTACGGGTCGCCGGGGAGCTGGATGCCGTCGGTGAGCGGGAGGGTCTTGCTGATCAGGTTGATGACGTCCATGCGGAAGCCGTCGACGCCCCGGGCGACCCAGCGGCGCATCATCGCGTACACGGCCTCGCGGACCTCGGGGTTCTCCCAGTTCAGGTCGGGCTGCTTGCGGCTGAACAGGTGCAGGTAGTACTCACCGGACTCCGCGTCGAAGGCCCAGCCCGACCCGCCGAAGAACGAACCCCAGTTGGTGGGCTCTGCCCCGGGCGTCCCCGGCTCGTGGCCGGGGCGGGCCGGACGCCAGAAGTACCAGTCGCGCTTGGGCGAGGCCGGGTCGCGCGACTCGACGAACCACGGGTGCTCGTCCGAGGTGTGGTTGACCACCAGGTCCATGACGATCTTGATGCCGCGGTCGTGGGCGGCGGCGACCAGTTCGTCGAAGTCGGCCATCGTGCCGAACATCGGGTCGATCTCGTCGTAGTCGGCGATGTCGTACCCGTTGTCGTCCTGCGGGGAGACGTAGATGGGCGAGAGCCACACGACGTCCGCGCCGAGGCCGGCGACATGGTCGAGGTGGTCGATGATGCCGCGCAGGTCCCCGAGCCCATCACCGTTGCTGTCCGCGAACGAACGCGGGTAAATCTGATAGACAACCGCTGAGGACCACCAAGGGGACGCGACCATGCGCCCATTGTGACAGGAGGTGGTGGCCACGTCCCCGCGAGCCACGCCCCGCCGCCGACCCCTGCTGAAGGTCACCGGCGTCCAGCACTTCACGCCGCTGAACGACCTCGAGGGCACCCTGGCCCTGGGCGTCGCGGCCGTCCGCGAGGCGGCCGCCGCCGGGGCCGACCTCGTCGTCTTCCCCGAGATGTGGTCGACCGGGTACGCCCTGCCGATCGACATCACGCAGGCCACCCCCGTCGACGGCCCCTGGGTCGAGGGCTTCGCCGATACCGCCGCCACCCTTGGGGTGGGGATCGCGATCACGCTGCTCGCCGAGCACCCCGGCGGCCCGACCAACACCACCCTGGTGCTGGGACGCCGCGGCGAGCTCCTGCTCCGCCACGACAAGGTGCACACCCTGCGCAACGACGCCGAGGCCGAACTGACTCCCGGGTCCGGCTTCGAGACCTGCCTGTTCGACGGCGTCCGGATCGGCGTGATGACCTGCTTCGACCGCGAGTTCCCCGAGAGCGGCCGCGAGCTCATGCTCGCCGGCGCCGAACTCGTCCTGGTGCCGAACGCCACCGCCTGGACGCCCGTGCGGGCCCACCAGCTCGAGGCCCGCGCCTTCGAGAACATGATGGCGATCGCGTCGGTGAACTACCCCGGCGACGGGTGGGGGCAGTCCTCGGCCTACTCACCGGTCGTGTTCGACGCCGACGGACGCCCGCTGGACCCCCTGCTCGCGCGGGCCGACGCCCGGCCCCAACTCGTGCCGTTCCGCTTCGACCTGGAGGCCCTGCGCGACTGGCGGGCGCGGGAGGGCTGGGGGCCGCACCACCGGCGTCCGGACGCCTACCGGCGCCTGCGCGGCGAACAGGCCTGAGGCGTCCGGATCACTGGCCGGTGTCGCGGCCGGCCCGGTGCAGGAAGCGCTCCGGCACCACCGCGAGGCGGCGCGGATCCCACGGCTGCGCCCAACCGGCCAGGTCGAGCAGCCCGTCGATGAGGTAGCCGGTGAAGCCCCAGATGAACAGCTCACCGACCACGAACGCGGGACCCTCGTACCCCATCGGCAGCCGCCAGGTGACCCGGTTGGCCGGGTCGATCAGGTCCCCCACCCTGATGGCGTGGACGGCGCCGATCTCGACGGTGTCCACCACGCTGAGCACACGCGGCTTCGGCCACCAGCCGACCACCGAGGTGACGTCGTAGCCGGTGGCCGCCACGTGGGCGGGCGGCAGGACGCCGAGCACGTGCACGTCCTCGGGCTCGATGCCGACCTCCTCGCGGGCCTCCCGCAGGGCGGCAGCCTCCGCGGAGGCGTCCGTCGGGTCGACGCCACCACCGGGGAACGCGCACTGCCCGGCGTGCTTGCGCAGCAGCGGGGACTTCTCGACCACGACCACCTCGAGGTCGGCCGGCGTCGCCGCGGCGGGCCCGGAGAACAGGATCAGCACGGCCGCCTTGCGCCCCGCCCTGCCCGGACGCCCGCGCACCACCCGGGTGCCCCCGGCCGGGTCGGCCAGGCGCCGCGCCAGGTCGTCGAGGATCGGCGGTGGCGCGCTCACACGCTCACCCCCAGGAACCGCTGCGCGTCGTGGACCATCTGGTCGACCGAATGGATCCCGCCGACCGTCCGGTGCTGGATCCGGCCGTCGGCATCGACGTACAGCGTCACCGGGATGCCTTGGAACCGGACGGGACCAGCCGTCTGGCGCAGCGGGTCGACCACGTGCGGGTAGGGCCAGCCGGCCATCGCGGCGAACTCGAGCGCGAGGTCGGGGGCCGGGTCGTCGTAGTCGACGCCCAGCACGAGGACGTCCTCCCCGGCGCGCTCGGCGAACTCCTTCAGGTAGGGGGCCTCCAGGCGGCACGGGCCGCACCACTGGGCCCAGAAGTTGACCACCATGGGCGTCCCGCGCAGGGCGGCGAGGTTCACCTGGCGGCCCGAGCCGAGGCAGCCCAGCAGCAGGTCCGGCAGCCCGCCGGCGACGGGGACGGCCTCGGCGGGCGTCTGCGGGCAGTCGGGGATGCCTGCCGCCTCCCGTTGCGCGACCAGCGCCGGGTCGACCCGCAGCGGCGGCGCCGGGTCGGTCGAGGGCGCCGCGGAGCAGCCGGCCAGCGCGAGGCCGGCGGCGGCCACCCAGGCGGCGAGCCGCCTCATGCCCGCGGCTCCCGGACCAGGGCCTCGGCGACCTCGGGGTCGGTCGGCCCCTCGCCGTAGCTGGGGCACAGGCCCGCCAGCGGGCACGCCCCGCAGGCCGGACGCCGTGCGTGGCACCTCCGGCGTCCGTGCCAGATCACCCGGTGGCACAGCATCACCCAGTCGTCGGGATCGAACAGCCCACCCACGGCGCGCTCGACGGCGTCCGGCTTGGTGGAGGTCACCCAGCCGAACCGGTTGGCGAGCCGGATCAGGTGCGTGTCGGGGGTGATCCCCGGCACCCCGAAGGCGTTGCCGAGCACCACGTTGGCGGTCTTGCGCCCCACCCCCGGCAGGGTCACGAGCTCCTCCAGCGTGCCGGGCACCTGCCCGTCGAAGCGCTCGACCAGGGCGGCCCCGATGCCGATCAGGTGGCCGGACTTGGCCCGGAAGAAGCCCGTGGGGCGGATCAGCTCCTCCAACGCGGCGACGTCGGCGCCCGCGTAGGCGGCGGCGTCCGGGTACCGCGCGAACAGCGCGGGGGTGACGGCGTTCACGCGCCGGTCGGTCGACTGGGCCGAGAGGACGGTCGCGACGAGCAGTTCCAGCGGCGTGGTGAAGTCGAGCTCGCAGCGGGCCTCGGGGTACAGGTCGGCCAGGGCGGCATCGATCGCCTGGGGCTGCTCCATGACGACGCTCAGGCGGGCTCGACCGTCAGCTCGACCTCGACCGGGGCGTCCAGCGGCAGCACCGGGACGCCCACCGCGCTGCGGACGTGCTGCCCGGCCTCGGCGAAGACGTCCACGAACAACTGCGAGGCGCCGTTGGCGACCTGGGGCTGCGCGGTGAAGTCCGGCGTGGAGGCCACGAAGACGGTGACCTTGACGATGCGGGCGATGCCGTCCAGCCCGCCGGTCTGGGACGCCGCGGCGGCCAGCGCGTTGAGGGCGGCGGTCCGGGCGGCGTCGGTGGCCTGCTCGGGCGTGACGTCGGCGCCGACCTTGCCGGTGCAGACGAGCGTGCCCGCCACGGTCGGGAGCTGCCCCGAGGTCAGCACGAGGCCGCCGGCCCGCGTGGCCGGGACGTAGGCGGCGACCGGGGCCGCCACGGGCGGGAGCTCCAGGCCGAGCTCGGCCAGGCGCTCGACCGGGCCGGTCACGAGGCGTCCGGCAGGGGGCGCTTGAAGTAGGCGACGACGTTCTGCGGGTTGGGGCCGGGCACGATGGAGACGAGCTCCCAGCCGTCGGCGCCCCAGTTGTCGAGGATCTGCTTGGTGGCGTGCACCAGCACGGGTGCGGTCGCGTACTCCCACTTGGTCATGCGGGCAGCCTAGTCGAGCCGAAGGGCGGGGCCGGACGCCGACCTACGAGGTCTTCGTGCCGCACAGGACGGACTGCCACGACTCGATGTCGGTGCGCTCCCGGAGCAGGGAACGCCGCTCCCGCTCGGTCATGCCGCCCCACACGCCCCATTCGATCCGGTTGTCGAGGGCCTCGGCCAGGCACTGGGAGCGGACGGGGCAGCCGAGGCAGATCGCCCGGGCGCGCTTCTGGTCCGCGCCTTCGGGGAAGAGCTTGTCCTGCATCCCACGGCAGCGAGCTTGGAGAGTCCAGTCATCTGTCTGAGTGAGCACCTTTGCACCACTTTCTCTCGCATCCACCGGTGCGGAGCGACCGGGGGGGTGGCCTTCACTGTAGGGTCGCCCGGCAACGAGGCACAACCTTGTTGCCGCCACGACCCTGCCCCACGGCAACACGATGACACCCCGGCCGGTAGGAGGGGTGGGGCCCCCTATCACGTAGTCTGGTGTCCATGCGTGCACCAACCGTGGGTCGTCGACTGTACTCGGCCCTCATGTTCGTCCTCGTGAGCGTGCTCGGGGGCGTCCTCGTGGCTGGTCTCGCCGTGCCCGCCGCCGGCATCGGGGCCGAGCTCGCCAAGTCGAGCGCCAACGCCCTGGGCGCCATCCCCAAGGAGATCGAGACCCCGCCCCCGGCCGAGGGTTCGACCGTCTACATGGCCGACGGTGCGGTGCTGACCAACTTCTTCGACCAGAACCGCGCCTATGTGCCGCTGTCGGAGATCTCCCCGTGGATGAAGCAGGCCCAGCTCGCGGTGGAGGACCAGCGGTTCTACGAGCACGGCGCCCTGGACCTGCGCGGCACCCTGCGTGCCCTGGTGCGCACCTCCAGCGGCAACACCCAGGGCGGGTCGACCCTGTCCCAGCAGTACGTGAAGCTGGCCCTGATCGACAAGGCTCTGTCGGACAACGACGAGGCGGCGCTGGCGGCCGCGTACGAGCGCACCTTCGCCCGCAAGCTGCTCGAACTGCGCTACGCGATCGCGCTGGAGGAGAAGCTGTCCAAGGACGACATCCTGGAGCGCTACCTCAACCTGTCCTACTACGGCGCCGGCGCCTACGGCGTGGAAGCCGCGGCGAAGCGCTACTTCGGCACCACGGCCAAGGAGCTGACGTTGGCCCAGTCGGCGATGCTCGCCGGCCTGGTCCGCAACCCGTCGACCTCCGACCCGATCAGCTTCGAGAAGATCGCCCTCGAGCGCCGCAACAACGTCCTCGACGTCCTGTGGAGCCAGCGCAACACCACCGAGGTGTGGCACTTCACCTCCCCGATCACGAAGGCCCAGTTCGACGAGGCGAAGGCCACCGGCTTCGACCGCGCGCTCGTGACCGAGACGCCGCACGGCTGCTACGCCTCCGAGTTCCAGAACCTGTGCACCGTGGTCGAGACCATCCTGCTGCAGATGCCGAGCCTGGGCCCGGACCACGAGTCGCGCCGGAAGGCCCTCTACCGCGGCGGCCTGACCATCCACACCGAGATCGACCCGCGGACGCAGCGTGCGGCCCAGGAGGCCGTGTCCAACTACGTCCACCCCACCGACCCGGCCATCGGCCTCATGGTGATGATCCAGCCCGGCACCGGCCTGATCCTGGGGCTGGCGCAGAGCCGCCCCAACATCGGCAACAACCCCGGCGAGACCTTCCTGAACTACGCCATGGAGAGGGAGATCGGCAAGACCAACGGCTTCTTCGGTGGGTCGACCTACAAGATGTTCACCCTCGCCGCGGCCATCAACAAGGGCTACCCGACCAATCGGTCCTATGACGCCCCGCGCTCCAAGGACTGGAGCGGGGAGACGTTCCTGAACTGCGAAGGCCCTTACAAGGTGCCGAGCGGCGGCAAGGGCTGGACCGTGACGAACGCCGGCGGTGCCGGCGACTTCGACATGTACTCGGGCACCCGGCGTTCGGTCAACAACTTCTTCGTCGCCCTCGAGCAGGACGTCGGCGTCTGCGACACGGTCCGGATGGCCGAGACCCTGGGCCTGAAGCTCCAGGGCAAGACGGTCGAGGAGGCGGCGAACTACCCGTCCTTCACCCTGGGCGCGGCCGAGTCCTCGCCGGTGTCGCTGGCCAACGCGTACGCCACCCTGGCCGCGCGCGGGATGCGCTGCGACCCGATCCTGCTGAAGTCGGTCGTCAACAAGCAGGGCAAGGAGTTCGAGGTCCCGTCGGCGAACTGCCAGCAGGTGATCGCCCCCGAGGTCGCGGACCGGATCAACGACGTGATGCGCGGCCCGTTCAACGGCGGCACCGCGGCCCGCTCCCGCATCCCCGGCTATGACATCGCCGGCAAGACGGGCACCGACGGCAAGAACACCAAGGCCATCTGGCTGGTCGGCTACACCCCGCAGCTCGCGGGGGCGGCCATGATCGGCATCGACGCCACCCACCCGCAGTTCGAGGGGCGCAACTACGACAGCCTCCAGTTGCAGGGCCTGCGCATCCGCGACGGCAAGTACCGGCTGTCCGGCTCGTCGGGTTCCGAGGCGGGCGTGGGCATCTGGCTGCCCGCCATGCGCGTCGCGCTCGAGGGCATGGAGAAGGGCCGCTTCAACGACCCGACGAAGGTCGAGCAGCCCAACGTCGACGTGCCGAGCTGCTCGGGCATGGGCCTGAACGCCTGCCGCGACACCCTGCGCGCCGCCGGCTTCGGCACCTCGATCTCGCGGGTGGAGAACAGCCGCGCCGAGGGCACCTTCCTGGGCATCCGGCCCAGCGGGCGGGCGCCGCAGTACAGCACCATCCGCCTGCTGGTCTCCTCGGGCCCCAAGCCCACGCCGACGCCGAAGCCGGACCCGACGCCGACGCCTGCTGCGGCGAAGCCGCCCGCCAAGCCGGGCGGGGACGAGGCATGATCGGTCGCGTCGCCGGCGCCCTGGCCGTGACCGGCGCGGCAGGCCTGGCCTGGGGGATCGGGATCGAGCGCACCGCCTTCCAGGTGCGCCGGGCCTCGGCCGCCGTGCTGCCGGCCGGGGCGTCCGAGGTGCGTCTGTTGCACATCTCCGACATCCACCTGCTGCCACGCCAGACGCGCAAGCGTGACTTCCTGACCGGGCTGGCCGGCCTGGAGCCCGACCTGGTGGTCACGACCGGCGACAACATCGCGGCACCGGACGCCGTGGGTCCCCTGATCGACTCACTCGGACGACTGACCGAGGTCCCCGGCGCCTTCGTGTTCGGCTCCAACGACTTCGAGGCGCCCCGGTTCAAGCTGCCGGTGAAGTACCTGATGGGCCCCTCGGGCGGCTCTGGCTCCGATGGTGCGGACACCGCCGCGCTGCCCACCGATGAGCTGCGCTCTGCGTTGGAGGGCATCGGCTGGCACTACCTCGAGGAGCGCCGGGTCGAGCTCGAGGTCGCCGGCCAGACGATCCGCCTGCGTGGCACCGGGGACGCCCACCAGGGCCGCGACGACTACGACGCCGTGGCGGGTCCGGCGGCCGACGACGCCGTCGAGATCGGCGTCACCCACGCGCCCTACCTGCGGGTGCTGGACGCCATGACCGCCGACGGCCTGGACCTGATCCTGGCCGGGCACACGCACGGCGGCCAGGTCTGCATCCCCGGCCGTGGCGCCATCATCACCAACTGTGACCTGCCGCCGAGCAAGGCCAAGGGACTGTTCGAGCACGAGCACGCCGGGCACACCAGCCTGGTCAACGTGTCGGCGGGCGTGGGCATGTCGCCCTTCGCCCCGTACCGGTTCGCCTGCCCGCCGGAGGTGACCCTCCTCACCCTGGTGCCGCGCGCGGACCCGATGTGAGATTCCCTCCCGCCTGCGATATGCTTTTCCTCGGCCCTCCGGGCCATCGGGGTGTGGCGCAGCTTGGTAGCGCGCATCGTTCGGGACGATGAGGTCGCAGGTTCAAATCCTGTCACCCCGACCAAGTGACCGGATCCACGTTGACGTGGGTCCGGTCGTTGCGTTGGGGTTCGGGCCAGGTCGCCCATGAGAGCATCGGGGGATGCAGCCCGCCCGGTCGAGCAAGGACCGCCCCGCCTACGCCATCGCGAGCGTGGACCATGCGCTGCGCCTGGCCGCCCTGCTGCAGCTCGAGGGCGCCACGACCGTGACGGACGCCGCCACCCACCTGGGCGTCGCCCCGAGCACCGCCCACCGGTTGTTGGCGATGCTGGTCTACCGCGACTTCGCCGTGCGGGAGGGCCGGCGCTACCGGGTGGGTCCGCTGCTGGCCCAGCCCGGCCAGGCGACCGGCGCGATGGGTCCGCTGCGCGAGGCTGCGCTGGGGCCGATGACCCGGCTGATGGAGGCGTTCGACGAGACGGTCAACCTGATGGTGCTGACCCGGCGCCTCGTGCGGTTCATCGCCGAGGTCGAGGGCACCCGCGCGCTGCGGGTCGGGCATCGGGCGGGCATGGTGTTCCCCGCCCACCGCACCACCGGCGGGCTGGCGATCCTCGCCGAGCGCTCCGACGACGAGGTGGCCGCCCTCTACGCCGATCCCGAGGAGGGGGAGGAGGTCCCGGACTTCCACGTGCTGTTCCCGCGGCTGGAGTCGGTCCGCCAGCAGGGGTTCGCGCTCAACCACGGCCTGTCCGAGAAGGGCGTCCTGGCCCTCGGGGTGGCGCTCCACGACGAGGAGGGCGACCCGATCGCGTCCCTGAGCCTCGCGATGCCGTCCAGCCGGTTCGAGCCGCACCTGGTGCGCCCCATGGTGGCGGCCCTGCGCGCGGCCTCCCGCGAGGTGGAGGCCGCCCTCCGCGAGCAGGTCAGGTGAGGTCGAGGGTGAAGGTGTCCGTGGCGCCCTCGTCGATCTGGTAGGTGACCAGCCACTCGCCGCCGGAGTTGTTGGAGCGCACGGCGACGGCCACCGCACCGTTGAACCCGTCGACGTTGACGACCTGGTAGCTCTGGGGCAAGGGGGGCTGGAAGACGGTTCCGGAGTTGCCGCCACTGCCGGGAACATGGCTGATGCTGCGGATGTGGAGCCAGGTCCCGCCCGTCACCGGGATGACCATCGGCAACAGGCGCCCGTCGTTGGAGATCGGCCCGTACTCCTCCCGCACGGCCTCGATCTCGGCGGTGATGCGCTCGTGCAGGGCGGGGTACTCCTGCTGGAGTTCGTTGATCTCGGCCACGGTGGCCGGCAGCGGCACCGGCAGGTTGCTCAGGTCGACCGAGGGCGCCGGGGCGCTCGCCGCGAACACGGGGGCAGCCCCAGCCACCACGACCGCGGGCGCCAGCCACGCGGCCGCGCCGAGCAGGCTGCGGCGCGAGAGCCGCGTGGTCACCCCAGGGTCTTCTCGAGGGCCGCGAACAACTCGGCCACCTCGTCGGCGCGCCGCTCGTTCGGGGCGAAGGCACCCTCGGACCATTCGGTGAACGTGTTCAGGTTGAGCTCGCTGCGGACGACGGTCATCGAGAAGTTGGCCAGCACCAGGCGCCAGTTCTCGATGGCGCGGACGCCGCCCACCGACCCGTACCCGACCAGGGCGGCGGACTTGCCCACCCACTCCTGGCCCAGGCTGTCGACGGCGTTCTTCAGCGCCCCCGGGACGCCGTGGTTGTACTCCGGCGTCACGAAGACGTAGCCGTCGCAGGCGTCGACGGCGTCGCTCCAGGCCTGCACGCGGGCGTCCGGGTAGGACTTCTTCGCCATCATCGGGTGCGTGTTGGTGGTGAGCAGGGGGACGTCGAACTCCTTCAGGTCGAGGACCTCATAGGCCACCTCCCGACCCTGGGCGGCCTCGGCGACCCAGCGGGCCACCTCCTCGCCCTTGCGTCCGTCCCGAATCGAGCCCAGCACGATGCCGATCTTCACGGTGTCTTCCCCTCGTCAGCCCACGACCGCCACGGAGTCCGCGTCGGTTCTCACCGAAATAGTATCGCCTTCAATCATTTCGGGCACCCGCAGTTGCGCAGGTTGCCCGCTGGGGAGCACGACGGTGACGGCGACATAGCCCCGGCGGGCCCGCTGCTCGCGCACCGCGACCCGCACCCCATCGGGGTCGAGCGAGAGGCTCTCGGGCCCCAGTGCGAGGATGGAGTCGGCGGCCAGCTCCCCCAGCCCGAAGGCCTCGGCGTCGGCCTGGGTGAGGAAGGTGTCGTGGCCCAGGAAGGTGGCCACCTCGACGCTGGCCGGACGCCGCCACAGGGCGTCCGGGGTGTCGTACTGCAGCAGGCGCCCCTCGGCCAGGATGGCGACCCGGTCGGCCAGGGCGAAGGCCTCGTCCTGGTCGTGGGTGACGTGCACGGCGGTGGTGCGGGTGCGGCGCAGCACCTCGCCCAGCACCCCGACGAGGTGCTCGCGCAGGCCGCGGTCCAGCGCCGACAGTGGTTCGTCGAGCAGCAACAGCCGGGGTTCGGGAGCCAGCGCACGGGCCAGCGCCACCCGCTGGGCCTGCCCGCCCGACAGCTCGTGGATCTTGCGGTTCTCGTGACCGGCCAGGTCGACCAGCTCGAGGAAGCGGGCGACCACCGCGCCGCGCTGCGCCCGCGGCGTCCGGTGCAGGCCGTAGGCCACGTTCTTGCCGACGCTCAGGCTCGGGAACAGGGCCGGCTCCTGGAACATCATGCCGAAGTTGCGCTTGTGGGTGGGGGTGCCGGCCAGGTCGCGGCCGTCCCACGTGATGCGGCCGGCGGCCAGGGGCTCCAGACCGGCGATGGCCCGCAACAGCGAGCTCTTGCCCGACCCCGAGGCGCCCAGCAGAGCCACGACCTCACCGGGCGCGACGTGCAGGCTGACCCCGTCCACCGCGGTGATCGTGCGCTCCTGCCCAGCACTGGGTCGCTTCGGCGGCACCCACGTGACCAGCGGCCGTTTGCTGGGGGTGGAGTAGCGCTCGTCGTTGCCGGAGACGCGGTAGCGCACCACCACGTCGTCGACGCCCAGGCCCAGCTCGCGCTGGCCGACGCCTGCCTCGTTCACCATGTCGTGGCCTCCTTCGGCCTCATCCTCTCAGCCAGACCCATCACGAGTGCGCAGCCGACGGCCAGCAGCACCGCGGCGGCCATGCCCATGCCCTGGTTCTCCAGGCCGGGGCGTCCGATCAGGCGGAACACGACCACCGGCAGGGTCGGCTCGTCCGGCCGGGCCAGGAAGGAGGTGGCCCCGAACTCGCCCAGGCTGGTCGCGAACGCGAACCCGGTCGCCAGCCCCAGGCCGCGGGCGGCGAAGGCCAGGTCGACGTCGCGCAGCACCTTGCCGGGGGGCGCCCCCAGCACCGCCGCGGCCTCCCGGAGCCGGGGGTCGATCGCCCGCAGCACGGGCAGCAGCACCCGCACCACCAGCGGCAGGGCCACGATCGCCTGCGCGATCGGGACCAGGATCATCGAGCTGCGCAGGTCCAGCGGCGGGCGGTTGAGGGTGATCAGGAACCCGAACCCGACCGTGACGGCGCTGACGCCCAGGGGCAGCATGAACGCGGCGTCCAGCAGGCCGAGCCCGCGGCGTCCGAGTTCGTGGCGTGGGCTGCGGGAGACGACGAGGCTGACGAGCAGGCCCAGCACGAGCGCGAGCACGGTGGCGGCCGTCGCCGTGCGCAGCGAGTTGCCCACGGCGTCCCACACCGGCACCGACAGCGTGCCGCCGCCGGTGGTGGCGAGGTTGCGGTAGTGGTCCAGGCCCAGGCCGGACGCCGTGGTCAGGGAGCGCTGCACGAGCGTCGAGATCGGGAACAGCAGCAGGCCCACGACGACGACCGCGGTGACCGCGGTGGGCAGGGCATCGCGGCGCAGGCTCCAGGGGGTCTCGTTCGAGGCGTCCGTGCGCAACCGCTGGGAGCGCGCCTGGGATGCCTGCAAGCGGTTGGCGACGATCAGGGACGCCCCCACCACGACGAGCTGCACGATCGACAGGGCCGCCGCCCCGGTCAGGTCGAGGAGCTGGGAGGTGAGGAACCAGATCTCGGTCTCGATCGTGCCGTAACCGGCCCCGCCCAGCACCATGACGACGCCGTAGGCCGAGGCGCAGAACAGGAAGACCAGGGCGGCTGCCGAGAAGATCGCGGGGGCCAGGGCGCGCAGGGTGACGGTGAGGAAGACGCGCACCGGTGAGGCACCGAGAACGGACGCCGCCTGCTCGGTCCGCGGGTCCAGGGACGCCCAGAGGGCCCCGACCGTGCGGACGACGAGGGCGTAGTTGAAGAACACGAGGCTGGCCACGATGATCGCGAAGCTCTGGTCCAGGCCGAGGTGGCCCAGCGGCCCGGTCGAGATCACCAGGCTCTTGAACGCCACCCCGACGACCACGCTCGGCAACACGAACGGGACCGTCACGACCACCCGCACCAGCCAGCGGCCGGGGAAGCGCGTGCGGTACAGCACCCACGCACCCGGGACGCCGAGCAGCACGGCCACGACCGTGCCCGCCGCCGCCTGGGCCAGCGTGGTGGTGATCACCCGCCAGGTGCGCGGCTCGGCGAAGACCTGGGCGAAGCCGTCCAGGGTGAAGGTGCCCTCGGGGAAGAACCCCCGCGCCACCAGCGTGGCGACGGGCCAGGCGAAGAACACGCCGAGGAACGCCAGCGGGATCGCCCCCGCCAGCGTCCACCCGACGCGCCTCGTCACTGACCCGTCCGTCGGCTCAGCCGATGACCGTCGAGGTCCAGGTGCGGATCCACGCGTCCCGGTTGGCGGCGATCTCGTCGGCCGGCACCGTGAACGGGTCCTCGCTCAGCGGGGCGAACGTCACCCACTCCTCGGGCAGCTCGGTGCTGCGGACGGCCGGGTACATGTACATCTCGCCGGGGATGTCGGCCTGGACCTCGGGGCTGAGCAGGAACTCGATGAACTGCTGCGCGCCGTCGGGGTTGGCCGCCCCCTCGATCACGCCGGCGTACTCGACCTGCCGGAAGCAGGTGCCGAGCAGGGCCTGGGTCGGAGCCTCGCCGTCGACGACCTCGAAGGCGGGCGAGGTGGCGTAGCTCAGCACCAGCGGGCGCGGGCCCTTGCCGGCGCTGCCGGAGAACTGGACGCTGTAGGCCTCGGTCCAGTCCTTGGCCACGAGCAGGCCGTTGTCCTTGAGCTGGGTCCAGTAGTCGACCCAGCCCTCGCCCTTGGCGCCCACCGTGGCGGTCAGGAAGGCCAGGCCCGGCGAGCTGGAGGCCGGGTTGGAGACGACGAGCAGGTCGGAGTACTCGGGCTTGACCAGGTCGTCGAGCGTGGCGGGGACGGCCTTGCCGTTGGCCTCGAACCACGCCGTGTCGGCGTTCAGGCAGACATCACCGAAGTCGATGGGCACGAGGCGTCCCGAATCGTCGGCCTGCAGGGCCTGGGCGTCGGCGTCCGGGAGCCCTTGCGGCGAGGACGGGGCGATCACGCCCTCGGCCAGCGCGCGCCCCGCGAACGTGTTGTCGATGCCGAACACCACATCGCCCAGCGGGGAGCCCTTCGTGAGGACGAGCTGGTTGGTCAGCGTGCCCGCATCGCCGGGGGCGACGAAGGTGACATCGAGGCCGCTGTCGGTCTCGAACTGGGCGACCAGCTCGTCGCTCAGGCTGAACGAGTCGTGCGTCACCACGGTGAGGGCCCCGCCCCCGGCGGGGGCCGTGGCGGTGTCGGCCGGTGAACCCGGGGCCGGCGGCGTGGTCGGTGCTGTCGACGTGCCCGCGCAGGACGCGAGGCCGAGCACCCCGGCCGCGACGGCAGCCAGCGGGGCGAAACGGTGAACGGTGGGCATGGTTGGTCCTCCAACGGGTCGGAGGGGCCGGCACGCTGGCCGGAAACGAGACTCGACTCCCTACGCCGGTGCGAACCGGATCAGGTTCGAGGGTCTGCGGTGCTCCGCACTCTCAGCGCCCCTGCGGGCGCTCCCCTGTCTGCCGACCACCATACCCCCAGGTGGGGGTGCTACCGCCCGGTCCCCGCGTACACGACCGCCTCGCCGTCGGCGTCCATGCCGAACGCCGTGTGGCAGGCGCGGACGGCCTTGTCGAGGTCGTCGCTGTCCACCAGCACCGAGATGCGGATCTCCGAGGTCGAGATCATCTCGATGTTGATGCCCTGCTCGGCGATGGCGCGGAAGACGGTGGCCGACACCCCGGGGTGGGAGCGCATGCCGACGCCGATGACCGACACCTTGCCGATCTTGTCGTTGTAGACCAGCTCGGTGTAGCCGATGGTCCCCTGCGCGGCGCGGAGCGCGGACATGGCCTTGTCGCCGTCGGACTGGGGCAGCGTGAACGAGATCGCGGTGGTGCCGCCCTCGACCGACACGTTCTGCACGATCATGTCGATGTTGATGCCGGCGTCCGCCACGGTCGTGAAGACCTCGGCCGCAGCACCCACGCGGTCGGGCACGCCGACGACGGTGACCTTGGCCTCGGAACGGTCGTGCGCGATGCCGGTGATGATGGGGTTCTCCACGGAATCCTCCTCGTCGATGTGCTGGACCCAGGTGCCCGGCTTGTCGGAGAACGACGACCGGACGTGCACCGGGACGTTCTCGCGGCGGGCGTACTCAACGCAGCGCAGGTGCAGGATCTTGGCGCCGTTGGCCGCCATCTCCAGCATCTCCTCGTAGCTGATCTCGGGGATGCGCTGCGCCCCGGACACGATCCGCGGATCGGCGGTGAACACGCCGTCCACGTCGGAGTAGATCTCGCAGTAGCCGGCCCCCAACGCGGCGGCGAGCGCGACCGCGGTGGTGTCGGACGCCCCGCGCCCGAGCGTGGTCACATCCTTCGTGGACTGCGAGACGCCCTGGAAGCCGGCGACGATGACGACGTCGCCCTCCTCCAGCGCCGACTCGATGCGCCCGGGCGTGATGTCGATGATGCGGGCGTCCCCGTGCTTCTCCGACGTGATCACGCCGGCCTGGCTGCCGGTGAACGAGCGTGCGGTGTGGCCCAGGTCGTTGATCGCCATCGCCAGCAGGGCAGCGCTCATGCGCTCGCCGGCGGTCAACAGCATGTCCATCTCGCGGGCGCGCGGGTTCGGGCTGACCTGCTGGGCCAGGTCGAGCAACTCGTCGGTGGTGTCCCCCATGGCGGACACGACGACGGTCACCTCGTGACCCTGCTCCTTGGTCGCGACGATGCGCTGGGCGACCCGCTTGATACTGGCGGCGTCCGCCACCGACGACCCGCCGAACTTCTGCACGACACGCACCGTCTCGTCCCCCCTCTGTCACGTTTCCTGACACGGCCGCTCCAACTCTGCCATGTCCCGAGCCCCGGACGCGGGCGTCCCAGCGCTCGGGCGTCCGACATGCGAAGATGTCGGGTGACAGGAGGCGTGCATGACCCCAGAACCGGTTCCCCAACGGCTGTCGGACGCCGATCGGGACGCTGCGGCCACGCAGTTGCGCGAGCACTTCGAGGCCGGACGCCTCGACGCGAGCGAGTTCGACGAGCGGCTCACGACCGCCCTGTCGGCCCGCTTCGCCAGCGAGCTGACGCCCCTGTTCGCGGACCTTCCGGGCCCTGACCCCCTGCCGGCCCGCCAGCTCGGGTCGTCCTTCCTGACCACGCCGCCGGGTTCCCGGCCGAGCACCCCCGCCCCGGCACCGGCACAGGGCAACACCGACTGGATCGGCGTGGCCCGCGGGGTGATCTGGCCCGCAGCGATCCTGTTGGCGCTGGTCACCGGCAACTGGTGGACATTCATCGTCATCGCCATCATCGGCAGCATCATCCTGACCCAGATCGCCGGCAACCAGCGCAAGCCACCGCCCTACCTCGACGGGCGCAGGCCCCCCGGCATCGACTCCTGACGGGCCTGCGTGGGCAACGGGCCTAGAGTGGGGCCCATGCGCGGCGAGTACAAGGTCCACGGCGGCAAGTTGGTGGCGGCCGAGGTCGAGGTGACCGACGGCTCCATCTCCTCGGCGTCGGTGCAGGGCGACTTCTTCCTGGAGCCCGACGAGGCCCTCGAGGAGATCAACGCAGCCCTGGTGGGCCTTCACGACTCGGCCAACGCCGCCGAGATCGCCCGGGCGATCGAGGACGCCCTGCCCCCCGGCACGCACATGGTCGGGTTCACCCCCACCGCGGTCGGCATCGCCGTGCGCCGCGCCCTGGGCCGGGCGACCGGCTGGGCCGACCACACCTTCGACCTGATCCCCCCGATGGTCCTGGACCCGACGATGCACATGGCGTTGGACGAGGTCCTCACCCGCGAGGTCGCCGAGGGCACCCGCGGCCCGACGCTGCGCTTCTGGGACTGGGATTCGTCCCTGGTCGTCATCGGGAGCTTCCAGAGCTACCTCAACGAGATCGACCACGAGGGGGCCGAGCGGCACGGCATCCGGGTGGCCCGGCGGATCTCCGGCGGCGGGGCGATGTTCATGGAGCCGGGCAACTCCATCACCTATTCGCTCCATGTGCCGACCTCACTGGTGGAGGGGCTGAGCTTCGAGCAGAGCTACGCCTTCCTCGACGACTGGGTGATGGACGCCCTGGCCGAGCTCGGCATCCGGGCGCGTTATGTCCCGCTCAACGACATCGCCTCGGACGCGGGCAAGATCGCCGGTGCGGCCCAGAAGCGGTTCGCCGCCGGCGCCGTGCTGCACCACGTGACGATGGCCTACGACATCGACGCCGACCTGATGCTGCAGGTCCTGCGCATCGGCCGGGAGAAGATGTCGGACAAGGGCACCAAGTCGGCCAACAAGCGGGTCGACCCGTTGCGTTCGCAGACCGGGCTGCCGCGCAACGAGATCATCCGCCGGCTGATGGCGTCCTTCGCCGGGTCGCACCACGTCCGGGAGGGCTCCTACACCGAGGGTGAGCTCGCCGCGGCGCGCGAGCTGATGCAGACGAAGTTCCTCTCCCCCGAGTGGACGCACCGCGTCCCCTGACGCGAGGAGCCATGCAGTCGGCTGCACCGGACTTCCGCCCCGAGATCCACGGCCTGCGCGGGCTGGCGATCCTGCTGGTGGTCGCCTACCACCTGTGGACGTCCGGGCGCGTCTCGGGCGGCGTGGACGTCTTCTTGTTCATCTCCGC
Source organism: Propionibacteriaceae bacterium (assembly GCA_030539405.1). Classification (GTDB taxonomy): domain Bacteria; phylum Actinomycetota; class Actinomycetes; order Propionibacteriales; family Propionibacteriaceae; genus Propioniciclava. The sequence goes on from JAUNSA010000008.1 coordinate 23,431, forward strand.
CTTCCTGATGACGGCCAGCTTCGTCCGCAAGGGCACCGCCTTCCGGCTGCTGGACTTCCTCGTCCAACGCTTCCGCCACCTGGTCCCCCTGGCGGCCATCGTCATCGCCGCCTCGACCGCCGCCGGCTGGCTGGTGCTGCCCCCCACGCGCTATGAGGGGCTGCTCAACCACGCGCGGGCGTCCCTGATCTACCGCGAGAACTGGCGGCTGATCGCCGACCAGGCCAACTACATGGTCGCGGACCCCCAGCGCCTCAACCCCTTCCAGCACTTCTGGAGCCTGTCGCTGCAGGGCCAGTTGTTCGTGCTGCTGCCGCTGGTGTTCGTGGCGGCGGCCGCCCTCGAACGCCACCGGGGAATCCCCGTGCGGCGCACCCTCGCCGTCGTGTTGGGGCTCGCCACCGTGGTGTCGTTCGCGTGGGCCGTCCACCAGGTCGGGGCCGACCCGGCCGCGGCCTACTTCTCCACGTGGACCCGCGTGTGGGAGTTCACCGCGGCCGGGCTGGTCGCCCTCCTGCCCTCGGTACCACTGTCGGCGCGGGCGTCCCGGATCGTCTCCTGGACGGGGCTGGCGCTCCTGCTGGGCACGGGCCTGGTGTGGGGACGCGGTGCGTTCCCGGCCTGGGCGGCGCTGCCGCCCCTGCTGGCCGCGGCGCTGGTCATCATCGCCGGGTCGCGCACCGACGACCCGGGGCACGCCTCCTTCTGGCTGTCGCGGCGTCCGGTCACCTTCGTGGCCAACCGGGCGTACTCGCTGTACCTGTGGCACTGGCCCGTGTACGTGTTCACCGTCGTGGTGACCTCGAACGGCAACCCGCGCACCGGCCCGGTCGACTCGCTCACGATCCTGGCGGCCTCCTTCGTGCTGGCCGACCTGTCCACGCGGTTGGTGGAGCGGCGCTTCCACCGGCTCGACCTGCTGCGCTCCAAGCGGTACGCCGTCACGGCGATCCTGCTGTTCACCCTGCTGGCCACCTCGGTGCTCGGCGGCATCGCCGCCGTCGTGGAGCGGGCCGACCGCGCCACCGCCGAGCTGCCGCCCGACCAACGTCCGGGCGCGCGCGCCCTCACCCCGGGGCCGGACGCCCCCGCCTCGGCCTCCCCCACGCCCGGGCGGGGCATCGCGCCGGGCGACCGGGCCATCGTCTACGACTGGCCCCAGGACCTGCCCGCCTGCGACCCCACCCTGCCCGGCCACCCCGCCGACCCCGACCTGGGCTGGTGCGGCGTCCTGGAGCCCGACGGGGAACCCACGCGCGTGGTGGCGGTCGTGGGCGACAGCCACGCCTTCCAGTGGCTGACCGCCCTCATCCCCCTCGCCGAGGAGCGCGGGTGGCGGCTGGCCGCCTACGGCCGGGCCGCCTGTCGGCTGGGCTCACCCAACACCGAACCCGGCTGCAGCGAGTACCAGCGGGCGGCCCGTGACTGGCTGCTCGCCACCCGCCCCGACCAGGTCGTCAGCATGGGCTCCTCGACGCGGGTGGACGCCCCCGAGCACGACGACTGGGGGTGGGCCGAGGCCATCGCCCCGGTCGCGCACGCGGGGATCGCGGTCGTCAACATCCGCGACAACCCGCGCTGGGACTTCGACATGCCCGAATGCGTCCAGCGTTACGGCACCGAGGACCCCCGCTGCTCGGGACGCCGCGCCGACAAGCTCGCCGACGAGTGGCCGGTCGGCGCCCTGGCCGACCTGCCCCACCAGCACTACCTCGACTTCTCCGACTGGTTCTGCCCGCCGGGCAAGGTCAGCCTGTGCCCCGGCGTCATCGGCAACACCTACATCTACATGGACTCCAACCACCTCTCCCGGGCCTACGTCGCCTCGATGGCCGACGTGTTCGCCGAGGTGTGGGACGCCGAGGTCGGCGCGTGATCCCCCGCCGGTGGTGGGCCGCCGTGGCGAGCCTGCTCGCGGCCCTCGCGCTGGCGTCCTGCACGCCGTACGCGCTCGCACAGCCGCCACGCGACCCGCTCATCCGGACCACGCAGGTGGCCGGCGCCACCCTCGCCTACTGCGCCTCGACCCCGATCGAGGAGTGGGGCGCGGGCGTCCGTCGGGTGATCGTGGGCGTCCACGGCCTGGACCGCAACGCCTGCGGCATGCGCCGCGCGATCGTGGACGCGCTGGGCGGCGAACCCGCCGACACGGTCGTGGTCGCGCCCCACTTCGCCACCGCCGTGGACGCCTTCGCCGGCGGGCACGCGTGGGCGGCCATGACGTGGCCCGAGGGCGCTGAAGCCACCACGGGCGCCTCCTCCTACGCGGTCCTGGACGCCCTGGTGGCCCAGTTCGGCGGCCGGTCCGTCACGCTGGTCGGGTTCTCGGGCGGCGGCCAGTTCACCAACCGCTACGCCGCGGTCTCACCGGTCGACCTGGACTCCTATGTGGTGATCAACCCGTCCTCGTACGTGTGGTTCACCGCTGAGCGCCCCGGACCCACCCGCGACTGCCCGGCCTGGGACGCCTGGCGCTACGGGCTGGATGACCGCTCCGGCTACGCCTCCCGGCTCGACGAGGCGGCGATCACCGCCCAGTACGGACGCCGCAGCGTGCGCTACCTGATCGGGACCGCCGACGACGACCCGCACTCCCCCTCGCTGGACCGGTCCTGCGGGGCGATGGCCCAGGGAACCCACCGCCTGGACCGGGCCTTCGCCTACCAACGCCACCTGCACGCCGTGTTCGGCCCCGGCATCGTGGCACGCCAGCCCGTCATCGTCGTGCCCGGCGTCGGCCACGACGGCGGCGCGATGCTCGCCAGCACGGCCGGACGGCGCGCGCTGGGAGGCTGAGCCTCACCCGGCGAGGCTCACTCGGGGCTCACTCGGTCGGGTCGCTGCTCTCCTCGACGTTGCCGTCGTGCTCGCCCGCCGCGCCGGGGGGACCGTCCGGGTTCTGCCGGGCATGCCCCCGCCGACCCGTCGGGTCGTCGACGTCCTGGGCGCTGCGCAGGGCCATGTCGGGCTCCGCGTTGCCGGGATCCTCGACGTTCTCGGTGACGTCGGCTTCGGTGGGTTCGTGGGTCATGGGACCACCCTCCCCCACCGCAGCGCGCCAGACAAGGGTCGAGCGCTCAGGCCTTGGCCAGCGAGAAGCTCAACCCCAGGTCGTCGTCGGTCACGACGGTGCCGCTCGGCTCCCCCTCGGTGAGGGTCGTCGCCAGCACCTCGTCGGCCACCAGGCCGGACGCCTCCCGCAGGGCCTCGCCCAGCTCGCCGCCGGCCGCCCACGTGAGCGTGATCCGGTCCGAGACCTCCAGGCCGATCCGCTTGCGGGCGTCCTGCACCATCCGGATGACCTCGCGGACCAGGCCCGCGCGGACCAGGTCGGGCGTGAGCTCGAGGTCGAGCGCGACGGTCTCGCCCTGCTCGTTGACCACCGACCAGCCCTCGCGCGGCCGCTCCGACACGATGACCTCCTCGGCGGTCACGACGGTGCCACCGGCCCAGTCGACCGTCGCCTCACCGGTCGACGCCAGGGCGGACGCCAGGGCCGCGGCGTCCGCGTCGGCGATCGCCTGGGCGACCTTGGGGGTGTCCTTGCCGAACCGCTTTCCGAGGGCGCGGAAGTTGCCCTTGGCCGCGTAGTCGACCAGGTCACCGGCCGAGGCGAACGACTCCACGGCGCCGACGTTGAGCTCGGCGGCGATCTCGGCCACCAACTCGTCGGTCAGCTTCGCGAACGACGCGCTCGGCACCAGCACCCGCCGCAGCGGCTGGCGGGTCTTGACCTGAGCCTCCGAACGGGCGCCCCGGCCGAGCTCGACCAGGCGACGGGTGAGGTCCATGGCAGCCACCAGCTCGGGGTCGGCCAGGTCGGCGTCCACCGTCGGCCAGTCGGACAGGTGGACCGACTCGGGCGCGCCCGGCACGGCGGCGACCACGAGGTCCTGCCAGACCCGCTCGGTGATGAACGGCGCCATCGGGGCCATCAGGCGGGCGACGACGTCGATGGTCTCGTGGAGGGTCCACAGGGCCGACGGGTCGCCGTCCCAGAAGCGGCGCCGGGAGCGACGCACGTACCAGTTCGACAGGTCGTCGACGAACTCACTGAGCAGCGAGCCGGCGCGCTGGGTGTCGAAGTTCTCCAGGGCGTCGGTGACGTCGGCGATCAGTTGGGTGCGCACGGCGACCAGCCAGCGGTCCAGGACGGGGCGCCCGGCCACCGCCGGGGCCGAGCCGGTCGGCGTCCAGTGGTTGGTGCGGGCGTACAGCGACTGGAAGCTCACGGCGTTCCAGAAGGTGAGGAGCACCTTGCGGACGGTCTCCTGGATGGCGCTGTGCCCGACCCGGCGCGAGGCCCAGGGCGAGCCGGCCGCCGCCATGAACCAGCGCACCGCGTCCGCACCGTGCTGGTCCATCAGCGGGATCGGTTCGAGGATGTTGCCCAGGTGCTTGGACATCTTGCGGCCGTCCTCGGCGAGGATGTGGCCCAGGCACAACACGTTCTTGAAGTCGGACCGGTCGAACACCAGCGTGCTGACCGCCATCTGGGAGTAGAACCAGCCGCGGGTCTGGTCGATCGCCTCGCAGATGAAGTCGGCCGGGAAGGCCTGCTCGAACTCCTGCTGGGAGCCGTCGACCCACGGGTAGCCCCACTGCGCGAACGGCATCGAGCCCGAGTCGTACCAGGCGTCGATGACCTCGGGCACGCGGTGGGACGGCTGGCCGCAGGTCGGGCAGCCGAAGGTGATGTCGTCGACGAAGGGGCGGTGCGGGTCGAGCTCGTCCAGGTCCTGCCCGGCGAGCTCACCGAGCTCGGCCAGCGACCCGACGCACACCTGGTGGTCGTCCTCGCAGCGCCAGATCGGCAGCGGGGTGCCCCAGTAGCGCTTGCGGCTGAGCGCCCAGTCGACGTTGTTGTTGAGCCAGTCGCCGAAGCGGCCGTGCTTGATGTGCTCGGGGTACCAGTTGGTCTGCTCGTTCTCGCGGACCAGGGCGTCCTTGATCGCGGTCGTGCGGATGTACCACGACGGCTGGGCGTAGTAGAGCAGCGTCGTGTGGCATCGCCAGCAGTGCGGGTAGCTGTGCTCGTAGTCGAGCACGCGGAACATGAGCCCGCGCTGCTCCAGGTCGGCCACCAGCGCCTTGTCGGCGGTCTTGAAGAACTGCCCGCCCACCAGCGGCACGTCGGGGGCGAAGGTGCCGTCGGGGCGGATCGGGTTCACCATCGGCAACCCGTAGGCGCGGCAGGTGATCATGTCGTCCTCGCCGAAGGCGGGCGCCTGGTGGACCAGGCCGGTGCCGTCCTCGACCGTGACGTACTCGGCGTTGACGACGTAGTGGGTGCCGCCGACGACGTCGGGGAACTCGACCAGGTCGAAGGGACGGGCATACCGCCAGCCCTCCATCTCCTTGCCGGTGAAGGAGGGGCCGAGCTTCCAGTCCTCGCCGAGCACCTTCTCGGCCAGCGGTTCGGCGATGACGAGGGTGTCGTCGTCGCGGGTGGCGACGACGTAGGTGACGTCGGGGTGGGCGGCCACGGCGGTGTTGGACACGAGCGTCCACGGGGTGGTGGTCCAGACCAGCAGGTCGGCCTTGCCCTCGAGCGGGCCCGACGTCACCGGGAACCGGACGTAGACCGACGGGTCGGTGACGTCCTCATAGCCTTGGGCGAGTTCGTGGTCGGACAGGGTGGTGCCGCAGCGGGGGCAGTAGGGAGCGACGCGGTAGTCCTCGACGAGGAGGCCCTTGTCGTGGATCTGCTTGAGGCTCCACCACACCGACTGGACGTACTCGGTCGACATCGTCCAGTAGGCGTCGTCCATGTTGACCCAGTAGCCCATGCGCTCGGTGAGCTCGGCGAAGGCGTCGACGTGGCGTCCGACCGATTCGCGGCAGCGCTCGTTGAACGGCTCGATGCCGTACGCCTCGATGTCGCCCTTGCCGGAGAAGCCCAGCTCCTTCTCGACGGCGAGCTCGACCGGCAGGCCGTGGCAGTCCCAGCCGGCCTTCCGCTCGACGAGGTGCCCCTGCATCGTCTTGAAGCGGGGGAAGACGTCCTTGAACACGCGCGCCTCGATGTGGTGCGTGCCCGGCCGGCCGTTGGCGGTGGGCGGGCCCTCGTAGAAGGTCCAGCGCGGGCCGTCGGCCGTGCGCTCGATGGAGCGGGCGAAGGTGTCGTTGGCCTGCCAGAAGGCGAGCACGTCGCGTTCCATCGCGGGCAGGTCGACCTGCGGCGCGACGGCGTTGTACCCGGGCTGGGTGGTCATGAGGGCCCCTCTTCGTCAGTGCGTCCGGACGAAGGGACGAGGCGAACCCCGCGGTACCACCCTTCTTGGGCCCTCACCGAAGGCCCCGCTCTTGCTCGCCGCAGCCGGTTCTAATGAGGACGCCGTGCGTCCCGTTCTTCCGGCAGCTCCGGGGTGATGGCCCCATCCATGCCGTGCGACGCGCGCCAGTCTACCGAACTGGGACAATGGACGGCGTGGACGCCCTCCTGTGGACCTTGATGATCATCGGCGCCGCCGTCGTGGTCGGCTCCCTGTTCGCGCTGCGCGCCCTGCCGCGGGACCTGCGCCCGTTCGCGATCGTGCCGCTCGGGGTCGTCCTCGCCGGCTTCGTCGTGGGCTTCCTGGTGCTGGCCGGGGTGTTCGGGTAGCGGTCAGCGCCGCCGCATCTGCCCGGCGCGCATGGACAGCATGGTGGCCCGCCGGGCGATGTGTTCGGTGGGCAGCGCGAGCCGGCGCCCGAGCACGGCCCCGGCCGAGCTGCCGAGGGCGAGCCCGACCCCGGTGAGGACGGCGAGCATGAACAGCTCGGGGGCAGTGTCGTTGGGAGTCACGGCCGGGAGCCCGACCACGAGCCGGAACAGGCCGCGGTACACGAGCATCCCGGGCATGAGCGGGGCGATGCCCATGGTGACCAGGGCGACCGCCGGCGGCCCCAACCACCGCGACAGCCGATGACCCAGCACCCCCACCACGAAGGCAGCCGCGCCGGCCGCGAGGACGTGGTCGCCGGCCAGCGGGGTCAGCACCAGCAGGTAGCTCGTCCACGCCAGCGCGCCGAATCCGCCCACCATGACCGCGCCGCGCGGGCCCAACCCGCTGGTCACCCCGAACGCCGTCGCGAAGGCGGCGCACGCCAGGACCTGCACCACCGGGTGCGGGGCCGGGATGAGTTCGGGGGCCAGGTAGGCCGGCGCCCCGACGCGGACGCCGAGCCACAGCACGGCCGCCACCCCGAGGATGAGCCCTCCGGTGCGCATGACCAGCTCGATGATCCGGGCGCCGGCGGTGACGAAGTAGCCGTCGAGGGCGTCCTGGGCCGCGGCCACGACCCCCATGCCGGCCAGCATCGAGACCATGCCCGCGGCCACCACCAGCGAGGGCGACAACTGCCACAGGTCCGTCACCCCCAGCCCGCGCAGGTACATCAGCGCCACCGCCAGCAGCATCGGCACCGCCCCGGCCACGACCTGGACGAAGAAGTAGGGCGCCCTCCGGCGCACCATCAGCGCGGTGACCCAGCCGATCAGCAGCGTGGCCAGCCCGGCCACCACCACCTCCATCCAGATCCCGCCGAGCAGGGCGCAGATGCTCGCCCCCTGGGCGAAGGCCGCCAGCCAGCGGACCCAGCGGCGGTACTCCTGCCCCGAGGACTCGCGCTCCCGCAGGGCGTCGGTCGCCTCGTCAAGGGTGATCTCGCCCCGCGACACGGCCTCCACGACTCCCTCGAGGTGGCCCAGGCGGGCGTAGTCCTGCGCCAGCGCCGGGACCACCCGCACCATCGTGACCGGTTGCTCCCCCTCGCCGGCATAGCTGCCCACCGTCAGCGAGGTGTAGGTGACGTCGGCCTGCAGGCCCACCCCGTGGGCCAGACCGACGCGGATGATCATCTGGGTGGCTTCTGCCGCGGACGCCCCACACTCCAGCGCGGTGCCCCCGATCCGGGTCGCCAGCGCGACCAGGGCGACGACGTCGGCCCCGGGGCCCTCGACGCCGGAACCGCTGGCCCCGCCCGCGACGCGTTGGCGCCGCAACAGGCGGTCGAGGCGCCCGCTCACTCAGCCCCTCGGGTCGGCTCCCCCGGGCGCAGCACGACCTTGCCCAGCACCTCGCCCGCCACGAGGGCGTCCATCGCGTCGGCGAGCTGGTCGAAGCCGACCACCCGGTCGATGTGCGGGCGGACGCCGCTGCGGCCCAGCAGCGCCAGCACAGCGGCCAGCTCGGCGGCCGTCCCCATGGTCGAGCCGATGATGCGCAACTGCAGGAAGAAGACGCGGTTGAGGTCCGCGGGCGGATTCGCACCCGAGGTCGCCCCGCACACGACGATCGTGCCGCCGGGACGCAACGACTTCAGGGAGTGCGACCACGTCGCCTCGCCGACGGTCTCCACGACGAGGTCGACCCGCTCGGGCAACCGTGCCCCCGGTTCGAAGACCTCATCGGCGCCCAGCGACTGTGCGAAGGCGCGCTTGTGCTCGGTCCGCGCGGTGGCCCACACCCGGTGCCCCAACGCCTTGGCGAGCTGGATCGTCGCCGACGCCACACCACCCGAACCTCCTTGGACGAGCACCGTGCCGGGCTTCCACAGCCCCGAGTCGCGGGTCAGCATCCGGAAGGCGGTGAGGTAGGCGGTCGGCACGCAGGCCGCCTCCTCCCACGACAGGCCGGCGGGCTTCTCGATGAGGTTGCCCTCGGGCACGACCACGTGCTCGGCCAGGGTGCCCTGGTGCAGTTCGGAGAGCAGGGTGCGCTTCGGGTCGAGCGTCGCGTCCCCGCTCCAGTCGGGGCTGGTGATCACGGGATGCACGACCACCTCGCGCCCGTCGGCCGTGGTGCCCACGGCGTCCGTGCCCAGGATCATCGGCATGCGGTCGGCGGGCAGGCCCACGCCGCGCAGCGACCACACGTCGTGGTGGTTCAGCGACGCAGCCTTGACCTTCACGCTCACCCAGCCGTCCGGCGGGGTCGGGTCGGGACGTTCCCCGACGATGAGGGCGGCCAGGGGGTCAGCCGGGTTGGCAGCATCGACGTAGGCGGCTCGCATGGCCCCAGCCTAGGCAACGGCGTCCGGACGCGGCGGTAGGCTCGGCGGGTGCCCCTCGCCACCGCCGACGACGTCCGGAACGCCCGCCGGATCCTCGTCCACGGGGTCACCGGGTCCGGAAAGTCGACCGCCGCGCTGGCGTTGGGCGGACGCCTCGGGCTGCCGGTCCACCTGGCCGACGACGCGTTCGGCTGGCTGCCCGGGTGGGTGCAGCGCCCCGCCGACGAGATGCGCGCCCTGGCGGCCGCGGCCGCAGCCGAGCCCGAGTGGGTGTTCGACACGGCCTACAGCACCTTTCGGGACCTGGTCGAGCCGCGTGCCGACGTAATCGTCGGCCTGGACTACCCCCGCTGGCTGAGCCTGGGTCGCCTGCTGCGCCGCACGGTGCACCGCATCGCGACCCAGGAGCCGGTCTGCAACGGCAACACCGAGGACTGGCGGGCCCTGGTGTCGAAGGAGTCGATCATCGTGTGGCACTTCCGCTCCTTCGCGCGCAAGCGGACCGTGATGCGGGCCTGGGCGGCGCGCCCCGAGGGACCGCCGGTGCTGTTGCTGCGCCGACCGCGCGACCTGGACCGGCTGCTCAGCTCGCTGGGCTGAGCCCGAGCAGGCGCTCGATCACCACCGACACCCCATCGGCCTCGTGGTGCAGGGTGACCTCGTCGGCGGCCTCCTTGGCCCCGACCACCGCATTGCCCATGGCGACCCCGAGCCCCGCCCAACGGAGCATCTCGACGTCGTTGAGGTTGTCGCCGAAGGTGACCACCTCGGCCGGCTCGATGCCCCGGTCGGCCGCGAACCGGGCCAGGGCGCTGGCCTTGGACACTCCCGCTCGCCCGATCTCCAGGAAGGGGGCGCCGGACGTCGTCGGGTGCGTCCCCGGCACGGCCAGGTCGCGGGCGACCTGGAGCATCTGCTCGGGAGCGAGCCCCGGGTCGGGGTGCTGCACGACCAGCTTCAACGACGGCTCGGCCAGGACCTCGTCCAGGTCGGCGAAGCGGTGGGTGACCGGCCACAGCGCGTTCTCGGCACCGGGATCCTGTTCGCCGACGTAGCCGTGCTGGGCGACGTACTCATTACCTGCTTGGCGCACCGACACCACGCGGGCGTCCGGGAACGCCGCGAGCATCGCGTGGGCGATGGTGGTCTGGGCCTCGACGTCGAGGAGTTCCTCGAACAGGACGTCGCGGGTCGCCAGGTCCACCGCGACGGCCCCGTTGGAGCCGACCACGAAACCCTCCAGGGGCGAGCCGACCACGATGGCGCCGATCGAGTAGGGCTGGCGTCCGGAAATGGCCAGGACGTCGATGCCCGCCTCCTTGGCAGCCGCGAACGCGGCCCGGTTGCGGGCGCTGATCGTGCGGTGGTCGGAGCGCACCAGCGTGCCGTCCACATCCGTCGCGATCAGGCGGACGCCCACCTCACACCCCCACCTGGCGGCGTCCGGCGAAGGCACGCCCGAGGGTGACCTCGTCGGCGAACTCCAGGTCGCCGCCCACCGGCAGGCCGGACGCCAACCGCGAGATCGTGATGCCCGTGGGGGCCAGCAGCCGGGTCAGGTAGGTGGCGGTGGCCTCGCCCTCCACGTTGGGGTCCGTGGCGAGGATGACCTCGGTCACGACCGGCCCCGAGAGGCGGCGGAGCAGTTCGGCGACGTGCAGGTCCTCGGGACCCACGTGGTCGATGGGGCTGATCGCGCCGCCGAGCACGTGGTAGAGGCCCCGGAACTCGCGCGTGCGCTCGATCGCGGCGACGTCCTTGGACTCCTCGACCACGCAGACCGTGGACTGGTCGCGGCGCGGGTCGCGGCAGATGCGGCACGTGGTCTCCTCGGCCACGTTGAAGCAGATGTCGCAGAACCGCACCTTGTCGGCGACCTCGCGCAGGGCGTCCGCGAGGCGGTCGACGTCCTCACGATCGGCGTTCATCAGGTGGAACGCGATGCGCTGGGCGCTCTTGGGGCCGACGCCGGGAAGGCGTCCGAGCTCGTCGATCAGCGCCTGGATGGGGCCTTCGTACACTCCGCCGGCCTCAGAAGGGCATGCCGGGGATCTGCGGCATGGCGGCCGCGGCCAGCGCCTGGACCTGGGCGTTGGCGTCCCTCATTGCGGCGACGATGAGGTCGCCGAGCGTCTCGGTGTCGTCCGGGTCGGCCGCCTCGGGGGCGATGGCCACCTCGGTGACCTCGCCGGCGCCGGTCATCGTGACCCGGACCAGGTCGCCACCGGCCCGGCCGGTCACGGTCTTGCCCGCCAGCTCGGACTGCGCGTTGGCCATCTGCTCCTGCATCGCCTGAGCCTGTGCGAGCAGGGCGTTCATGTCGAACCCGCCGCCCTCGGTGCCGAACATCGACATCGGTGCCTCCTTCACGTCCCCCTCATCGTAGGTGATGCCGGCGGGGGTGGCGTGGGTACAGTGGCAGCAAGGAGGACGCCATGAATCGCAGCACACCTGTCTCGTCAGCCGTCCGCACGATCGCGCTCGGCCTGCTCATCACTCCCCTGCTGGCCGCCTGCGGGACGCCCTCGGGTGAACCCGCCCACAGCCCCGAGGTCCAGGCGGCCATCGCCGCCGAGGCCCAACGCAGCGGCGTCAGCGAGGACGCCGTCTCGGTCGTCTCGCTCAACGACGTCGAATGGCCCAACGCCGCCCTGGGCTGCCCCCAGCCGGGCATGGTCTACGCCCAGGTCGTCACCACCGGCAAGCACCTGGTCCTGTCCGCCAACGGCGAGGAGGCCAGCTACCACGCCGGCGACGGTGAGTTCAGCTACTGCGCCGACCCGCAGGTCCCCTGACCTCAGGTCGGGTTCGGGGGCTCCTCCTCACCGATCAGTTGGGCACCGAGGTGCTTGGTGAGGAGTTCGTCGGCGGCCGTGGACGTGTCGTCGAGGTCGATATCGTCGGGTGACTCGGTCGCCCCCTCGTCCTCGTCGGTGACCCCCACCTGCGTCGGCTGGATGTTGGCGCGCGCCCGCTCGGCCGCACTCGGTTGGTTCGGGGCTGGTGCCTGCGACGGGGGCTCCGCCTGCGTCGGGGCGGACGCCGGGGTCGGCTCCGGAGCGGGGGCCGCATCGAACTCGGGGGCTGCCTCGGACGCCGGGGGTGCGTCGGCCGCGATCGTCTTGATCGTCGGGGCCACGCCCAACACCTGCAGCACGGCCTCCCGGACGACCTGATCGCTGCCGCCGCGGGAGAAGCTCTCCCACGCACCGGCATTGTTGAACGCCAGCGTCAGCACGCCGTCGGTGAAGTCGTGCACCTGCGCGTTCTCCCGGACCGCGATCCACGTCACACGGCGGCGCCCCTTGATCGCCTCGAGCACGTCCGGCCACTGGCTGCGCACCTGGGCGGTGTTCAACACGGCCGGGTCGGCCCCGGACGCCGCGGGCGCCGATGGGGGGTTCTGCGCGGGGTTCGGTGTGGGCGCCTGGGCCGGTGCCGGGGCGCTGGGCTCCTGCTGGCTTGGGGCCTGCTGCCGGGGTGCTTGCTGAGGTGCCGCGGGAGGGGCGTCCGGCCACGGGGCAGCCCACGGATCCGCCGACTGTTGCTGTGGCGGCTGCTCCGGCCGGCGCTGCGGTTGCTCCGGTCGCTGCGACGGCTGCTCGGGCTGCCGCGCTGTCTGGCGCGCCGGTTGCTCCGGCTCTCGCGTCGGCTGCGCCTGCTCGGGCCGCGGCGCTGGTGCTGGTGCCTGGCTCGGGGCAGGAGCGGGGGCTGACTGCGCCGGTTGCGGACGCGGTGCATGCGTACCCTCGGCGCCGTCGCCGGCGATCTGCAGGCGACGCTCGATGCGGTCGAGGCGCGCGTGCACCCCGCGGTCGTCGACGTCGGCCCCGGGCAGCAGCACCCGGGCGCACATCAGCTCCAGGTGGAGACGCGGCGCCGTGGTGCCGCGCATGTCCGTCAGCCCCTGGGCCATCACCTCGGCGGCCCGGGTCAGCTCGCCCCGACCCAGCCCGTTGGCCTGCGTGGTCAGCCGCTCACCCTGGTCGGCCGCCACGTCGACCAGGCCGCTGGCCAAGGCGTCCGGAACCGCCGCGACGACAATCAGGTCGCGGAGGCGCCGCAGGAGATCCTCGGCGAAGCGGCGCGGATCCTGCCCGACCTCGATGACCTTGTCGATGCAGGCGAACACCCCGTGCGCATCACCGGCGGCGAAGGCGTCCACGATCTCGTCCAGCAGGCTGTCGGGGGTGTAACCGAGCAGGGCCGTGGCCTGGGCGTAGGAGACGCCGGACGCAGCCGCGCCGCCGAGCAGCTGGTCCAGCACCGACAGGGAGTCACGCACCGAACCGGCGCCCGCCCGGACCACCAGCGGAAGCACCGTCGGATCGACCTGGACACCCTCGGCGGCGCAGAGCTCGGAGAGGTACTGCGTCAGCGTGCGCGGCGGGACGAGACGGAACGGGTAGTGGTGCGTGCGGGACCGGATCGTCCCGATCACCTTCTCCGGCTCGGTGGTGGCGAAGATGAACTTCACGTGCGGCGGCGGCTCCTCGACGACCTTCAGCAAGGCGTTGAAGCCCTGCGGCGTCACCATGTGCGCCTCGTCGATGATGTAGATCTTGTAGCGGCTGTGGACCGGGGCGAAGAACGCCCGCTCGCGCAGGTCGCGCGCCTCGTCGACACCGCCGTGGGAGGCGGCGTCGATCTCGATGACGTCGATGCTGCCGGTGCCGCCGCGGGCCAGGTCGCGGCAACTCTGGCAGGTGCCGCACGGCGTCGGGGTCGGACCCTGCTCGCAGTTCAGGCAGCGGGCCAGGATGCGCGCGCTGGTGGTCTTGCCACAACCGCGCGGGCCGCTGAACAGGTAGGCGTGGTTGACGCGGTTGTTGGTCAGGGCGCGCTGGAGCGGCTCGGTGACGTGCTCCTGCCCGATCACCTGGTCGAACGTGTCGGGCCGGTAGCGACGGTAGAGCGCCAGCGGGGCGTCCGCGGGCCTCGGCGGAGCCTCCGGGGCGGGGGTGGCCGGCGGTGGAGCCAGCTCCGCCTCCTCCTCGGCGTCCTCAACGTCGTCAGCACCGTTGGCACTGTCGGCCTCGTCCGTGTCGTCTGTCTCGAGCTCCTCAGGATCGATCGGGATCTCGTCCATCTCGTCCAGCTCGACATCCATCTCCGGGTCATCGACCGGTGTCGGCTCGGTGGGCAGGATCAGCTCGTCCGGCTCGGTGCCGAACAGGTCGGGGCCCTCCTGCTCGAAGGCCGGCAGGCCGTCATCGACGACGTCACCTTCGTCGTCGTCGAACAGGCCACCCATCACGTCTTGTGCCACGCCACGCACCCTACTGGGTCGGTCTGACAATCAGCCGGGCGGGACGTGGAAGGGCCCCCGCGCACCTGACAGAGCTCACTGACCCTTGCTGCCTTCCGGCCCTGGGGGAGTTGGGCGAGGTACCACCGCGCGGGGACCCGACCATGAGCATATCAGGGTGCGCTGATGCTCAACCGTGAGGTCGCCAACACCGGCAGCTTCTCCCGCGCCTGCGTGAGGGCCTCGGCGTCCACGTCGACGACGAGCAGCTCGGAGGCGGCACCGGCCTCGGCCAGCACCTCGCCGAGCGGGCTGACCGCCAGGCTGTGGCCGATGCCGGTCGGGGAGCCCTTCTTGACCTCGTGGCCGACGGTGGTCGGATCGGCCTGTCCGGCCGCGAGGATGAAGCACGTCGAGTCCAGGGCGCGGGCGACGCACAGGGCACGCCACTGCTCGGCCTTGCCAGGACCGTTGGCCCATGACGCCGGGACGAGGATCACCTCGGCGCCCGCGTGCGCCAGATGCTTGAACAGTTCGGGGAACCGCACGTCGTAGCAGGTGGCCAGGCCGATGCTCAGCCCGCCGACCTCCACGATGACGGGGGTGTCGCCGGCCTCCATGTGCCGCGACTCCTCGAAGCCCCAGGCGTCGAAGAGGTGGATCTTGTCGTACGTCGCGAGGAGGTCACCCGTGGCATCGATGACGAGCACCGTGTTGCGGGCCTTGCCGTCGGCTCCCGGGGTGAACATGCCGGCCACCACGGCGATGCCGTGCTCGCGTGCGGCGTCCCGCACGCCGGTGGCCCACTCGCCGTCCACCGGCTGGGCCACGGCTGCCGAGCGCGTCGCGAAGCTGGCCATGGTGGCCTCGGGGAACACGACGAGGTCCGCGCCGGCCTCCCGCGCGCGTGCGGTGTACTCACCGACGAGGTCGAGGTTGGCGCGCGGCTCGGTGCTCGCGACGATCTGGGCCAAGGCGATGCGCATGGACCCATTCGACGTGGTCAGCGCCCGCCCGTCAATGGCCGACGTCCGATTGGGACGGAACGTGAGCATCGTCTACGATGTCCGACGGAGGATTCGCCTAGAGGCCTATGGCGCTCGGTTGGAAACCGGGTTGGGTTCACGCCCTCACGAGTTCGAATCTCGTATCCTCCGCCACGCGTTCCCCCTCATCATCGAGGGGGAACGCTTTTTCATGCCCTGGGCCCCACCACCACACCGGAAGCCAGCACGCGATGTCGGGCGTCGCCTCGGCTGAGCGCACGAATCCAGCGCCGCGCGCAACGCGTGCTGGCTTCCGGTGGGC
>JAUNSA010000091.1:0-405 GCA_030539405.1 Propionibacteriaceae bacterium
GCCAGCCGCCCCGACTTCTTCGTCGTGTCCATCACCCTGCTGGACGCCGACGGCCGGCTCCTGCTGGTCCGCAAGCGCGGGACGCACCGGTTCATGCTGCCCGGCGGCAAGGTGGAGGCGGGCGAGACCCACGAGCAGGCCATCGTGCGCGAGGCGTCCGAGGAGATCTCGCTCAACCTCGACCCCGCCACCATCACCCTGCTCGGGCACTGGACCGCCGGCGCGGCCAACGAGCCGGGCCTGGTGATCGCCTCCGACGTGTTCACCGCCCCGCTGCCGGGCGAACCCATTGCGTCCGCCGAGATCGAGGAGCTGCGCTGGCTGCCCCTCGACCCCGACCACGACTACGCCACCGACGCCTCCCTGTCACCCATGCTGATCGAGCACGTCCTGCCGACGCTGGTG
>JAUNSA010000091.1:415-9752 GCA_030539405.1 Propionibacteriaceae bacterium
TTCTTGGCGGGAGCCTTCTTGGCCGGCGCCTTCCGCGTGGTCGTCCTGCGCGTGGTCCGCTTGGGGGCCGGACCCTTGGCGCGCTTCTCGGCGAGCAACTCGGCCGCACGCTCGGGCGTGATCTCCTCGATGGAGTCCGCCTTGCGCAGCGTCGCGTTGGTCTCACCATCGGTGACGTAGGGGCCGAACCGGCCGTCCTTGACCACGATCGGCTTGCCCGAGACCGGGTCGGCGCCCAGCTCCTTCAGGGGAGCCGCAGCGGCCCGGCGTCCGCGCTGCTTGGGGGCGGCGTAGATCGCGGCCGCCTCCTCGAGCGTGATGGTGAACAACTGGTCCTCGGACTCGAGCGAGCGCGAGTCGGTGCCCTTCTTCAGGTAGGGCCCGTAGCGGCCGTTCTGGGCGGTGACCTCCTCGCCGTCGATCGCCCCGACCACGCGCGGCAGGCTGAGCAGCTGCAGGGCTTGCTCCAGGGTGACGGTCTCCAACGCCATGTCCTTGAACAGGGAACCCGTGCGCGGCTTGGCCGACTTCGGCGACCCCTCGGGCAGCACCTCGGTGACGTAGGGGCCGAACCGCCCGTTCTTCGCCACGATCGCGTTGCCGGATGCCGGGTCGACGCCGAGCTCGCGCTCCATGCCGGCCGGGGTGGCCAGCAGCTCGCGTGCCTTCTCCAGGGTCAGCTCGTCGGGCGGCAGGTCCTCGTCCACGTTGGCGCGGTTGCCCTCGGCGTCCTCGACATACGTGCCGTAACGGCCCACGCGCACCGCGATGCCCGAGTCCTCGCCCTGCACCGGGTGGAACGTCGACAGCGCCCGCGCGTCGATGTCGCCCAGCCCGTTGACCAGCGAGTCGAGCCCATCGCGTCCGTCAGCGCCGAAGTAGAAGTTCTTCAGCGTCTGCACCCGGTCGGCGTTGCCCTTGGCGATCTCGTCGAGGTTGAACTCCATGCCGGCGGTGAAGCGGTAGTCGACCAGCTCGGTGAAGTGCGCCTCCAGCAGGCGGGTGACGGCGAAGGCGAGCCAGGTCGGCACGAGGGCCGACCCCTTCTTGAACACGTAGTCGCGCGCCGTGATCGTCCGGATGATCGACGCGTACGTCGAGGGCCGGCCGATCTCCAGCTCCTCCAGCTTCGCGACCAGCGACGGCTCGGTGTAGCGGGCCGGCGGACGCGTGGCGTGATCCTCTGCCTCGACGCCGGCCACCGCCAGCGACTCACCGGCCCTCAGCGCGGGCAGGTTGGCCGTCGCGTCGTCGGCGTCGCCCTCGTCGCGGGCCTCCACGTACGCCTTGAGGAAGCCGGGGAACGTGATCGTGCGGCCGGACGCCGTGAGCCCGGCCTCGGCGACCGTGCGCACCTCACCGGAGGTGGCGTCGGCGACCTCCACCGGCGCGGACGGCCGCGCGGTCATGGTGATCGTGACGGTCTGGCCCTCGCCGTCCTTCATCTGCGAGGCGACCGTGCGCTTCCAGACCAGGTCGTAGAGGCGCAGCTCGTCGCCGCGCAGGCCGGTCTCCTGCGGCGTCCGGAAGCGGTCGCCGGCCGGACGGATGGCCTCGTGGGCCTCCTGGGCGTTCTTGACCTTCGAGGCGTAGGTGCGCGGCTTGGCGGGCAGGAAGGCCTCCCCGTACAGCTCGGTGACCTGCGCCCGGGCCGCCGCGATTGCGGTGCCCGACAGGGTGACCGAGTCGGTTCGCATGTAGGTGATGTAGCCGCCCTCGTACAGCGACTGGGCCACCGACATCGTGCGCTGCGCGGTGAAGCCGAGCTTGCGTCCGGCGTCCTGCTGCAGCGTCGTGGTGCGGAACGGAGGGTACGGACGCCGCGTGTACGGCTTGGCCTCGACGGCGTCCACGACCACGGACGCCCCGGCCAGGGCGTCCGCCACCGCCTGGGCGCCCTCCAGGTCGAGGTGGAGCGCGTTCTTGGCCGTCAGCGTGCCGACCG
Source organism: Propionibacteriaceae bacterium (assembly GCA_030539405.1). GTDB lineage: Bacteria > Actinomycetota > Actinomycetes > Propionibacteriales > Propionibacteriaceae > Propioniciclava. The sequence goes on from JAUNSA010000091.1 coordinate 2,361, forward strand.
AATCGAAGTCGCGCCCGGAGGCGACCTTGAGGCCGGCCGCCGTCGCCACGCGGGCGGTGAAGGCGTCCGGCTCGTGGCCTGCAGCGTCCAGGGTGACCTCGAGGTCGGCGTAGGTGGCCGAACGGAACGCCATCCGCTCGCGCTCGCGGTCGACGACCAGCCGGGTGGCCACCGACTGCACGCGGCCCGCGGACAGCCGGGGCATGACCTTCTTCCACAGCACCGGGGACACCTCGTAGCCGTAGAGGCGGTCGAGGATGCGGCGGGTCTCCTGGGCGTCGACCAGGTCGGTGTCGAGCTCGCGCGGCGCGGCCACGGCGGCCCGGATCGCCTCGGGGGTGATCTCGTGGAACTCCATCCGCTTGACCGGGACCTTCGGCTTCAGCTCCTGCAACAAATGCCACGCGATGGCCTCGCCCTCGCGGTCACCATCGGTGGCGAGGAACAGCTCGTCGACGCCCTTGAGGGCTTCCTTCAGCTTGCGGATGGTGGCCTTCTTGTCGGCCTGCACCACGTAGAGGGGCTCGAAGTCGTTGTCGATGTTGACGCCGGTGCGCGCCCATTTCTCACCCTTGTACTTGGCCGGCACCTCCGCGGCACCGGTGGGCAGGTCGCGCACGTGACCGACGGACGCCTCGACCACATACCCGTCGCCCAGGTACTGCGCGAGGCTGCGCACCTTGCCCGGGGACTCGACGATCACGAGCCGTCGCTTCGAATCAGTTGCCACGGGCCGGACTGTAGCGCCTCCGGCCAAGCGTGAGGCGGCCACGCCGCCCTTTTCCCTCCTCCTAGACTGCACGCGTGACCGCCCCGTGGCCCCCACCCAGCCAACGCCCCGTGTCGCGCCCACCCTCGTTGGTGCTGGTCGTGGCGGGCGTCGTGTTGGCGTTGGGTTCGCAGCTCGGGACGGCGGTGGCCGTGACCGGCGCCACCTCGCAGTGGCGCGACAGACTGTGGCCCACGCCGTCGGCGTCCGCCCCACCCACCGCCCCGGCCACCGCACCGGCCAGCCCCACCCCGGACGCCGGCCCCACGGGCGGGCCGCGTCCCGAGCAGACCGTGGGCCCGGTGGACGTGACCGACGCGATCAAACAGGGCGTGGTGCTCGTGTCCGGGCGCACGCCGGAAGAAGGCGTGGCCGGCACCGGCATGGTGGTGGACGCCGAGGGTTTCGTCCTCACCAACTACCACGTGGTGCGCTCCACCGAGTCGATCACGGTCACCCTGGCCAGCACCGGACGCCGCCACACGGCTCGGCTCGTGGGCCGGGACGCCACCAAGGACGTGGCCCTGCTCGAGCTGGAGAACCCCCGCGACCTGCAGGAGGTCACCCTCGATGAGGGCGAGGTGCTGGTCGGCGACGTCGTGGTGGTGGCCGGCAACGCGCACGGCCAGGGCTTCCTGACCGCCCATCGCGGCAACGTCCTGGGGCTGGGCCGGGCCATCAACGTCAAGGGCGCCAGCGAGTACGACCCACCGCAGCGGCTCAATGGGCTGATCGAGACCAACGCCCCCGCGTGGCCGGGCGACTCCGGCGGCCCGATGTTCGACGCCGACGGGGAGGTGCTGGGCATGACCACCGCCGGCACCGAGACCTCCGAGGAGACCGAGGACAAGCAGGTCTATGCCGTGCCGATCCGCGAGGCGATGGCGGTCGTCGAGCAGATCCGCCGCGGTGACGAGTCCGGCACGGTCGTGATCGGGCCGAAGGCTTACCTGGGCCTGTACGCCGAGGCCGACGACACCGACGGCATCAAGGTCGCCAGTGTGCAGGACGACTCACCGGCCGCCGACGCCGGCATGGAGGGCGGGGAGCAGATCCTGAGCTTCGACGGGCAGACCGTCACCACGCGCGCCGAGCTGTCCGACGTCTTGGACACCATCGAGCCGGGCACGACCGTCCCCATCACGTGGCGGACCGCCGACGGTGACGAGGTGACGGCCGAGATCACCCCGACCTCGAGCCCGCTCAACTGATCGACCTCACGTGAGGTAGCCCTCCCGGATCAGCTCGCGGAGCCGGGGCACGATCTCGGCGGCCAGGGCGTCCGGGTCGACGTCCAACAGGTCGGCCACGGCGGCGATGAGCTGCCCGGCCGTCAGCTCGCCGTCGCTGGCGCCCAGTACTGCGCCGAGGGCGGTGTCCACCTCGACGGCACGACCGAAGCCGTAGCGCTGGCGGTAGACGATGTGTTCGGGGTCCTCCTCGCCGGGGCGCCCCAGCGTCTCGACGTCGACCCGGGCGTCCAGTCGCCAGGCCCGGCCGAGCAGGTCGGCGTCCGGAACGGTGGCGGCGGTGACGCCGTGCTGGTGTGCCACGAACGCTTCCCCCAGCGGCTGGTGGACCGCGTGCGGCCACTCCTGGAGGACCACATCGGGGGTGGCGCGTCCGCTGTTGTGCAGGCTGATCCAGCCCATCCCGACGCCGGTGATGCCGAGGTGGTCGAAGTAGTCCACCCAGGCCCGGTAGCGCGGGGCGTACTCGTCGGTGCCGAGCAGCCCGGCATCGGCCAGCCAGACCTCGATGTACTCGTAGGGGTCGAGCAGCTCGCGCTGCAGGACCAGCGCGTCGCAGCCGGTCTGGTCGACCCAGCCGCGCAGGCGCTCCTCCCAGGGCTGGGACGTGATCGCCCAGTTGCCGAGCACCTGCAGGGTGCCGCCCTCGGCCAGGTGTGCCGCCCCCTCCACGACGACGCGGCGCACGAGTTCGTCGCCGGTCTCGGTGCCCTCGCGGTAGACCAGCCGCTGCGCCGTCGGCGGGCTCATCACATAGGGCGGGTTGGTGACGATCAGGTCGAACCGCTCGCCGGCGACCGGTTCGTACAGCGAGCCGGTGCGCAGGTCGAGGTCGATCCCGTTGAGCCCGGCGGTGAGGTCGGCCACGGCGACGGCCCGGGGGTTGAGGTCGGTGGCGACCACCCGCTCGGCGTGCTGGGCCAGCAGCAGGCTCTGGATGCCGCAGCCGGTGCCCAGGTCGAGTGCGCCGGCCACCGGCGTGCGCGGCGTCATCTGCGCCAGGGTGGTGGACGCCGGCGAGGGGCCCAGCACGTAGTCCGGACGCGAGCGCCCGAGCTGGCCGTCGAGGTTGGGCAGCGGGTCGTGGGCGAGCCAGCCGTCGAACTCGAGGTCGGCGCCGGACGCGGCGTGGGGGCGGATGACCACCCCCGCCCGGACGCCGTCGCCGGCCCGGTCCAGGATCCCGGCGCGGGCCAGGGCGTCCAGGTCGCCGAGCGCCGCGGACGCCGAGGGCTCCGGCACGGCGTCCTGCAGCAGGAACAGGCGCACCAGCGTGGCCTGGGCGTCGGCGTCCGACCCCAACGCGTCGCGGGCGGCCAGCGTGGTGTTGCGGGCCAACGCGTCGGTGCCCCGGGTGCCCAGCCGGGCGGTGACCCCGTCGAGGGTGTACCCCGCGCCCGCGAGTCGGGTGGCCAGGGCGCGTGCGGCGTCACGGTTCAACATGGGGCCAGCCTGTCATGTGTCAGGGGCGGGACCTACGCTGTGGGCTGCGGAGGTGAGGGGTGTCGGATTCGGTGCTGGTACGGGGTGGCCATCTGGTCGACCTCGATGACGGGCGCAGCCTGCCCGCCGACGTCCGGGTGCGCTCGGGCCGGGTGGTCGAGGTGGGCCCCGGGCTGGAGCCGGCGGGTGAGACGGTGTTGGACGCCCGCGGCGGCTGGGTGCTGCCCGGGTTGTGGGATGCGCACATCCACGTCGACAAGTACGCCCGTTCGGCCGCGTGGGTGGACGTGTCCGGGGCGTCCGGCCCCGAGGAGGTGTGCGCGCGCATCGCCGTGGCGGCCGCGTCGCGGCCCGACGACGGCCGGGCGCTGGTGGCCTTCGGCTACCTGTCCGCCTCCTGGTCGCGGCTGGGGACGGTGGCCGAGCTGGACGCCGTCACCGGCGAGCGGCCCACGGTCGTCGTCGCGGCCGACACCCACAACGGCTGGTTGAACTCGGCGGCCCTGGCCACCTTCGGGCTGCCGACCTGCGGCGGTCCGCTGGCCGAGAACGACTGGTTCGCGGTGTTCGGACGCCTCGACGACCTGCCGGGCGCCGCCCCCGACCCCGTGCAGGAGGACGCCGCGATCGCCGCCCTGGCCGCCCGCGGCCTGACCGGGCTGGTCGACCTCGAGTTCGACGCCGCCTACCGGGCCTGGCCCCAACGCGTCGCCCGCGGCCAGCGCTCGCTGCGCGTCCGGGCCGCCGTGTACCCCCACCAGCTCGACGAGGTGTTGGCGGCAGGTTGGGCGACCGGCGACCCGCTGCCCGGCGGGGAGGGCCTGGTCACGATGGGCCCGCTCAAGGTCATCGCCGACGGCTCGATGGGGACGCGGACCGCGTGGTGCTGCGACCCCTACTCCGATGCCCCACCCGGGGTGCCCCACCAGTCCGGCGCCCCCAACTACGACCCCGCCGAGCTGCACGACCTGATGGTGCGCGCCCACGCCGGCGGCCTGACCTGTGCGGTGCACGCGATCGGCGACCGGGCCAACGCGATGGCGCTGGACGCCTTCGCCGCCACCGGGGCGTCCGGCACGGTCGAGCACGCCCAGTTGCTGCGGCGCGACGACGTGGCGCGCTTCGCCGCGCTGGGGGTGGTGGCCAGCATGCAGCCGCACCACCTCGTCGCGGACCGGGACACCGCCGCCGAGCTGTGGGCCGACCGCACCGACCGGCTGTACCTGACTCGCTCGGTGCTCGCCGCGGGCGGGACGCTCGCGCTCGGCTCGGACGCCCCCGTCTCCCCGCCGGACCCGTGGCTGACCATCGCGACCGCGGTGAGCCGGACCGGCGACGACCGTCCCGCCTGGCACCCGGCCGAGGCCCTGACGCCGCGCGAGGCGCTGGCCGCCTCGGTCGACGGGCGCCGGCTCGTGGCCGGTGCGCCGGGTGACCTCGTGGTGGTGGACGCCGACCCGCTCGCGGCCGACGCCGCCGGGCTGGCGGCGATGGGCGTCCGCTGGACGGTCTGCGCCGGTCGGGTCACCCACGAGGGAGCCTGAGTGTCCCTCCCGCCCTGGTTGTCCGAGGAGAAGGTCGCCCACGTCCACACGCGCCCGGCCCGCCCGGGGCGTCCGGTGGCGTGGCCGGACTGGGTCTCGGGCCCGGTCCGGGACGCGTTCGCCGCACGCGGCATCGAGCGCCCGTGGGCGCACCAGGTCACCGCCGCCGAGGCGTCGATGGCCGGCCGCCACGTCGCGCTGGCCACCGGGACGGCGTCCGGGAAGTCGCTGGCGTTCCTGCTGCCGGTGCTGGCGGCCGGGCTGGACGGGGCGGCCGTGCCCGGCTCCCGGGTGCCGCGGGCCGGTGGCGGCACCGCCGGCCTGCGCGTGGCCGCCCGGCCCACGGCGCTGTACCTCGCCCCGACCAAGGCGCTGGCCCACGACCAGCGGCGGGCGTGTGAGGCGCTCGGCCTGGACGGGTGGCGGGTCTCGACGCTCGATGGCGACTCCGACCCCGAGGAGCGGCGCTACGCCCGCGAGTTCGCCCACTACGTGCTGACCAACCCCGACATGCTGCACCGCTCGGTGCTGCCCAACCACGCCCGGCACGCTCGCCTGCTCGGCGGGCTCACCCACGTCGTCGTCGACGAGGCGCACCGCTACAAGGGGGTGTTCGGGGCGCACGTCTCGGCGGTGCTGCGCCGGCTGCGGCGGCTCGCCTGGCACTACGGGGCCTCGCCGGTCTTCGTCTGCGCCTCGGCCACGATCAGCGAGCCCGACCAGGTGGCCGGGGCGCTCATCGGGGCCGACGACGTGGTCGCCGTCACCGAGGACGCCTCGCCCGCCCCGGGGCTGTCGGTCGCCCTGCTGGAGCCGACGCCCAGCCTCACCGAGACCGCCGCGCGCCTGCTGGCCGGCTTCGCCGAGGACGGCCAGGCGCTGGCGTTCACCACCTCGCGGGTCCAGGCCGAGCTGGTCGCGATCCGGGCCCGCGAGCTGTCCTCGCGCCCGGGCAGCATCGCCGCCTACCGCGGGGGCTACCTGGCCGATGACCGACGCGCCCTGGAGGCCGCCCTGTCGGATGGGCGGCTGCGGGGGGTCGCCTCCACCAACGCGCTCGAGCTGGGCATCGACATCGCCGGCATGGATGCGGTGGTCAGCGCCGGCTTCCCCGGCACGCTGGCCGCGTTCTGGCAGCAGGTGGGCCGGGCCGGACGCGCCGGGCGCGACGCGGTCGCCGTCCTGGCGGCCCGCGAGGATCCGCTGGATGCCTACCTCGTCGAGCACCCGGAGTTGTTGTTCGAGCGGCCGGTGGAGCGGACGGTCGTCCCGGTCGACAACCCGTGGGTGCTGGGCCCGCACCTGTGCGCCGCCGCCCAGGAGCGGCCCCTCACCGAGGCGGACGCCCGCTGGTTCGGCCCCCAGACGACGGCGCTGGCCGAGCGCCTGACCGCCCAGGGCGCCCTACGGCGGCGCGCCAGCGGGTGGTTCTGGACGCACCCGACCCGCGCGGTGGACTCCATCGACCTGCGCTCGATGCAGGGCAAGGCGGTCGAGGTGGTCGACGAGGCGACCGGCCGGGTGATCGGCCAGGTGGACCCATCGGCCGCCGACCGGACGGTGCACCCCGAGGCCGTCTACGTCCATCAGGGCGAGACGTGGCTCATCGACGAGCTCGACCTGGGCGACCGGGTGGCGCTGGCCCGCCGGGCCGACCCGACCTGGTTCACCCAGGCCCAGTCGGTGGCCGGCGTCCGGGTGTTGGCCACCTCGGCGTCGCGCCCCTTCGGCCTGGGGACGCTGCACGCGGGCAGCGTGGAGCTGTCGAACCAGGTCGTGGCCTACCTGCGGCGCGACACCGAGACCGGCTCGGTGTGGGACTCCACGCCCCTGGAGTTCCCCGAACGCCACCTGGTGACCCGCGCCGTGTGGTGGACACTGCCCGACTCCGTGCTCGGCCGCCTGGGGGGCCTCGACCTCGCCGGTGCCGCGCACGCCGCCGAGCACTGCGCCATCGGGTTGTTGCCCGCCTTCGTCCCGTGCGACCGCTGGGACATCGGCGGGCTGTCCAGCACCCTGCACCCGGACACCGGGCAGCTCACCGTGTTCGTGCACGACGGCCTCCCCGGCGGCTCCGGCATCGCGGACCGCGGCTACGAGGAGGCCGAGCAGTGGTGGTGGGCCACGCTGCAGCGCCTGCTCACCTGCCCGTGCGAGGAGGGCTGCCCCGCCTGCGTGGTCTCGCCCAAGTGCGGCAACGGCAACACACCACTCGACAAGGCGGGTGCGGCCGGGCTCATGGCCCTGCTGGTGGGGCCGCCACCCCCGCGTGCGCCCGCGCCCTGAACCACTCCTGGTGCACCCCCACCCGCAGGGGTGCCCGGACCTCGACGCTGACGACGTACTCGACCTCGTCGCCGACCACGGCGCAGGAGGCGACCTCGAC
>JAUNSA010000091.1:9762-10516 GCA_030539405.1 Propionibacteriaceae bacterium
GGACGCCGCGCACCCGTCCGCCCCCGCGGCCTGGGCCTGCGCGCCCGCCAGCGCCACCAGGTCAGCCGCCCCACGGACGCGCTCCCCCTCGGCCCGCACCGCCCCCGCCACGACGAGCAGGACGCCCAGGCCGACCAGCACGGCGACCACGAGGCTGGACAGCACCAGGGCCGAACCCCGCTCGTCGCCGGGACTCACGATTCCCCCAGCACGTGCGCCCGGGCCACCAGCGGGTAGCGCCACTCGCCCAGGGCGGCCTCCCAGTGCACCTCGACGACGACGGCGCCGCCCTCGTGCCGCTGCTCGACCCGGGCACCGGGCGGGGCGTCCTCCAGCGCCCGCTGCACGGCCGGCGCATCCCCCCGGGCCGCCTGGCGGGCCACCTCGTTGGCGGTGACCTGGCACTGGCCCAGCACGAAGGCGGCCCCTCCGACCACCAGGACGGCGCCCAGCACGACGGCCATCACCAGGCAGGCGAACGCCGTCTCGACCGTCACCATCCCGCGCTCGGCGACCCGCGTCGGGGCGGCGCCTGCCGACCGGCGGGCAGGGGGCCGGGAGCCCGGCCCCCGACCCCCTGCCCGCCCTCGGGGTCCGTTCACTTGAGCCACGGGATGTCCAGGCCGAAGGCACCCATCAGCCAGTTCATGAGGGCGGTGATGAGCTGGTCGACGAGGCCCTTCAACGTGCCCGTCTGGATCGCGGCGATGATCACGCCGATCATCACGATCACGACGACGACGCCGAGGGCGTA
>JAUNSA010000248.1 GCA_030539405.1 Propionibacteriaceae bacterium
CGGGCCGGGCCAGCGCCACCAGTACCGCCGTCGGCGCAGCCAGCCACAGCAGGTACTGGGGCGACAGGGCGCGCGAGGTGATCACGAACGTCCCGACAAGCACGAGCGCCAGCCAACCCAGTGCCGCCGGATCGGCACCGCGCCAGAACCACCACACCAGCAGGGCGACGCAACCCAGCACCCCGAGCAGCGACGCGACCTGGGCGACCTGCAGCCACGCAGCCACGGCCGGGCCGGTCACCTCGTAGGCATGGAACGTCGAATACCACACGGTGTAGGCCTCATCATTGGCCCACGCGTGCATCGGCCAGGTGGCGAACACCGACTCGATCTGCAGCCCGCGATCACCCTGGTAGGACAGCGGGCTGAGCAGCCGGTCCCACCCGCCGGTGGCCAGGCTGAGCGCGACGAGGCCGACGCCGGTCCCGGCGAGGGCGATCAGCGGGCGGGGCCAGCGGCGTCCGGTCAACACGAGCGGGGCCAGGACGATCGGCCACAACTTCAGCCCGGTGCCCACCCCCACCAGCACGGACGCCATGGTGCGGCGTCCCTGCATGGCCAGCAGGACCGCCGCGCCGGCCACCACCGCCGGCAGCATGTCGAAGCGGAGGAGGGCCACCTGGCCCAGCGCCGAGGTCAACGCCACCCAGGCCAGGACGCCCACCGGACCGGTCCGACGTCCCAACAGGGCGGCGAACGCGGCGTCCGCCACCGAGGTCATCGCCAGAATCGCGGCGCGATACGAGTCGTGGTCATCGGCGCCCCCCAGGTAGGGCCACAGCAGCAGCAGTCCCGCCGGCGTCGGGTATTCGCGCAACGCATCGGCGACCCCACCCCCGGACGCGACGGTCTCCTGCGCGGTCAAGAAGTAGTAGTAGGTGTCGCCGTACTCCCCCGGCACGAGGACCCAACCCCAGATCGCGACCAGCTTGGCGACCAGCCACACCACCGCCAGGGTGACCACCAACGCCGCGGCGCTCCCGGCATCGGGACCCCACGCCGGTCGTCGCTGGTCCTCGGGCTGCGTCACCGGACCATCATCCCCGACGCTCAGGACTCCTCAGTCCGGGCGCGCAGGCGGTCCATGAACGCGGCGTCCACGCCCTCGCCGGCGCGACCCGCCGGGGCGGACGGGCCAGACTGGGCGGACGGGCCGGACCCCGTGGGCAGGCCATCGTCCCCACTGCCGACCATGCCCATGTCGGTGCCCTCGAACCCATCGGGCCGGTCGTCCCACCCGCGCGGGTCAAAGGTGCGTTCCCGGCCCAGCAACGTGTCCCGATCGATCGTCTCGCCGCGGAGGGGCGGCGCGGGGATCGACGGCGCTGCGGGCGTCGGCGCTGGCCGGGGCGTCGGCGACGGCTGAGCCTGTGGTTGCGGCTGCGGGTCGGACGCCCCGGGCTGCGGCGTCTGCCTGGTGCGTTGGCTCCCCTGCCAGACGAGGAGACCCACCACGATCAGTCCGATCACCACGAGAAGGCCCACGACAGCGAGCACCGACAAGTACGTCATGGCGGTCATTGTGTCAGGGTCGCTACGATCGGGCGTCCGACAACCCTGTGGAGAGGCTCGCGATGCAGGCGCAGTTCCGCCCCGACTTCGACAAGGCCGGCGGCCTGATCACCGCCGTCACCGTGGATGCCACGACCAACGACGTGCTCATGGTGGCCCACATGAACGAGGAGGCCTTCGCGCTCACGCTGTCCACCGGGTTGGTGCACTACTGGTCCCGGTCGCGCAACGCCCTGTGGAAGAAGGGCGAGACCTCGGGCAACATGCAGCGCCTGGTCGAGATCCGCGTCGACTGCGATGCCGACGCCGTGGTCGTCCGGGTGGACGCCGCGGGTCC
>JAUNSA010000092.1 GCA_030539405.1 Propionibacteriaceae bacterium
TCCTCGAACACGCGCGTGACCTGACAGATGGCGTCCGCCTCACGGATGTTGGCCAGGAACGCGTTGCCCATGCCCTCGCCCTGCGAGGCACCCTTGACGATGCCGGCGATGTCGACGAACGACACGGTCGCGGGCAACTGGCGCTCCGACCCGTAGATCTCGGCCAGCGTCGCCAAGCGCGGCTCCGGGACGCCCACCACGCCGACATTCGGCTCGATCGTCGCGAACGGGTAGTTCGCCGCGAGGACGTCGTTGCGGGTGAGTGCGTTGAACAGGGTCGACTTGCCCGCGTTGGGGAGGCCGACGATTCCGATGGTGAGTGCCACAAGAGACCATCCTAGATGGCCGGACGCCCGGGCCCGAACCGAGGTCGGGGCCCGGGCGTCCGCCCTGCTCACACGCGAGGAGCAGCGCGTCAGCGCAGCTCTTCGGGGATCCACCACAGGCCGGTGTTGTTCTCCTCCATGTAGGCCTTGAACTCATCGGAGGCGTACGCGTCCACGATCGCCCGGGCCCAAGGAGCGTCCGCGTTGTCCTCGTGCACGGCCACGCCGAGGACGAGGTGCGGGAGGATGTCCTCCTGCAGCAGTGCGGTGGCCGGGTCGATCTTCGCGTTGTACACGATCGAGCCCGTGATGACGGCGTAGTCGAAGTCGGGCAGCGTGGCGGCGACGGTGGTGTTGACGAGCTCCTGGAAGTCCAGGTTCTTCGGGTTCTCCACGATGTCGTTCTTGGTGACGGTGGCGACGTCCTTGGCCGGGTCGAGCTTGATCCAGCCCGCCTTCTGGAGCAGGGCGTACGCCCGTGCCGTGTTCGCGGCGTCGTTGGGGACCGCCACGGTCATGCCGTCGGCCACGGCGTCCAGCGAGGAGTGACGCCCGGAGAACAAGCCGGCCGGCACGGTCGGGATGGGGCCGATCAGTTCCAGCTTGCCGCCCTGGGCCTCGTTGAAGTTGCTGGCGTAGGCCTGGTGCTGCTCGACGTTGACATCGATGGCCTTCTCGTTCAGCGCGAGGTCGTTCTGCAGCAGGTCGGAGAAGTCGGTCTTCTCGAAGGTGTACCCCTCCTCCTGCAGGATCGGGATGATGGCCTCCTCGAACAGCACGGTGTAGGGGCCCTGGGCCTTGCCGTAGCGGATCTCGGTCTTCGCCTCGGCAGCAGCCGGGTCGGACGCCGCGGGCTCGGCCGCGCCGGCCCCGCAGCCGGACAGCAGGAGGGCGGCAGACAGCAGCGCCGCCGTGGCGGCTGCGAGCTTCTTGACGGTCATGGTGTTTCCTTCCATCGGGGTCTGGTCAGGCCCGGTTGCGGACGCGTCGGGCGAGGGTGTTGCCCAGGGACTGGATGCCCTGGACCAAGAGGATGAGGACGATGACGGTGAGCACCATCAAGGGGGTGTTGAAGGCCTGGTAGCCGTAGGTCAGGGCGAGGTCGCCGACGCCGCCGGCGCCGATCGTCCCGGCCATCGCGGTCGCCCCGACCAGCGTGACCGTGCCGGTCGTGATCGCGAGGATGATCGAGGACCACGCCTCCGGCAGCAGGAAGTAGCGCACGATCTGCCCGGTGGTGGCCCCCATCGACTGGGCTGCCTCGACGATGCCGCGCGGCACCTCCAGGATGGAGGTCTCGAACAGGCGCGCCATGAACGGCGCGATGAACAGCGTCAGCGGGACCAGCGCAGCCGTCGTGCCGATGCGCGTCCCCACCACGAACCGGGTGAGCGGCATCAGCACCACCATCAAGATGATGAACGGCAGCGAGCGGGCGATGTTGACCGTCACGTTCAGGATCGCGTACCCGACCGCGTTCGCCTTGATCCCGTCGGGCCGCAGGAGCACCAGCCCCATCGCGAGCGGGATCGCCAGCAGCGTCCCCAGCACCAGCGAGATGCCCACCATGTAGAGGGTGTCCACGGCCGCTTCGGTCAGCGTGGCCGAGGTCGTGCCGAAGTAGCCCTCGATGATCTCGTTCATGCTGCAGTTCCTTCCTCGTTGGCCCGGTCGAGCTGGTGGGGGTCGAGCTGGCTGAGCCGGACGCCGGCGTCCGCCACCCGTGCGCGTGCCCGGGCGAGTTCGTCCGGCGAGCCCAGCGCCTGGACGACCAGGACGCCCAGCACCGCCCCGTCGATCTCGTGCATGGACGCGTAGAGCAGCCGGGTGGCGACGTCGAGGTGCTTGTTGACCTCGCCGAGCACCGAGGTGCCCGAGTCGGTGCCGGCGGCGGTGAGCCGCCACACCTCGTGGTGCCCCTGCGTGGTGCGGATGCCGTCGACCAGCGAGTCGGGGATGCGGTCGTCGATGATCGTGCGGACGAACCGGCGCGTGATCGGCTCGCGCGGGTCGGCGAACACGTCGAGGACGGGGCCCTCCTCCACGATGCGCCCGTGGCTCATCACGGCCACCCGGTGGCAGGTCCGCGCGATCACCTGCATCTCGTGGGTGACCAGCACGATCGTGAGCCCGAGCTCGGAGTTGACCCGCTTGAGCAGGGCCAGGATCGACTCGGTGGTCTCCGGGTCCAACGCCGAGGTGGCCTCGTCGCACAGCAGGATCCGGGGGTTGTTGGCCAGCGCCCGGGCGATGCCGACGCGCTGCTTCTGCCCGCCCGAGAGGGCCGGCGGGTAGGTGGACGCCTTGTCCGAGAGTTCGACGAACCCGAGCAGCTCCTCGACCCGTCGTTTGATCTCCGCGTCGGCCACGCCGGCGAGCCGCATCGGCATCGCTACGTTGTCGAAGACGGTCTTGGAGTCGAGCAGGTTGAACTGCTGGAAGATCATGCCGATCCCCCGCCGCTGTGCCGACAGCGCACGGCGTCCGAGCCCCAGCATGTCGGTGCCGTCGACGAGTACCTCACCACTGTCGGGCCGCTCGAGCAGGTTGATGCAGCGCAGCAGCGTGGACTTGCCCGCGCCCGAGCTGCCGATCAGGCCGTGGATGCGGCCCTCCTCGATCGTCAAGGTGACGTCGTCCAGCGCGACGACCGGCCCGCGGGCGGCGGCGAAGCGCTTGGAGATGTGGCGCAGTTCGATCATGGGTTCACCTGGTCCAAGGACGTGCACGGGCGCGCGGACGCGCACGGGTGCGATGGGGATGTGACGGTGGTGGCGGCGAGCGGACGCCGCGGGCGCGCCTCAGCGGGCGAGCGGGGTTACGTCAGGCGGTGGGACAACCGCAGCAGGCGCCGGCCAGCGGCACCACGGGGGTCGCGACGAGGAAGGCGGCGGCGGGCCGGCCCTGTCCGTACGTGCGCATGTCAATCCCCACTGAAAGGTCGATGTTTCAACGAACTGCTGCCCAGACTAGTCCTCAGGACAAATCCGGGCCTACGCCGTCCACGGGCTGGGCCTCGTGCGCCGTTGGGGGGGGTCAGGCGCCCGCGTAGTAGGCGGTCAGGGCGCCGGCCAGCCAGCCCGGGTCCTGCACGCCGGCCAGCTCGCGGGTGGAGTGCATGCTCAGCAGCGGGATGCCCACGTCAACGGTGACGATGCCCAGACGTTCGGCGGTCATGGGTCCGATGGTCGAGCCACACGGCACGGCGTTGTTCGACACGAAGTCCTGGGTCGGGACTCCCGCCTCGGCGCACGCGCGACGCCACAGGGCCGAGCTGGTGGCGTCCGAGGTGTAGCGCAGGTTGGCGTTGTGCTTCAGCAGCGGCCCCGCGTTGAGGACCGGCCGGTGGTCCGGGTCGTGCAACTGGGGGTAGTTGGGGTGGACGGCGTGCCCGGCGTCCGCCGAGATGCACGACGACCGGGCCAGCATTCGGTGCCAGCCGTCGGCGTCCGCCCCGAGCGCGACGGCGAGGCGGCGCAGCACCTCCTCCAGCAGCGGCCCGGCAGCACCCGAGCGGGACGAGGATCCGACCTCCTCGTGGTCGAAGCACGCCAGGACGGTGATGTCCTCGCCGCCCTCGGCGTCCAGCAGGGCCACCAGCCCGGCGTGGACCGAGGACAGGTTGTCCAGGCGCGAGGAGGCGAAGAACTCCCCGCCCGGCCCGAACACTGCCGGCGGTTCGGTGACGTAGGTGTAGAGGTCGTGGCTGATGACGTCGCTGGCGTCCAGGTCGGCCTCGGCCGCGATGAGGTGGAGCAGGTCGAGGTCGGGGTTCCCCACCGAGAAGATGGGCTTGAGGTGCCCCTGCTTGTCCAGGCGGAGGGCCTCGTTGACCGACCGGTCCAGGTGCGGGGCGGGTTGGGGCACGCGCAGCCACGCGGGCGTCCGGACGAGCACCTCCTCCCCCGAGCGCGTCACCACGCGGCCGGCGACGCCGAGCTCGCGGTCGAGCCACTGGTTGAGCAGCGGACCGCCGTACACCTCCACCGCGGCTTGCTGCCACCCGAACGCGGACGCCGTGGGCTGCGGCTTCAGCTTCAGCGCGGGCGAGTCGGTGTGGGCCCCGACGATGCGGAAGCCGGAGTGGTCGGCGTCCGCCCCACTGGGGACGTGCCACGCGACGATCGCGCCGTCGCGGATCACGTAGCCACCGCCGGGTTCGAGCACGAAGCGGGCGTCCTCGGGCTGCGCGGTGAACCCGGCGTCCTCCAGGCGGCGGGCCACCTCGGCCGCGGCGTGGAAGGAGCTCGGGGACGCGGCGACGAAGGCGCCCAGGTCGTTGATGTGCTCTGCAGCCATGCCGTCCATCCTGCCGCACTCGGCGGAGGCCTTGCTCAGAACGCGAACAGGACCAGGCTGGCGGCCACGACGGCCAGGCCGGCGATCATGCCGTAGATCGTCTGGTGCTTGTCGGTCTGGTAGCGCCAGGCGGCCGGCAGGAGCTCGTCGAGGGCCAGGAAGACCATCATGCCGGCGACCAGCCCGTACAGGACGCCGAACAGCGAAGGGGGCAGCACCCAGGCGATCAACAGGGCGGCCAGCAGCCCGCCCAGCGGTTCGGTCAGGCCGGACGCCGTGGCCCACCAGAATGCCTTAGACCGGGAGCCGGTCGCCGCGTAGACCGGGGCCGCGACGGCGATGCCCTCGGGCACGTTGTGGATGGCGATGGCCGTGGCGAGCGTGAGCCCCATCGCGGAGTCGGAGTAGGTGGCGATGAAGGTGGCCATGCCCTCGGGGAAGTTGTGCAGGGCGAGCACGACGGCCACCAGCAGTCCCGAGCGCAGCAGCGAGTTCGTGCGGCGCTGCCCCTCACCGGAGGCGAGGTCGCCCTCGCGGCCCTGGGTCTCGTTGGGGTTCAGCGGTTCGGGCAGGAAGCGGTCGATCACCAGCACCAGGGCGATGCCGACGAAGAAGGCGAGATAGGTCGTCGCCATCGCTGGCCCACGTTCCATCGACTCCGCCAAGGAGGCGACCCCCTTGGGCAGGATCTCGCCCATGCTCACCATGAGCATCGCCCCGGCCGCGAACGCGAGCGCGACCGCCATCATCGGACGCCGCGGCGTGCGTTGCCACACGACGATCGCGCCGCCGACGGCGGTGGCGAGCCCGGCCAGCAGGGAGATGAGGAGGGCGAAGACCATCAGTGGCGTCTCCGTCCGCTGCTCGCTTCACCGCTGGTCCGCATGGGCCCATCCTGCCGCAGCGGCGGGTGCTCACAAGAATTGTCAGAGGCCCCTGACAGGATCGAGACATGGACAACATCGGCATCCTCCTGGTCGCCCTGCTGGTCGGCGTCGCGCTCGGCGCGGCGGTGGCGTGGTTCCTGCTGCGCCGCACCTCCGAGGCCACTGCGGGGCTCGACACCGAGCGGCTGCGGTCCGAGGCCCAGGGGGCGCGGGCCGATGCCGAGCGCGCCCGCGCCGACGTGGCGGCCGCGGAGTTGCGGGTCAGCCAGGCCGAGGTGCGTGCGAGCCAGGCGGAGGTCCGGGTGCAGGAGGCGCGGGCCGAGGCCGAGCGTGCCCGGGCGAGCGTGTCCGAGGCGCGCGCGGACGCCTCGGATGCCCAGGCGGATGCCGCCGAGCACCTCGCCACGGTGGCGGGGCTGGAGGCCAAGGTCGTGGCCGCGCAGGCCGAGAAGGCCGCCGCCATCGCCCGGGCCGCCGAGATCGCGGCCGATCGCGACGCGCTGGTCAAGGAGTTCAAGCTGCTGTCCGGTCAGGCGCTCGACGAGCAGGGCCGCAAGGCGGACGCCAGCGCCGAGGCTCGCCTGAAGGCCACCGACCAGTTGATGACCCCGATCAAGGAGAGCCTGGCCGCCTTCAACGAGCGGCTCACCGAGGTCGAGAAGGCCCGCGTGGCGATGTCGACGGAGCTGTCCCAGCAGGTCCGGGCGGTGCAGTTCACCGGCGAGCAGTTGCGCCGCGAGACGAACGCGTTGTCCACGGCCTTGCGCAAGCCGCAGGTGCGTGGCGCGTGGGGCGAGATGCAGCTCAAGCGGGTCGCCGAGCTGGCCGGCATGCTGGAGTACTGCGACTTCACGCAGCAGTCCACCTCCACCACGTCGGAGGATCGGGTGATCCGCCCCGACCTCAAGGTCACCCTCACCGAGGGCAAGTTCGTGTACGTGGATGCCAAGGTCCCGCTGTCGGCGTTCCTGGATGCCCAGGAGACCGAGGATGAGCGCGATCGGGATCGCCACCTGGCCCAGTTCGCCAAGAACGTGAAGGGCCATGTGGACGCCCTGGGCGCCAAGAACTACTGGAAGGCCGACCCGGGCACGCCGGAGTTCGTCGTGATGTTCGTGCCCAACGAGGCGCTGGGCTTCGAGGCCCTTCGGTTGCTCCCCGACCTGCACGAGTACGCGAGCAGCCGCAACGTCGTGGTGGCGACGCCGTCGACGCTGATCGCACTGCTGCGCGCCGTCGCCTACGGCTGGAAGCAGGCGAAGCTGGCCGAGTCGGCCGCGCAGGTCTCCACCCTGGGGCGCGAGTTGTACGAGCGGCTGGGCACGATGGGCCACAACGTCGACAAGCTGGGCCGTGCGCTCGGCTCGGCAGTGAAGGCCTACAACGCCTCGGTCGGCTCGCTGGAGACCCGCGTGCTGGTGACGGCCCGGCGGTTCCGCGACCTGAAGGTCACCGAGGCCGAGCTGGGTGAGCTGTCCCCGATCGAGGAGCCGCTGCGCCAGATCGCCGCCCCCGAGTTGGTCGACGACGCCGCGGCGGTCCCCGCGGTGATCGGGCGCACGCCGGCCGGCGGGCTGCCGGAGGCGTCCGCCCTCACGCGCGGCGAGCCCGACCTGTTCGACCTGGTGGGCGAGGCGTCCCCGGTCGAGGGCCGGCCGGTCCGCAAGCGCGCCTGACGGCCGGTGGGATGCCGCACGCCGGTGCGGCACCCGGGGGGCACAATGGGCGGGTGAGCCACCTGCCCATCGATGCGATCCGCCAGCCCCTGCCCGTGACGGCGTCCGACGTGGACGCCGCGGCCACCCGTCTGGCGGGGGTCATCGAGCAGACGCCGCTGCAGTACAACGAGCGGCTCTCCGCCGCGACCGGGGCGGAGGTCTGGCTCAAGCGCGAGGACCTGCAGCCCGTGCGGTCGTACAAGATCCGGGGTGCCTACAACTTCATCGCCCAACTGACCGAGGACGAGCGTGCGGCCGGCGTCATCGCCGCGTCGGCCGGCAACCACGGCCAGGGGGTCGCCATGGCCTGCGCCGAGTTGGGCATCCGCGGGCGGATCTTCGTGCCCAGCACGACCCCGCGCCAGAAGCGCGATCGGATGCTGCACTTCGGCGGCGACTTCATCGAGCTCGTGGTCGTCGGCGACTCCTACGACGAGGCGTCCGCGGCCGCCAAGCAGGCCGTGGAGGAGAGCGGCGCGGTGATGGTCGCGGCCTTCGACGACGTGCGCACGATCGCCGGGCAGGGCACGGTCGCCAAGGAGGTCGTCGAGCAGCTCGGACGCGAACCCGACCGGCTGGTCGTGCCCGTGGGCGGGGGTGGCCTGCTGGCCGGCTGCCTGGTGTGGCTGAACGCGTTCAGCCCGAGCACCCAGGTGGTGGCCGTCGAGCCGAGCGGGGCGGCCTGCATCGCGGCGGCCCTCGACGCCGGTGGCCCCACGACGCTGAAGCACATCGACACCTTCGTCGACGGGGCGGCCGTGCGCCGCGCTGGGGAACTCACCTACTCCATCGCCGCGCAGATGGCCCCCCGGATGGTGTCGGTGCCCGAAGGCGCCATCTGTTCGGAGATGCTGGCGCTCTACCAGACCGAGGGGGTCATCGCCGAGCCGGCCGGCGCGTTGGCGTCCGCCTCGTTGCGACAGGCGCCGCCCGAGCCCGGCCACGTGGTCGTGGTGGTCGTGTCGGGGGGCAACAACGACGTCTCGCGGTACGCCGAGATCGTCGAGCGCTCGTTGGTCCACGAGGGCCGCAAGCACTACTTCCTGGTCAACTTCCCCCAGGAGCCGGGCGCCCTGCGCCGGTTCCTCGACGAGGTGCTCGGGCCCGACGACGACATCACCCACTTCGAGTACGTCAAGCGCAGCAACCGGGAGATGGGGCCGGCCCTGGTCGGCATCGAGTTGGGCGACCCCGGCTCGCTGGCCGACCTGCTGGGACGGCTGGAGTCCAGCCCGATCCGCGCCGAGGCCGTCGACCCCGACAGCCCGTTCTACCGCTTCCTGATCTGAGGCACGCAGGCCGGTAGCGTGGGGGCGTCCGACCAAGCTTGTTGAGGAGTCCCCCATGCACGCCGGCCGCACCAGCTCGATCGCCACGCTCGCCGTCGCGGCGGCCCTCACCGTCGCGGGGTGCGCCGTCTCCCCCAGCGCGGGTCCGGCGGGCCCCGCGGCCCCCACGGGCCCGGGCGGCTCCCAGCCCACGGCGGCCGCGCCGGCGATGGAGGCCGGGCCCGCGTACGGAGCGGCCCTGGACGCAGATACCTTCGCCGCCTCGCTGGAGACCCCGAACGTGACCGTCATCGACGTGCGGAGCCCGGCCGAGTACGCCGAAGGACACCTGGAAGGCGCCATCCTGGCCGACATCAACGGTGACTTCGCCACGGCGATGGCCGACCTCGACCGCTCCGCCCCGTACGCCGTGTACTGCCGCTCGGGCAACCGGTCGGCCGCCGCACTCGACGCCATGAAGGAGATGGGCTTCACCGACGCCTGGCACCTCGACGGCGGCATCGGCGCCTGGGAGGCCGCCGGGCACGAGGTCGTGGCCGAGGGCTGAGGGGCCATGATGGGCGCATGAGCCTGTACGCGCGCCGCCCCGGTCACGCCGTCCCCCAGCTCGTCGGGGACATCCTCACCCTCGTCTGGGTCGGCGTCTGGTGGCTCGCGAGCCGCTTCGTGGACGGGACCATCCGTGCGCTCGCGGAACCGGCCCGCGCCACCCGCGCCATCACCACGGACCTCGCCCGCCAGACCGGCGACGCAGCGTCGCAGGTGGCAGGCGTGCCGGTGGTCGGTTCGTCGTTGCGGCAGCCGTTCGACGGGATCGCCGCCGGGCTCACCGACCTGTCGGCCTCGGCGTCCGACCAGGTGGTCCAGGTGGAGCGCGTGGCGACGGTGATGGGTTGGCTCGCGTTCCTGATCCCGGTGCTGGTGGTGCTCGCGTGGTGGGTGCCCAAGCGGGTCGGGTTCGTGCGACGCAGCGGTGAGCTGAGCCGACTGGCCGCCTCACCCGAGGGCACCCAGTTGCTCGCCCTGCGCGCCCTGACCAACCAGCCGCTGGGGAGCCTGCGCCGCATCGACCCCGACCCCGTGGCCGCCTGGCGGGCCGGGGACTCCCGCGTCGTGGACGAGCTGGCCGCCCTCGAACTGCACGCAGCCGGCGTCACCCGGAAGCGGTCTCGCTGAGGGCACCTACGCTGGTCGGGTGACATCCTCCCCCCGACCGCACCGTCCCGTGCTGCGCTCACCGGACGCCCTCGAGGCGCTCGGTGCGGGCACCGACCCCATCGCCCAGCTCCACGCCGCCCACGAGACCGCCGCGGCGCTCCTGCGCGTGGGCCGCGCCGCCGAGGACCCGAGCATCACCGAACGCCTCATCGCCCTCGTGGACGAGATCGGGCTGCCCACCCTGGCCGACCTGTGGGCACACCGCCCCGCCGCCACCCTGCCCGGCTCGCTGTGGCGGCTCTACCTGCTGCGCGAATGGGTGGTGCACGACCCGCACGGCGCCGCCCGCGAGTACGCCGCCGGCGTCCGGTTCACCGAACCGAACCATGCGATCGCGGGCGTCGATCCGCCTGGTCCCGAGGAGATCCGGGTCGTGGCGGACGCCATCCTGCGCGGCGCGTTCACCGGCGACTTCGCCGACGCCCTCGACCGTGCCGCAGCGTTCTGCCACGTCGTGGCCTCCGGACGCGCCGACGTCACCGTCGGCCGCGCCGGACTCGAACGCGCCGCCAAACTCCAGGACCTCGCCCACGACCTCGCCGAGAACGCACGCCTCTGGCGCGCGGGGACGCTGACCTGACCCGCTCCTCTTGATCCCCGAGGACCGGCGGTGTCGTTGCCGAGGACCGGCAGCTCTGCGGTTCGGGTTTCGAGGCGGTCGAGGTGGAGAAGTTCTTTCGAACAGGGGTTGCATTCGGTCTTTTGTTCGATTAAACTGTGGGTATGTACCACCCCACCCTCACCACCACCGCCGACG
>JAUNSA010000093.1 GCA_030539405.1 Propionibacteriaceae bacterium
GGGGGCGGCCTTGGCGTAGGTGAGGTCGTGGACCTCGCGTCCGGCGTCCAGGCCGCGTTGCTCGTACTTGGTCAGCGGACGCTCGGCCCAACGCGGTGCCCACCCGCCGTGCACGTTGACCAGTCCGGGCGCGACGTCGAGGACCTCGCGCATGGCGTCGGCGTAGTCCTGCCAGTCGGTGGCCAGGCGCCAGCGGCCGTCGGCGGTCAGCCGGGACGCCACGAGCGCGGCGAAGTCGGGGCTGACCAGGCGGCGCTTGTGGTGGCGGGGCTTGTGCCAGGGGTCGGGGAAGAAGGTCCACAGCTCGGTGACGGTGCCGGGCTCGAAGAGGCGCTCCAAGCCCTCGACGCCGTTGGCGAGCACCACGCGGACGTTGGTCAGGCTATGCCGGTTGAGGCGGCTCAGCGTCGAGGCGACCGCGGGTTGGAAGACCTCGAAGGCGACGATGTTCGCCTCAGGGTGGCGCTCGGCCAGCGCGGCCAGGGCCTCGCCGCGTCCCGAACCGATCTCGACCATCAGGGGGGCCTCGCGCCCGAACTCGGCGGCCCAGTCGACGTGGGCGTCCGGGTGGATCGACGTCGACAACGCCCGCGCCGGCACCTCGAGGACGTAGCGCCCGGCCAGGGTCGTCCACGCCTTCTCCTGCGACGGGTTCATCCGGGCGGAGCGGCGGACGTACGACACCACCTCGCGGTGGATCCGGGGGGAGCGTTCAGGGCGCGGCACGCGGTGAGGATACCGGCCTCCTACCATGGGTGGCATCGAACCGATCGACCTGAGGAGTGTGCGGTGCGCGCGATCTTGAACGTGATCTGGCTGCTGACGGGTGGGATCTGGCTCGCCCTGGGCTACTTCGCCTTCGGCCTGTTGGCCTGCCTGCTGATCATCACCATCCCGGTGGGGGTGGCGTCGTTCCGCATGGGCGCCTACGCGCTGTGGCCCTTCGGCAAGACCGTGGTGAACAAGCCGGGCGCCGGGGTCGGGTCGGCCCTGATGAACGGGATCTGGTTCGTCATCGGCGGGCTGTGGCTGGCCATCGGGCACCTCACCACGGCGGCCGCCCAGGCGATCACGATCATCGGCATCCCGCTGGCGATCGCGAACGTGAAGATGATCCCGGTGACGTGCTTCCCCTTCGGTAAGCAGATCGTGGATTCTGATTCCATTCCGGCAGGAACGCAACCGATCTTCACGATCTGACACCGATTGCCGGGATAATGTAGCGTTGCCCGGTGCTCGACGCCTACCTCTTCACTTCGACGCTGGTCACCCTGTTCGTGATCCTCGACCCGCCCGGCCTGCTGCCGGTCTTCCTCGGGCTCACCCGCACGATGACCCAGCGGGAGCGCAACCGGGCTGCGCTGGGGGCGTCCATGGTCGCGCTGGGCGTGATCGGGGTGTTCGCGATCTTCGGACGCTTCATCCTGGACTACCTGCACATCACGATCGAGGCCCTGCAGATCTCGGGCGGGCTGCTGTTGCTGCTGGTGGCGCTGCAACTGCTCATGGGCACCGGTGAGCTCGACGTCAGCGTCGTGGGCACCAACATCGCGATCGTGCCGCTGGGCATCCCGCTGCTGGCCGGTCCCGGGTCGATCGTGGCGATGATGCTGGCCGTCGACCAGGCCGGCGGGGACCTGCTGCGGCTGGCCACCGTGGGGCTGGCGCTGCTCACCGCGACCGGGTTGGTGTGGGTGTTCCTCCGGTTCGCCGGGGCGATCCGGCGGGTGCTGCGCGAGTCCGGCACCGTACTGCTGACCCGCATCGCCGGCATGTTGCTGGCCGCCATCGCCGTCCAGATGCTCGCCGACGGGATGCTGGCCTTCCTGCGCCAGGTGTGAGGTGCGCGGGTCGCATGCTGACGTGCGTCGTCGCGGGTTGAACGCGCGGCCTATCCTCGGGATCGTGCGCGAAGAGAGGGTCGACAGCCCGGCGGCCCAACGGTTCGCCCGCTTCACCGAGCGCATCCGGGAGTTGCTGCCGCAGCCGCTCCAGCGGGTGATCCCGGTCACGTTCATCGGCTACGCGATCATCAACGGCAGCGCCTTCGCTCTCGACATGCTGTTCCTCAGCATCATCGCCCGGATCGTCGAACTGCCCTACAGCGTGTCCTTCTCGATCGGGTACGCGTTGGCGTCGATCTATGCGTTCTTCCTCAACCGGTGGCTGAACTTCCGCGAGCACGGTGACCTGGGCAAGCAGTCCGGCAAGTACACCTTCGTGATCGTCAGCAACTACCTCATCTGGATCGTCGGGTTCGCCTCCCTGCTCGACCTGTGGGGCGTCCAGATCCAGGTCGCGCGCGTCATCGCCGCCTGCCTGGAGGGCATCTACATCTACCTGCTGCTGCGCCTGTGGGTCTTCCCGCGTCATCGCGAGGAGATCCTGCCCGACGAGGTGGACGCCGACGCCGTCTGAGCGGTCGTCGGCGTCCACACCCCCGGTCTTCGGCGGGTGAGGTGCCGGTCGTCGGCGTCCACACCGCCGGTCCTCGGCGGTTGAGGTGCCGGTCCTCGGCGTCAGTCCTTGGTGGTGAACTTCTCCACCAGGTTGCCCGGGAGCACCTCGTACCCGTGGAACGTCCGGGTGAAGGAGCCGCCACCCTGGGCCAGCCCGCGCAGGTCGATGGCGTAGCGGGCCATCTCCATCTGCGGGATCAGGGCGGTGATGGTCACCTTGTGCCCGTCGGTGTCGGTGCCCTGCATCTGGCCGCGGCGTCCGGAGATGTCGGTCATCACCGCACCCATGTGCTCCTCGCCGACGGTCACGGTGACCAGGTCGATCGGCTCCAGCAGCGCGACGTTCTTGCCGACCACCGCAGCCTCCTTCAGGGCCGCCGAGGCTGCCATCTGGAAGGCCATGTCGGAGGAGTCCACCGAGTGGGCCTTGCCGTCGAACAGCGTGACCCGGACGTCCACCATCGGGAAGCCGGCGATGACGCCCTTCTCGAGCTGGGCCTTGGCGCCCTTCTCCACCGACGGGATGAAGTTGCGCGGCACCGCGCCGCCCACCACCTTGTCGACGAACTCGAACCCGGCGCCGCGCTCCAGCGGCTCGACGTCGATGTTCACCACGGCGTACTGCCCGTGCCCGCCGGACTGCTTGACGTGGCGTCCGAGCGCGGTCGCCTTCGCGGTGAAGGTCTCGCGCAGCGCGATCTTGACCTCTTCCTGCTCGACGTTGACGCCGTAGCGGTCCTTGAGCCGGTTCAGCAGCAGGTCGGCGTGGGCCTGGCCGGTGGTCCACAGGACCAACTGGTCGGACGCCCCGCGCGCGAGCTTGACCGTGGCGTCCTCGACGGCCAGGCGCTGCAGGGCACCGGCCAGCTTGTCCTCGTCGTTGCGGGTCGCGGCCTTGATCGCCAGCGGCAGCAACGCCTGCGGCATCGCCCAGTTGGGGACGACCACGACGTTGTCCTGGGAGGACAGGGTGTCGCCGGTCTCGGCGGTGCCCAGCTTGGGCAGCATCACGATCTCACCGGCGATGGCGGACGCCTTGGGCTTGAGCTCCACGCCCACGGCCTGCTGGATGACGCCGATGCGCTCCTCGTTGTCGTGGTCGGCGTCCTCGTCCGCACCGTCCAGGAAGAACGAGCGGTGCCCCGACACGTGCACGACGTCGTCGGTGCGCAGCGTGCCCGAGTAGATCCGCACCATCGACAGCCGGCCCGCGAACGGGTCAGTCGTCGTGCGGATCACCTGGGCCACCAGGGGGGCGTCCGGGTCGGACGGCGCGGGGCCGACCTCCTCGCCGTTGAGCTTCACGGCCTCGGGGTTGGGGTGCAGGCTCGGGGTGGGGAAGCCCTGCTCGATGAGGCTGAGCAGCTCCTCGGTGCCCAGCCCGCTGGACTGCACGACCGGCACCACCGGGTACAGGTTGGCGCCCGCGGTGGCCTTCATCAGGTCGTCCAGCAGGTAGTCGCGCCCGGGGTCGGAGCCCTCGAGGTAGGAGTCCATCAGTTCGGCGTCGTCGGCCTCCTCGATCAGGCCCTCCATCAGCGGGCCGCGATGGGGCTCGATCAGGTCGTCGTGGCGGTCGTCGCCCTCGGACAGCACGGGCGATCCGCCGCCGGAGTAGTCGCGGAACCGCCGCGACAGGACGCCGACGGTGCCGCTGATGTCGGAGCCGGAGCCGACCGGGATGTGGGTCGGCAGGACGCCGTCGCCCAGCTTGTCCTTCAGCTCCTCGATGACGGTGTCGAAGTCGTCGTGCGCGGCGTCCAGCTTCGTCAACGCGATGATGCGCGGCAGCTTCGCCTCGGCGCACTCCTCCCACAGGGCCTGCGCGGCGCCGTCGATGCCGTCGGCGGCGCTGACCACGAAGATCGCGGCGTCCGCGGCCCGGATGCCGGCGCGCAGCTCACCCACGAAGTCGGGGTGGCCGGGGGCGTCCAGGAGATTCACGAACACGTTGCCCGTCACGAGCGAGGCGAGGTAGAGCTGGGACAGGCGCTCGGCGTCGTCCTTCTCCCCGCGATAGCCGGCGACGCGCGCCCGCAGCAACTGCTCGAACAAGGAGGTCTTGCCGGACCCCGCATTGCCGACCAGCACCACATTGCGTACATCGTCGGGACTGTTCACCTGGACCTGTGTGTTGTTCTCCTTTGAACTCATGGGCCAACCTTGCCACTGCTCCACCCCGACTGCGAGCCGTTCGGGACGAATCTCCTACATCGCGTCGTAAACCATGGGCGTCCGGAACGATGAGGGGACCGATTTTGACGCTGAGGCGCGCCGACGCGTAAGGTGGGTCGCTGTTGCGCTGTGCCGTGTCCGGGGAGGCGGCCGGTGAGAACTCCTCATAGCTCCCCGATGACAGATGGGTTACCCGACGTGTCCACGTACACTCCCAAGCCCGGTGACGTCACCCGGAACTGGCATGTGATCGACGCTTCCGACGTCGTTCTCGGCCGGCTCGCCGTCACTGCGGCCACGCTCCTTCGGGGCAAGCACAAGCCGACGTTCGCCCCGCATGTCGACGGCGGCGACTTCGTCATCATCGTCAACGCCTCCAAGATCGCCCTCACCGGCAAGAAGGCCACCGACAAGATGGCCTACAGCCACTCCGGGCGTCCGGGCGGCCTCACGTCCACCTCGTACGGCGAGCTGATCGCCAACGACCCGCGCAAGGCCGTCGAGCGCGCCGTGTGGGGCATGCTCCCCAAGAACAAGCTCAGCCGTCAGATCATCAAGAAGCTGAAGGTCTACGCCGGCCCCGAGCACCCGCACGCCGCGCAGCAGCCGCAGGCGTACCAGATCACCCAGATCGCCCAGTGAGCCAAGGAAGCACCGTGACCGACACCACGAACGAAGAAGTCCTCGACGAGATCGCCCCGTTTGCCGAGGGTGACCGTGAGATCGCCTACCGCTCCGAGGCCACGCCGTCGTCGGCGACGCCCGGATCCCGCCCCGCCGTTGTTGCGCCGGGTGCTGCCACGGGCCGCCGCAAGGAGGCCATCGCCCGCGTCCGCCTCGTGCCGGGCAACGGCCAGTTCAAGATCAACGGCCGCACGCTCGAGGAGTACTTCCCGAACAAGCTGCACCAGCAGACGGTGAACGAGCCCTTCGTCACCGCCGCGGTCGAGGGTTCCTACGACGTCATCGCCAAGATCGTCGGCGGCGGCGTCACCGGCCAGGCCGGCGCCCTGCGCCTGGGCATCGCCCGCGCGCTGAACGCCGTGGACGCCGAGGCCTCCCGTCCGGCCCTGAAGAAGGCCGGCCTGCTGACCCGCGACGCTCGGGTCAAGGAGCGCAAGAAGGCTGGTCTGAAGAAGGCCCGCAAGGCGCCGCAGTACAGCAAGCGCTGATTTCAGCACCATCCCGGTTCGCCGGGGTCGACGGGGGTCACCAGTGCGGTGGCCCCCGTTCGCTGTGCTCGGCCCCGTTCGCTGTGCGGCGTGGCATGTTCGGACGCCCCGGGCCGGCCGCGTAAGCTGGGCGGGCCGAGCCCCCGAGTCACTTCCCCGCGAGGAGGCCCACCGTGTCGTTGACCGACCTTCGTCCGCCCTTGGCCGCTGACCCGCGCGCCCGCGTGTCGACCGTCGTGGCGCTGATGGCGTCCGTGCTGGTGGGGGCGTTCGTGCTGACCAGCGCGCTGCTGGCGACGCTGCCGCAGTTCCGGTTCGAATCCCAGCTCCCCGCGCTGATGCCGTTCGCGGCGTGGGCCGGCGCCGTGGGGATCGGCCACCTGGCCAACCTCGGCTCGGCGCTGCACGCTCCGTGGCGCGCGGCCCAGGGGTATGTCTCGCTCGTGCCGTACGTCCTGGTCGTGCTCGTGGCGTCCGTCGCCCCGGGCGTCCTGCCGTGGTGGAGCGCGGTCGTGGCCGCGGCGTCCGCCATGGTGCCGTTCGGCGTGCTCGCCGCACGCGCGGGCACGGGCTTGGCCATCGACCCGGTGCGCGATGCCGATGCGGCCAGCACGCGCGGCACGCTGCTGGTGGCGATCGGCCTGATGGTGCTCGCCTACGCGGCTGCCGGTCCGCTGTTCAGCGGGGCCCTGTTGGGGGCGCTCGCCGTGGCGGCGTTGCTGGTCGCGTCGATGCTGCCGCACGGCCTGGCCCGGGCGTCCCGGACGTGGCGGGTGCGGCACTGGGCGGCGCTGGCCTGGGGGTCGCTGGTCATCTGGGCCGCGGTCCTCGTGGACGGGCTGACCGCGGTGCTCACCCCGACGTGGGTCCTGGTCGTGGTGGTGGCCCTGAGCGGCCTGCCGATGGCCCTGGTGAACTGGTGGGAGTCGCGCCGCTCCTGAGCTGGTCTTGTCGGTTCAGACCTTGCGGATGCGGATCCAGGCGATGTCGTGGTCGGCGTCCTTGCGCAGGATCGCCGTGGCGCGCCCGCGCGTGGGCAGGATGTTCTGCTCGTGGTTGGGGCCGTTGATGGTGTCCCAGACCTTCTCGGCGTAGCTGCGGGCGGCCGCATCGCCCATCTCGGAGAAGCGCCGGAAGTAGGAGCGCGGGTCGCGGAAGGCGCTGTGGCGCAGGGCCATGAACCGCTCGAGGTACCAGGCGCGCAGGTGGTCCTCGTCGGCGTCCACGTAGACGGAGAAGTCGAAGAAGTCGCTCACCGCCAACGACGTGTGGCCCGTGGGGGAGCGGCGCGCCGGTTGGAGGACGTTGAGGCCCTCGATGATCAAGATGTCGGGCTGGCGGATGGTGATGCACTCGTCGGGGACGATGTCGTAGACCAGGTGGCTGTAGACCGGGGCGGTGACCTCGGGCGTCCCGGACTTCACGTCCATCACGAACTTGAGCAGGGCGGCCCGGTCGTAGCTCTCGGGGAAGCCCTTGCGTTGCATCAGGTCGCGGCGTTTCAGCTCGGCGTTGGGCAGCAGGAAGCCGTCGGTGGTGACCAGGTCGACGCGCGGGCGTCCGGGAAGCTGCGACAGCAGCTCGACCAGCAGGCGCGAGGTCGTGGACTTGCCCACCGCCACCGACCCGGCGACGCCGATCACGAACGGCGTCCGGCGCTCTGACAAGCCCAGATAGTCGTGCGAGCTCGAGTACAGGTGGCCGGTGTGCATCACATAGATGTTGACCAGCTCGGTCAGGGGCAGGTACACGTCGCGGACCTGGGCCAGGTCGATCGTGTCGAGGCGCGAGCGGACGCGCGCCAGCATCTCCTCGGTGACGTGGACTGGCATCTGTTCGGCCAGTTCGGCCCATTTGCCCCGGTCGGCCAGGACGTAGGGACCGAACTCATCGACTCCGGCCGATGACCGTCCGGAGGTGTCGGTGGTGGACGCTACGCTGACTCCCATGTGCGGAATTATCGGCTATGTCGGCGCCCAGAGTGCAGAACAGGTGCTCGTGGACGCGCTGCGACGCATGGAATACCGGGGGTATGACTCGGCCGGCATCGCCCTGGTGGGCGCCGACGGGATCTCTTCGGCGAAGAAGGCCGGCAAGCTGGTCAACCTCGAGAACGAGCTCGACGACGCGCCGCTGCCCGAGGCGAACCTCGGCATCGGGCACACCCGCTGGGCCACCCACGGCGCGCCGTCGGACGCCAACGCGCACCCGCACCTGTCGGCCGACGGTCGCGTCGCGCTGATCCACAACGGCATCATCGAGAACTTCGCGGTCCTGCGCGCCGAGCTGGCCGCCGAAGGCGTGGAGTTCCTCTCCGAGACCGACTCCGAGGTGGCCGCCCACCTGGTCGGTCGCGCCGTGGCGTCCGGTCTGGGCATTGCGGACGCCCTGCGTACCGTCTCGCGGCGCCTCGAGGGGGCGTTCACGCTGGTCGCCGTGCACGTGGACGAGCCCGGGCTGCTGGTGGCGTCGCGGCGCAACTCGCCGTTGGTCGTCGGCGTCGGCGAGGGCGAGATGTTCGTCGCCTCCGACGTGGCGGCCTTCATCGAGCACACCCGCGAGGCCGTCGAGATGGGCCAGGACGAGATGGTCGAGGTCACGGCGTCCGGCTATCGGGTCACTGACTTTGACGGCGTCGAGCGCGAGGGCAAGCCCTACCACGTGGACTGGGACCTGTCGGCCGCCGAGAAGGGTGGCTTCGACTGGTTCATGCGCAAGGAGATCTACGAGCAGCCGCGCGCCGTCGCCGACACGCTGCTGGGCCGCTTCGACGAGCAGCACCGGCTGACGCTGGACGAGGTGCGCATCCCCGAGGCGGAGCTGCGCTCGATCGACAAGATCGTGATCGTCGCGTGTGGCACGGCGTACTACGCCGGGCTGGTCGCCAAGTACGCCATCGAGCACTGGACGCGGGTGGCCTGCGAGGTCGAGATCGCGTCGGAGTTCCGTTACCGCGACCCGATCATCACCGCGCGGACGCTGGTGGTGACGATCTCGCAGTCGGGTGAGACCGCCGACACGCTGATGGCCGTGCGGCACGCCCGCGAGCAGGGCGCGAAGGTGATCGCGATCTGCAACACGAACGGGTCGACGATCCCGCGCGAGTCGGACGCGGTGCTCTACACGCACGCCGGCCCCGAGATCGGGGTCGCCTCGACGAAGGGCTTCCTGACTCAGGTGGCGGCCTGTTACCTGCTGGGGCTGTACCTGGCGCAGGTGCGCGGCACGAAGTACGGCGACGAGATCGCCGCCGTGATGGCCGAGCTGGAGTCGATGCCGGAGAAGATCCAGACGGTGCTGGACGGCGCGGAGTCGATCCACGCCCTGGCGCGCGAGTTGGTGGACGAGAAGTCGGTGATCTTCCTCGGTCGCCACGTCGGCTATCCGGTGGCCCTGGAGGGTGCGCTGAAGCTGAAGGAGATCGCCTACCTGCACGCCGAGGGCTTCCCGGCCGGCGAGCTCAAGCACGGCCCCATCGCGCTGGTCGACGAGGGGCTGCCCGTGTTCGTGATCGTCCCGCCGCAGGGGCGTGACCAACTGCACGACAAGGTGATCTCGAACATCCAGGAGGTCCGGGCCCGCGGGGCGCGCACGATCGTGCTGGTGGAAGAGGGCGACGACGTCGTCGAGCCGTACGCCGACGTGCTGATCCGGCTGCCCCAGGCGTCCACTTTGTTGCAGCCGCTGTTGGCGACGATCCCGCTGCAGATCTTCGCGTGCGAGGTGGCGACCCTGCACGGCTACGACGTGGACCAGCCGCGCAACCTCGCCAAGTCCGTCACCGTCGAGTGATCATCGGCATCGGCGTCGACGTCTGCTCGGTGGAGCGGATCGCTGACGCCTGCGCGCGTCCCGGTTTCGTGGATCGGGTGTTCACGCTGTCGGAGCAACGCGGATCTGAGCAGACCCTCGCCGGGCGGTTCGCCGCCAAGGAGGCCCTGGCCAAGGCGCTGGGTGCCCCCGGCGGCCTGCGGTGGGACGACTGCGAGGTGCTGTCGGACGAAACCGGTCGCCCCGATCTCGTCGTTTCGGGGACGGTCGCCGAGCGGATGTCGGAGCTGGGGATCTCCCGGCTGCACGTCTCGATCAGCCACGACGCCGGCGTTGCGGTGGCGATGGTGGTCTGCGAGGGCTGACTGCTGGTTTGGGGCCGCTGGTTTGAGTGCCATGGCACGCAAACGAGCGGTCCCAATCGGGCAGTCAGACGCGCTGGGGGCGTCCGGTCAGGCGAAGGTGGTCGACCTGCCGGGCGGCGTGGAGCTGGTCGTGCTTGAGCGCGATCGCCTCGGCGTAGTAGCCGAGGAGCTGGCCGCAGATACCGGCCCAGGTGCGGGGTTCGGTGGCCGCGCGGGCGGCCCGGCCCATCGCCGTCCGCTTCGCATCGTCGCCCACCAGGTCGCGGACGTGGTCGCGCAGCCCCAGCAGGTCTCCCGGCTCGTAGAGCCAGCCGGTGCGTGACGGGTCGACGAGGTCGATCGGTCCGCCGGACGCCGGCGCCACGACCGGCACCCCGGACGCCATCGCTTCCTGGATCGTCTGCCCGAAGGTCTCCAACTCGCCGGGCGTGACGAACACGTCGAAGCTGGCGACGGTTTGCGCGAGCTCGACGCCCTTCAGCTGGCCGGTGAACACGGCGTCCGGGAGCGACACCTGCAGCGACTC
>JAUNSA010000094.1 GCA_030539405.1 Propionibacteriaceae bacterium
CGGCTGAGCGCACGAATCCAGCGCCGCGCGCAACGCGTGCTGGCTTCCGGTGGGCCGCGGCGATTGCCCCGCGGTTACCGATGACTGGAGATCGGCGCGCAGGTGAGGGACCATGGGGGTACCTCTGTCCCCCCGCCCCTTGTCACCCGCGGAGCATCCATGAAGAAGTACGTGGCCACCCTGTGGGCCATCTGCCTGCTGGCCGGTTGCGCGGCTGCCCCACCTGCGCCTTCGGGCGACGACCCCAGCCCCCGCGCCACGGCAACCGTCACACCGACCCCCACGGCCACGCCCACCCCCACCCCGACACCCACGCCGGTGCCCGTCGACACCACGATCGGGCTGCGGCGCCCCAGCTTCCCAGACCGGCCGCGTCCGACCCTGACTCCCGAGCAGGAGGCGACCTACGGGGCGTGCCTCGAGACGTCGGTGTCGAACTGGTCCAAGGGGGACTGCGCCACGCTGCTCCAGGAGGAGTTGATCCGGCTCGGCTACCTCGAGGGCGAACCCGAGAAGCGCATCGGTGTGGCCGCCATGAACGCGCTGCTGCGTTATCAGCGCTCCCGAGAGGTCGCCGCGGACGGCAACGCCGGACCCCAGACCTGGTACGCCCTTGCCTCCGGGCGCCCCGCTCGTGACGACGCGCTGCCCCGTGAGTGCACCGAGATTCCGGGCGTGGTCCTGTGCGTGGACCAGGCTCACTCGACACTGAAGTTCGTGCGCGACGGTGTGGTGGAGAGAACCTTCGAGGTGCGCCTGGGTGGCTGGAACTCCGACGCCAAGACCAAGAAATGGCGCGTCTTCCCGACCGCCAACGGCCTGTGGCGCGTGTACAACAAGCACCGCAACCCGAGCTCGCCCACCTACGGCGAGGGTGTCATGCCGTACTCGGTCATGTTCGATCCCAACATGTACGTGCACTACTCGGCCGACTTCGCCAAGCGCGGGCACACCCGCTCGAGCCACGGGTGCGTGAACATCGCCTCCAAGGAGGACGCCCAGTGGATCTTCGACAACACCCCGATCGAGGCGCGCGTCTGGGTGTGGTGAGCACCCCGTGACAGGCGCTGCCCTGCTCGCGTGCGATCTACGTGCGATCTGAGGGACGAATCAACCCCGCGCCGCCTCGAACTCGGAAGTCTCGACGAGCGCGTCCGTGGCTGCCACGATGTCGTCCACCGAAACACCCGGCGCGAGCTCACGCAGGACATAATGCGTGCCCGCGCAGTCGAGGACGCCCAGATTGGTGATGACCCGCTGCACCACGGCCTCTCCGGTCAGGGGCAGCGAGCACGTCGCCAGCACCTTGGACGCCCCGCGCTTGGACTGGTGGTCCATCACCACGATGACCTTGGACGCGCCATGGACGAGATCCATGGCCCCACCCATGCCCTTGACCAGGTGGCCGGGCACCATCCAGTTGGCCAGGTCGCCGTTGCAGGCGACCTCCATGCCCCCGAGGACGGCCACGTCGAGGTGGCCACCGCGGATCATCGCGAAGCTCAGCGCCGAATCGAAGTAGGCCGCCCCGGGGTTGACCGTGACCGTCTCCTTGCCGGCGTTGATCAGGTCGGGGTCGACCTCGTCGTCGTAGGGGTAGCGGCCGGTGCCGAGGATGCCGTTCTCGGAGTGCATCACCAGGTGCACGTCGTCGGGGAGGTAGTTCGGGATGAGCGTGGGCAGGCCGATGCCGAGGTTGACGTACTGGCCGTCGGACAGTTCCTGGGCCGCGCGCGCGGCCATCTCCTCACGGGTCCACATGTCAGTTCCCCTCGCCGGCACCAGCAGCGTCCCCAGCTCCCGGCCGGGGGGTGGTGGTGCGCTTCTCGATCAGCTTGGCGTCCGCCTGTTCGGGCGTGAGCGCCACGATGCGGTTCACGAACACCCCGGGCAGGTGGACATCGGCGGGGTCGAGCTCGCCCGGTTCGACGACCTTCTCGGCCTCGACGATGGTCAACCGACCCGACATGGCCGCCGGCGGGTTGAAGTTCTGCGCCGCCGCGTGGAAGCGCAGGTTGCCGTGCCGATCGGCGATGGCCGCACGCACCAGGGCGACGTCGGCGACGATGCCGCTCTCGAGCACCATCCGGCGTCCGTTGAACTCGCGCACCTCCTTGGCCGGGGACGCCACCGCCACCGAGCCGTCGGCCGCATAGCGCCACGGCATGCCGCCGTTCGCGACCACCGTGCCCACGCCGGAGGGGGTGAAGAACGCCCCGATCCCGGCGCCGCCGGCGCGCATCCGCTCGGCCAGCGTCCCCTGCGGGGTCAGTTCGACCTCGAGCTCGCCGGACATGTACTGCCGCATGAACTCCTTGTTCTCGCCGATGTAGCTCGACACCGCGCGCCGGATCCGGTGCGCCTCGAGCAGCTTGCCCAGGCCCTGGCCGTCGACGCCCAGGTTGTTGCTGACGATCTCCAGGTCGCTCGCCCCCTGGGCCAGCAGCGCCTCGATCAGGATCCACGGGATCCCCGCCAGCCCGAACCCGCCGACCGCGATGGTCGAGGAGTCGGCGATGTCGGCCACGGCGTCCGCCGCTGATGCCACCACCTTGTCCATGCTCATTCCACCCTCTCGAACACCGCGGCCAGTCCCTGGCCGCCACCGATGCACATCGTCTCCAACGCGTAGCGAGCCTCGCGGCGCTGCATCTCGTACGCCATGGTCGCCAGGATGCGGGCCCCGGTCGCGCCGACCGGGTGGCCGAGCGAGATGCCCGACCCGTTGGGGTTCAGCCGCTCGTCGTCGGCCGCGATGCCCCACTCACGCAGCACCGCCAACGACTGGGCCGCGAAGGCCTCATTCAGCTCGATGACGTCGAGGTCGCCCAGCGTGAGGCCCGCCTTCACCAGGGCGGCCTCGGACGCCGGAACGGGCCCGATGCCCATGGTCTCGGGTGCGACCCCCGAGACGGCCCAGGACCTCAGCTCCAACAGCGGCTGCAGCCCGCGACGATCAGCCTCGGCACGTGTGGTCACGATGCAGGCGGCCGCCGCGTCGTTCTGCCCTGAGGCGTTGCCGGCGGTCACGGTCGCGTCGGGGTCGATCCGGCCCAGGATCGGCCGCAGCTTGGCCAGGGCCTCGAGCGAGGCGTCCGGGCGGATGTGCTCGTCGGTGTCGACGACCGTGGTCTCGCCCCGGCGTCCGGGCACCTCGACGGGCACGAGCTCGTCGGCGTAACGGCCCGCAGCCTGGGCGGCGGCCGCCTTGCGGTGGGACGCCAGGGCCAGCTCGTCCTGCTCCTCGCGGCTGATGCCGTACGCGCGGCGCAGGTTCTCGGCCGTCTCGATCATGCCGCCGGCGATGGGGTGGTCGCGGCCGCCGGCCGTCGTCCGGGCGCGGGCCAGGCGGTCGGCGAGCTGGACGCCGTCGCCCTTGACGCCCTGGCGCAGCAGTGCGGAGTGCTCCACGCGGCTCATCGACTCGGCACCGCCGGCGATGACGAGGGTGGACGCCCCGGTCGCGACCTGCATCGCGGCATACAGCACGGCCTGGAGCCCCGAGCCGCACCGGCGGTCGACCTGCAGGCCGGGGACGCCGATGCCGAGGCCGGCGTTGAGAGCGGCGATGCGCCCGATGGCCGGGAACTCGCCGCTGGGGTTGCAGTTGCCGAGGATCACGTCGTCGACGTCCCCCTCGGAGAGGTCGCCCCTACGCGCGACCTCGCGCACGACCACGCTGGCCAGCTCGTCGGCGGGCAACGCGGCGAGCGAGCCCAGGAAGCCGCCCACGGGCGTGCGCACGGGGTGGCAGATGACGACGGGTTCCATCCGAACTCCCTTGTCTGTGGTGGTACCAGTATCGGCCCACGGTCCCACGGCGGTCCTCGCGGTGTCCAAGCGTTGATCTCAGTTGGCGTGCGAGGTGGCAGGCTGTGCCCATGCCCAGCATCGACCTGAACGCCGACCTCGGCGAGGGCATGGGCGACGACGCCGCCCTGCTCGCCGTGGTCAGCAGCGCCAACGTGGCGTGCGGCGCCCACGCGGGTGACCTGCGCATCGCCCGCGCCACCATCGAGGCCGCCGTCGCGCGGGGCATCGCGATCGGAGCCCACCCCTCCTACAAGGACCGCGACCACTTCGGACGCCGCCCCCTCGCCGTCGCCCCAGACGCCCTGCGTGCCGATGTGGCCGAGCAACTGGCCTGGCTCGACGCCATCGCCTCCGGCGCGAACGCGCACCTCACCTACGTGAAGCCGCACGGCGCGCTCTACAACACGATCGTCACGGACGAGTCCCAGGCGGGCGCCGTCGTCGACGCCATAGCCGACTTCCGGCCCGGGCTCGCGGTGCTCGGACTGCCGGGGTCGGCGTTCCTCCGCCTGGCGGCCCAGGCCGGCCTGCGCCCCGTGGCCGAGGGCTTCGCCGACCGCGCCTACACCGCTGCGGGCACGCTCGTGCCGCGCGCTGAGCCGGGTGCGGTGCTGCACGACCCGGACGCCGTGGCCGAGCAGGCGGTACGCCTCGCCACCGGTGGCACCATCGCCTCGTTGTGCCTGCACGGTGACACCCCGGGAGCGGTCGCGCTGGCCCACCGCGTCCGGGATCGCCTGCAGGACGCCGGCCTCACCATCGCCCCCTTCGCCCCCGCCCCGGCATGACCACGCGCGTCCTGCCCGTGGGTGAGGCCGGCTGGCTGGTTGAGCTGCCCGACCTCGAGGCCGTCTGGGCCCTCGATGCGACCCTGGGCGTCCTGGCCTCCGACGGCGCGGAGGTGTGGCACGCGGTGGTCGACCGGGTGCCCACCGCCCGGACCCTGCTGCTCACCGTGGACTCCCCTGCTGACCTCCCCGGGGTACGCCGAGCCCTGGACGACGTGCTGGCCGCACTCGGCTGCGCCGCCGCGATCACCCCGGGCACGGTCCGCGCCACCCAAGGCGTCCCCGGCGCGATCGTGGAGATCGCCGTCACCTACGACGGCCCCGACCTCGATGAGGTGGCCCGCCTCACCGGGCTCACCCCGGCCGAGGTCGTCGCGGCCCACACCGCGCACCCCTGGCGGGTGGGCTTCACCGGGTTCGCCCCGGGATTCGCCTACCTCGTGGGCGGCGACCCACGCCTGACCGTCCCGCGCCGCAGCACACCCCGCCCGAGCGTCCCGGCCGGGTCGGTGGCGTTGGCCGGGGAGTACGCCGGCATCTATCCGCGCGCCTCCCCCGGCGGGTGGCAGGTGATCGGCCACACCGACGCCGTCCTGTGGGACGTCGACCGGACGCCCCCCGCCCTGCTCCGAAGGGGGGCCGGCGTCCGCTTCATCGACACCGCGCTCCACGAAGGCCGCCCGTGAGCACCGTGACGATCGTGGACCCCGGCCCCCTGTCCACGCTCCAGGACCTGGGCCGCCCCGGGTGGGCCCACCTGGGCGTGAGCGCGTCCGGCGCCGCGGACCGGGGTGCCCACGCCCTGGCCAACCGCCTCGTGGGCAACCCGCCCGAGGCGGCCACCATCGAGGCTCTGTTCGGGGGGCTCACCCTGCGGGTGGACACCGCCGTCACGGCGGCGGTCACCGGGGCGCCCGCCCCCGTCCGCGTGAACGACCGGCCCGCCGACCACCACACGACCCTGCCGCTGCAACCGGGCGACGTGCTGCTGCTCGGGGTCCCGGACGCCGGCCTGCGCAGCTATGTGGCCCTGGCCGGCGGCATCGTGGTCCCGCCCGTGCTGGGCTCGCGCGCCTGGGATTCCCTGGCCCGGCTCGGCCCCGCCCCCCTGTCGGCAGGGCAGGTGCTGCCGCTCGGGGCGTCCGTCGTGGACGCCGTGGGCGTGGGCCACGCGCCGGTCCGGTTGCCGACGCTGGAGCCGGTGACGGTCGGGGTCTGGCCGGGGCCACGCACTGACTGGCTGGCCGGCGGCCTGCACGCGCTCGCGGAACGCGAGTGGCGCGTCAGCGTCGATTCGGACCGGATCGGGGTGCGCCTGGACGGCACGCCGCTGCGTCGGGCGTCGGCGCACGAGGGCGCAGAACTCCCCAGCGAGGGGGTCGTGCGCGGGGCGGTGCAACTACCCGCCGGCGGGCTCCCGGTGGTGTTCGGCAGCGACCATCCGGTGACCGGGGGCTACCCGGTGGTCGCGGTGCTGCCTGCCCCGGACGCCGACCTGCTCGCGCAGGCGCGCCCGGGCCAGGCGGTGCGGTTCACTCCGCGTCGAGGTCCTTCTCGATGAGGGCGGCGATCTTCTCGACGGCCTCCTCATTGTCCGAGGTCACCACGACCTGAGAGCCCTGCTCGGCACCGAGCGTCATGATCATCAGGCTGGACGCCGCGTCCACACCCTCGTCGTCGTCCCCACCGACCAGCGACAGGAGGATCTCGTCGTCGTAACCCTCGGCGGCCTCGGCGATGATCGCGGCGGGCCGGGCGTGCAGGCCGACGGACGAACCCACGGTGACGGTCTTGCTGGCCATGCTTGTCTCCTTCGCGGTTGGTTGCAGCAGTGTCGCAAGGATAGCGACGGACGCCTCAGGCCGGGGTGGACGCCAGCGGCGTCACGACGACGGGGTCGGAGGGGAGGTCGTCCGGGGTCGGCAGGGTCGTGCCGGGCAGGGACGCCGCGGCCGATCCGTGCATCACCGCGGACTCGAGACACTCGGCCGGACCGCGCCCGGCGACGTCGGCGAGGATGAACCCGGCCACCGACGAATCGCCGGCGCCAACAGTGCTGCGCACCTCGATGCGCGGGGCCGTGGCGTGCCACGCGCCCTCGGCGTTCACCAGCACGGCGCCGGCTCCGCCGAGGGTCACCAGCACGTTGGCGATGCCCCGGTCGCGCAGGCGGGCGGCGGCGTCAACGATGGCGGCCAGGTCACCGCGGGCGGCCTGCGCCTCGAACGCCGCAGCGTCACCCCCGGTGAGCTGGGCGAGTTCGTCGGAGTTGGGCTTGATGAGGTCGAAGGACGCCGCGGGCAGGGCGGCCAGGACGGCGTCCAGGGCGGCGTCGGAGGTGTCCACGGCGACCTTGCAACCCTGCGGCTTCAGGCGGGCGATCAGGTCGGCGTACCAGCCAGCCGGAGCCCCGGGCGGCAGCGACCCGGACAGGGCGACCCAGTCGACCCCCTCGGCGTTGGCGACCAGGAGGTCGGCGGCCGCGGCCAGGTCATCGTCATCCAACGTCGGACCGGGCTCGTTCACCTTGGTGGTGGTGCCGTCGGGCTCGGTGAGCGTGGTGTTGGTCCGCGGCCGGCGCAGTGCATCGGGTGCGGCGACCAGCAGGCCATCGGTCGGGTCGGCGTCCAGCATCGCGAGGTAGGACGGGTCGGAGAACGGGAGGACCACCACCGCCGGCACCCCGGCGGCGGCGACCACGCGGGCGACGTTGACGCCCTTGCCGGCCGCCTGCGCGGAGCCGGACGCGGCACGCTGCACCTCGCCGCGGGCCAGCGGGGCGCCGAGCACGAGGGTTCGGTCGATGCTGGGGTTGGCGGTGAACGTGGCCACCTGGGCACGGCGGACGGTGGGGACCATGGCGCTCTCCTGTGAGTCGACTGGTCTCGTTATATCTGGTTTTGCCTGTGATCCGCAAGAGTCAGATGCCGTTTTCGTGTGGCATTGCGTGGGATTCGGTCAGGCTAGCTCGACCTGCAGGCCTGCAGCCCGGAGCGCCTCCACGCTGCCCGCCGACAGGGAGGCGTCCGTCACCAGGGTGTCGACGTCCTCCAGCGCGGCGAACTGCACGAGGTGGTCCACGCCGTGCTTGGCGGCGTCGGTCAGCACCATCGACTGTCGGGCGCACGCCACCATGGCCCGCTTGATCGCGGCCTCGGTCGGGTCGGGCGTGGAGAACCCGTGGTCGACCGAGAAGCCGTTGGTGCCCAGCAGTGCCACGTCGACGCGGAGGCGGGCGAGCGTCTCGACGGCGGACGCCCCCACCACGGCCTGGGTGATGCCGCGCACCGGGCCGCCGAGCAGCCAGACATCCCGCTCACCCTCGGCCGACAACTGCCCCGCGGCGGGCACGGAGTTCGTGATGACCTGCCCCACCCAACTGGGCAACAGGCCGCAGACGCGGGCGGTGGTGGTGCCAGCGTCCAGCAGGAGGGTGAGCCCCTCGCGCCGCGGTAGGAGCTCGATGGCCTTCTGGGCGATGGCCAGCTTCTCCTCCGGCGAGGACACCTCGCGCGCGGTCACCGACGCCTCCCCCAGGCGCAGCTTGTCAGCAGGCACCGCACCCCCGTGCACGCGACTGAGCAGGCCGCGCCCGGCGAGCGCGTCGAGGTCGCGGCGGATGGTTTCCGGCGTGACGTCGTAGCGCGCAGCCAGGTCGGCCACCGAGACCCGGCCGAACTCCCGTGCGCGGGTCACGATCTCGTGCTGGCGCTCCTCGGCGTACATGGCGGCACTCCCTCGTGTCGGACCTCGAGCGGCGAAAACCACTCGTTCAGACATGTTCCCACCTGTGTATATCCACATTACGTTGACGCGGCAAGGGTCCCTTGAAATGATCGAGGGCGACTCACCACAGGACCCGACCGCACAGGGGATGAACCATGGAGCAGACCGTCCGCGGCACCGGCGTGGTTGCCGGCTATGCCTACGCACCCGTTGCCTGGACGCGTCCGGCGCCCGTACCCCCGGCTTCGACCGCCATCGTCGACGAGGACGCCCGTCCGGCCGAGGTCGAGCGCTTCAAGGCCGCCGTGGACACCGTCGCCACCCGGTTCGCCGACCGCGCCAGCAACGCCACCGGCGTCGCCACCGAGGTGCTCGGCGCCACCGCCGCCCTCGCGCGTGACCGCGGCTGGAGCCGCGCCGCCATCAAGCTGATCAACTCCGGCACGGCGGCCGAGGGCGCCGCCACCGCCGCCATCGAGCAGTTCGTCGTGCAGTTCGAGAAGCTCGGCGGGCTCATGGCCGAACGCACTACCGACCTCAAGGACATCCGCAACCGCGTGGTCGCCGAGCTGATGGGCCTGCCCGAGCCCGGCGTCCCGCAGCCGACCTCCCCTGTCATCCTCTGCGCCGACGACCTCGCCCCCGCCGACACCGCCGGCCTGGACCCCACGCTCGTCCGCGCACTCGTGACGCGGCTCGGCGGGCCGACCAGCCACACCGCGATCATCGCCCGTCAGCTCGGCATCCCGTGCATCGTCGCAGCGTCCTCGCTCGACACCGTGCCCGACGGCACGGTCGTGCTCGTCGACGGGACCTCCGGCATCGTCACCCTCAACCCGGACGCCGCCGCTGCGACCGCGCTGGTCGAGGAGGACGCCCGCCTGCGCGAGGAGATCCGCTCGTGGCAGGGCCCGGCCCGCACAGCCGACGGGGTGGGCGTCCAACTGCTCGCCAACGTGCAGGACGGCAAGGCCGCGGCCAAGGCGTCCGAGAGCCAGGCCGAAGGGGTGGGCCTGTTCCGCACCGAACTGTGCTTCCTGACCGCCCAGACCGAGCCGAGCGTGGCCGAGCAGGCGCGCATCTACGGCGAGGTGTTCGCGGCGTTCCGCGGCAAGAAGGTCGTCGTGCGCACCCTGGACGCCGGCTCCGACAAGCCGGTGCCCTTCGCCAACCACGAGCAGGAGGAGAACCCGGCCCTGGGAGTCCGGGGTATCCGGCTCGGGTGGACGAACAAGGGCCTGGTCGACCGGCAGTTGGACGCCATCCAGATCGCCGCCGAGGACAACGACATCAGCGAGGCCTGGGTGATGGCCCCCATGGTCGCCACGGTCGACGAGGCCTACGAGTTCGCCTCCAAGTGCCGCGAGCGTGACCTCAAGCCCGGGATCATGGTCGAGGTCCCCTCGGTCGCGATGCTGGCCGACCAGTTCATCGCCGAGGTCGACTTCTTCTCGATCGGCACCAACGACCTCACGCAGTACACCATGGCGGCCGACCGGATGTCGTCGCACCTCGCGACGTTGACCGACCCGTGGCAGCCGGCAGTCCTGCGGCTGATCCAGCTCTCGGCAGCCGCAGGGCAGCGCGCCGACAAGCCCGTCGGCGTCTGCGGCGAGGCCGCCGCCGACCCGCTGCTGGCCTGCGTGCTCGTCGGACTCGGCATCACCTCGCTGTCGATGGCGACCAACGCGATCCCCGCCGTCGGCGTCCAGCTCGGCAAGGTCACGCTGCAGCAGTGCCAGAAGGCCGCCATCCAGGTCGCCGCAGCCCGCAACAGCCGCGACGCCAAGGAGTTGGCCGCCAAGCTGCTGGGCTGAACGACCGTTCGGCCGTCGAGGATGAAGTACTCAAGGAGGCGCTGACACCCTCGATCATGCCCTGACTTACCAACACTGAGGCCCTCACTTACTATCAGTGATGGCCTCAGTGATGTGCAGTGAGGTCCACACTGTATGCATGAGCGAGGTCCCTGTAACCCGCCCGGGATCGAGCCTGTGACCGCACAACGGGCGCCCCACCTGACGTGGGGCGCCCGTTGCGTTGAAGCAGGTCAGGGCTCGACGGTGACCTTGATGGCCTCGCCCTTGGCGACGAT
>JAUNSA010000095.1 GCA_030539405.1 Propionibacteriaceae bacterium
GCGCCCTCCATCGACCAGGCCGCGAGCGCCTGGGCCAGCGAAACCCCCTCGGCTGCCGCGGTGACACTCACGCCGGGCGCGGGCACGGCCACCACCGGTGGGGTCACCCCGGCAGGGGCGAGCAGGGCCATCCGCTCCAGGTACTCCAGGTGCCGCTTGGGGCGCTGCACCTTGACGAACCAGCGTTCGCCCTCGGCCTCGGCGCGCAGCACGGCGCGGCGCATCGGCCGGTAGGCCAGGACGGTCAGCTCCACCTCACCGGACGCCAGCCCGGCAGTCTGCAGCCAGTCGGCCACCGTCTCGGGGGCGAACGCCTGCGGCGCCGAGGTCAGCACCGGATCGTAGGGGTGCTGCCACACGCGGAAGCGGTAGTCGTCACTGTCGAGGGTGGCGACCTCACCGGACACCTCGGCCGAGGTGGCGACCAGGTACTCCTCGTGCCGCTCGCCGCACGCCTCGAGGACCGCCCGGTAGCCCACCGTCACATCGCGTCCCGGACGGTAGTGGACGGCATCCACGGTGACGACCAGGCCGGGCACGTCGGCGTCCGGATGACCGGCGAGGACGCTGCGGACGACCGCGTCACCGTGGTCGAGCAGGTGGCGCCGGTGCGCCTCCAGGTCGCGGCGCGCCACCTCAGGTGCCCCCCTCGGCCGCCACGGCCGCTTCGGCGACGGCGGCGGCGTCCTCATCGAGGTAGCGGCCC
The DNA here is from genome assembly GCA_030539405.1 of Propionibacteriaceae bacterium. Lineage (GTDB taxonomy): Bacteria > Actinomycetota > Actinomycetes > Propionibacteriales > Propionibacteriaceae > Propioniciclava. Next base: position 707 of record JAUNSA010000095.1, read on the forward strand.
GCCGCGACCGCACCCCGGGCGTCCACGTCGAAGACGAGGGGATGCCCGGCCGGAATGTTGAGCTGCTCGGCCTCGGCGTCCGGCAGGGAGAGCAGCGCGGTGACGAGCGCGCGCAGGGTGTTGCCGTGGGAGGCGACCAGCACCGTCTGCCCGGCGCGCAGGCGGGGGGCGAGCACGTCGGTCCACACGGGCAGGACGCGCGCGATCACGTCGGCCAGCGACTCCCCGTCCCCGGCGACGAGGGGGCCGGACTCGGGGACCGGCGGCGGGTCCACCCAGGTGGCGCGCTGGTCGGCGGACGCCGCGGGCGGGCGCCCGTGCACGGTACGACGCCAGGTGAAGAAGGCCTCCTCGCCGTAGCGCTCGCGGGCCTCGACCTTGGAGACGTGGGTGAGGCAGCCGTAGTCGCGTTCGACGAGCCGCCAGGTGGCGATGGTCTCGGCGGGTTGGTGGCCGAGCGCGTCGAACAGCAGCGAGGCCGTCCGGACGGCCCGCACCATCGGTGAGACGACGAGCAGGTCGACGCTGAGCCCGGCGCCGGCCATCAGCCCGGCGGCGACCTCGACCTGGCGTGCGCCGCCCTCGGTCAGGTCGGCGTCCAGCAGGCCGGTGAAGACGGCGGCCGCGTTGAAGGTGCTCTCGCCGTGGCGCAGCAGCACGAGCGTCCCGTTCATGGCAGCCAGCCTAAGGGGGGGGCACGCGCTCGGATGAGGGAACTCTCATCGAAGCGGTCGGGTGGCGCTCACATTCGGTGCCGATAGTGGAGGTGTCGCCGCAGGAAACCGCACAGAACGGAACTGACATGAGCAAGTCCATCGCCACCTTCGCCGTCGGAGGAGTCCTGGGTGCGTCCCTGTTCGGTGGGATGGCCCTGGCTGCTGCCAACACCACGCCCCCGTTCACGCCCCGCCCCGCCATCACGATCACCCCGGCCCAGCAGGCCGCCCCCCTCACGGACACGGACCCGGCCGCGCCCGACCCCGCTGCAGCCGAGGCTGCTGCCGCGGCCGAGGCCGCCGCTGCGGCTGCTGCTGCCCAGGCGGCTGCCGCCGCTTCGGCTCCCCCTGCTGCGCCGCCCGCAGCCCCCGCCGTCGCCGCCATGTCGGCCCCGTCGGCACCCAGCCCGGTGCGCAGTGCGCCCAAGGCGCCCGCCACGAAGGCCCCCGTGGCCAAGGCCCCGGAGAAGAAGGCGCCGGCCAAGGTCGTCAAGCCGCCGGTGAAGAAGGTCGTCGCCGACAGCCCCAACAGCCCGAACAGCCCCGCGAGCGCGGCCAGCCCGGCCAGCGCCCCTTCGGCCGACAGCTGAGGCTCAGGAGCGCCAGGTCCGCCACAGGTGGGCGTACTCGCCGTCGGCGTCCATGAGCTCGTCGTGTGATCCCAGTTCGGCGATGCGCCCGTCGATCAGGACCGCGATGCGGTCGGCGTCGTGCGCGGTGTGCAGCCGGTGGGCGATCGCCACGACCGTCCGGTCGGCCAGCAGTGCGTGCATCGACCCCTCCAGGTGACGGGCGGTGCGGGGGTCGATGAGCGAGGTGGCCTCGTCCAGCACCAGCGTGTGCGGGTCGGCCACCACCAGGCGGGCCAGGGCCACCTGCTGCGCCTGGGCCGGCGTCAGCTCGGTCCGTCCGCGGCCGAGCATGGTGTCCAGCCCGTCGGGCAGCTTGGCCACCCAATCGCGGGCGTCCACGGCCGCCAGGGCGGCGCGCACCTGATCGTCGGTGGCGTCCCCCTCGCGCGCGAGCATGATGTTGTCGCGCAGCGTCCCCACGAACACGTGGTGCTCCTGGGTGACCAGGCAGACCTCGGTGCGCAGCAGGTCCAGGGGCAGGTCCATCACGTCCACCCCGCCGACCCGGACGTCGCCGGTCCGGGGCCGGTTGATGCCGGCCACGAGGCGTCCGAACGTCGACTTGCCCGAACCGGACGGCCCGACGATCGCCAGCCGCTCCCCCGGAGCGAGGCTGAGCGTGATGCCGTGCAGCACATCGCGGCCGGGACGGTAGGCGAAGCGCAGGTCGCGGCCGACCACCTCCGACCCGACGGGGCGGTCCGGCCCGGGCGTCCGATCCTCAGGGACCTCGGCGACGCCCAGCAGGCGGGTGGTCGCGGCAACGCCGACCTGCAGGTGGTCGAGCACCTGGATCAGGCGGTCCAGCGGGCCGACGAGTTGCTGCAGGTAGATGGCCGCGGTCGCGACCTGGCCGACGGTGACCAGCCCCGCGTCGTACCCCCACGTGCCGACCAGGACCACGAGCACGAGCGGGAACTGGAAGGCGAAGTCGATCCACACGAAGAGCAGGTTGCGCAGCGACATCGTGTAGCGCTCCGCCTGGCCGGACTCGGCGATGTCGCCGTCCAGGCGCGCCTGCCGCAGGCCGGCCAGCCCCAGGGCCTCGACCGTGCGGGCGCCCTCGACGGTCTCGGTGATCGTCGCGTTGATGCGCGAGTAGGTGGCCGACTCGGTGATGTACCCGGCGATCGCGTTGCGCAGGTAGTGGCGGACGGCGAGGAACAGGATCGTCCCCGACACCAGCAGCGGCAGCGTCAGCAACGGTGAGTTCAGCAGCAGGGCGACCACCGTCAGGCCCACCATGGACGCCGACGTGACCAGGTGCGGCAGCGACCACCGCACCGCATTGCTCATCTTGGACACGTCCGAGGTGATGCGGGTGACCAGGTCACCGGCGGACGCGGCCTCGACGTGGCCCAGTGGCAGCCGCAGCACCGTGCCGACCACGCTCTCGCGGGCGGCGGCGAGCAGGTCGTAGCCCAGGACGGCCGAGGCGCGCTTGGCCGCGAACGTGAGGACGGCCTGCAGGACGACGATGCCCAGCACGCTGGCCAGGACGACGTCGGTGCTGCTCAGGGCGGCGCCCGCGGCGGCGTCATCGACCAGGTCCCCGAGCAGGCGCGGCACCACCAGGGCCGCGACGGCCGCGGCCACGTTGAAGCCGATCATGGCGACCAGGCGGGTCCGGCGGGTCGAGAGCAGCTCGCCGACGAACGAGAAGGCCCGCCGGGCACGAGCCACGGGCAGGCCGCGCTCGGGGTTGCGGGACGCCGCGAACACGGCCACGGCGTGCTGCCGGCGCAGCGCGTGGCGGCGCACCCAGGCGGCCAGGCGTTCGCGGGGCGGCAGGGTGGTGTCGATGTGCAGGGCCGGGTCGATGCGCGGCGCCGGGGCGGTGTCCTGCCAGGTGGCCGCCGAGCCGGGCAGCAGCTCGGTGACGTCAGTCATCCTCGCCCTCCATCCCCCGGGCCACGACGGCGCGATAGTCGGGGCGGACCATCAGCTCGGCGTGGGTGCCGCGCGCCACTTCGCGCCCGTCCACCAGCCAGGCCACGGCGTCCGTCTCGTGCAGGACGAGGGGGGACGCCGTGGTCACGACGGTCGTCCGCCCGCGGCGGTGGGCGGCGAGCCGGGGGGCGATGCGGGCTTCGGTGTGGGCGTCCACGGCCGAGGTCGGCTCGACCAGGCACAGCACGTCCGGGTCGTGGACGAGCGCCCGGGCCAGCACCAGCCGTTGGCGCTGGCCGCCCGACAGACCGCGTCCGCGCTCGTCGATGCGGCCCTGCCAGCCGCCGGGCAGGGAGGCGAAGACGTCCTCGGCGCAGGCGGTGACCAGCGCCGCCTCGGCCTGGGTGCGGGTGGCGCGGCCCCACGGGTTGACGGCCTCCTGCAGGGTGCCGGCGAACAGCATCGAGCCGGTGTCGCTGACGACGATGCGCTCCCGCACCGAGGCGAGGTCCACCTCGGCGAGGTCGACGCCGTCGGCGGTCACGCCCCACGGCTGGGCCGCGGCGCGGGCGTCCGACTCGGCGCGCGCGGCACGGCGGGCGTACCGCTCGGCCCGGGAGCGGCGCAGGGCGCGACCCTTGAGCTGGTCGTCGTCGTTGTTGTCCTCGTCGAACGTGCCGGCCAGCGAGGGCAGGTAGCGCCCGAGCCGGTCGACGAGGGCGGCGCTGGCGTCCGGGTCGGCGCTGACGATGCCGAGGAACTGGCCGGGCTCGACCACCACCCCGGAGGCCCCGTCGACCAGGCGTGGGTTCTCCCCCACGGACGCCGACCGGCGCGGCCAGGGGGCCCGCTGGGCGAGCAGCGCCGAGGTCTTGCCGGCGGCGACCAGCCCGTTGATCCACTTCTGGGCGAAGTCGAAGAAGGTTTGCAGCGGCCACAGCATGTAGAGGGCGTAGCCGACGAAGGAGATGAGCTGGCCGACGGTGAGGCGTCCGGCCGCGAGCTCGTGGGTGCCGAGGTAGACCAGCGTGACGAGCAGGGCACCCGAGACGAACACCGAGATCGCCTCGACGACGCCCTGCCACGTGCCCACCCGGACGCCCAGGCGGCGCACCTTCTGCGACTGGGTCGCGTAGTTGGCCCCGAAGGTCTGCTCCCCGCCGATGCCGCGCAGGATGCGCAGGCCCGCCACGATGTCGGTCGCCAGGCCGGTGAGCTCGGAGTTCTGCGTGCGCTCGGCCTGTTGCGCCGCGCTCAGCGGACGCAGCACCGGGGTGGACGCCGCTAGCAGCAGCGGGCTGACGACGAGCACGACCAGCGCCAGCGACGGCGAGGTGGTGAACATCAGCCCGCACACGAGCAGGAAAGCCAGCAGCGACCCGACGGCGCGGGAGAACACCTCGAGGGTCGCGCCGAACGAGTCGGCGTCCGAGCTGGCCACCGACAACACCTCGCCGGTCGGCGTCCGCCGCGACAGCAGGTGGCCGAGGCGTCCGGTGGTGTGGCCGACGCGCTTTTGCACCTCGTAGATCGCGATCACCCACGAGCGGACGACGTAGGTGTGCTGCAGGATGCCGCCCACCCCGCCGAGCAGGATGGCGACCAGCAGCAGCCCGGCCCAGCCCAGCGTGGCGAGCGGGTCGCGGGCGATCATGCCGGCGTCGATGGCGCGGCCCAGCAGCCACGGCGAGACCACATTGGGCAACTGCCAGGCCACCACGAGCAGGCTCATCAGGGCGACCAGCGACCCCTGGCCGCGGACCAACCACGTCAGGAAGCCGCGGGGACTGCGCCAGGTGGGAGTGTCCGAGGCATCCACCTCGGGGGGAAAGTCACGCAGCATGGCCGGGCAACACTACGGACGCCACGGCGCCGGGTCAATCGTCAGCGGCGGCGTCCCGTACCGAAGATCGAGCGCGTGATCTCGCGGGCGGCCGAGCGGGCCATCTGGCGCACCATCGTGTTCTCCGACAGCTTCTCGAAGAACGACTTCTCACGCCGCGGCGTCCGGCGCGGGGCCGACTGCCGCTCCAGGCGTGCCTGCTCCTTCTCCCACGCAGCCTGCTGCTTGGCCTGCTCGGCGGCAGCAGCCTCGGCCGCGGCGGCCTCCGCTCCGGCCTGCAGCTTGGCGTTGAGCACCTCGTAGGCCGATTCGCGATCCACCGCCGTGCCGTACTTGCCCTGCATCACCGAACGCTCCACGCCGGCGGCCATCGCCGACGCGTCCAGCGGATCCATGGACGCCTGGGGCGCGCGCATCCGCGTCCACGCCACGGGCGTCGGCGCCCCCTTCGGGTTCAGGACGGTGATGATCGCCTCGCCGATGCCGAGCTGCTGGAGCCGCTCGGCCAGGTCGTAGTCGGTCTTCGGGTAGGTGTTCACCGTCGACCGCAGCGCCTTGGCGTCGTTCGGCGTGTGCGCGCGCAACTGGTGCTGGACGCGCGAGCCGAGCTGAGCCAGCACCTCCTCGGGCACGTCCTTGGGCGTCTGGGTGACGAAGAACACACCCACCCCCTTGGAGCGGATGAGGCGGACCGTCTGCTCGATGGCGTCCTGGAAGGCCTTGGACGCCCCGTCGAACAGCAGGTGTGCCTCGTCGAAGAAGAACACCAACTTGGGCTTGTCGAGGTCGCCGGCCTCGGGCAGGTCCTGGTACAGGTCGGCCAGCAGCCACATCAGGAAGGTCGAGAACAGCGCCGGCCGGTCGGCCAGGTTGGGCAGCTCGAGCAGGGAGATGACGCCCCGCCCGTCCGCCGTCACGTGCAGCAGGTCGGCGGTGTCGAACTCGGGCTCGCCGAAGAACGCATCCCCACCCTGGGCGGCCAGCGCCGTCACTTGGCGCTGGATGACCCCGACCGTCGCCTTGGACAGGCCACCGATGTCGGCCAGCTCCGTCTTGCCCTCAGCCGAGGTAAGGAACTTCAGCAGCTCCATCAGGTCCTTGAGGTCGAGCAGCAGCAGGTTGTTGGCGTCCGCGTAGTGGAAGACCAGCGCCAGCGAGCTCTCCTGGGTCTGGTTCAACCCCAGCACCTTGCTCAGCAGCAACGGCCCGAACTGCGACACCGTCGCGCGCAGCGGGACGCCCGTGCCCTCCCCGCCGAGGGCGTAGAACTCGACCGGGCAGCCCGCCGGGGTGAACTCCTGCCCGATGGCTTCGGTGCGTTCGAGCAGCTTGTCGTTGGCCTCACCGGGGACGGCCAGGCCCGACAGGTCACCCTTGATGTCGGCGGCGAACACCGGGACGCCCGCGCCACTGATCTGCTCGGCCATCAACTGCAGCGTCTTGGTCTTGCCGGTTCCGGTGGCCCCCGCCACGAGCCCGTGGCGGTTCAGCATCGACAACGAGATGCGGATCTTCGCGTCGGGAACGGGTGTGCCCTCGTCGTCGACGAGGACCCCCAACTCGATCGACTCCTCCTCGAAGGAGTACCCCTGCTTGATGGCGTCGATGGCGTCGGTCATACGCAGCAGGCTAGCGCTCTAGACTGACAGCGTGATCTTCAAGCGAGTCGGCGACGAGCGCCCCTACCCCGAGCACGGGTACAGCGCGCGCCAGTGGGCCCAGGTGGCACCCCAGCAGGTGCGCCTGGACCAGCTCGTCACCACCAAGCGCCAGCTCGACCTCGACGCCCTGCTCGCCGACGACTCGACCTTCTACGGTGACCTGTTCGCCCACGTCGTGGCCTGGCAGGGCGAGTACTACCTCGAGGACGGACTGCACCGCGCGGTGCGCGCCGCGCTGCAACAGCGGCAGTCGGTCCACGCACGCGTGCTCGACCTCACGTAGTCTTGTCCGGGTACCGCGAGAGGGGATCTGCATGGACGCACGCCGGGTGATCCGGGCACTGAAGACGCCCGTGACCCTGCTGATCCTGCTGGGCCTGGTCTACTTCGCGGCCCGCTGGGGCTACGACGCCGCCCGTGCGCCCATCCCGCCCCGTCCCCCCGAGCCCTGCGTCGTCAAGGACGTCGGCCCGACGTTGCTGCCCGAGCACGTCTACGTCAGCGTGTACAACGGGTCGACCGCCGACGGCGTGGCCAAGCGACTGGGCCAGATCCTGTCGGCCGACGGCTTCAAGGTCTACAAGCGCACCAACGCCGAGCGCGACGACCACGCGCAGTCGGTGGTCGTCGGGCACAGCGAGGACAGCCCCGAGGTCGTCCTCGTGCGCCAGGCCTTCGAGAACATCGGCTTCCAGGCCGACGCCCGCCCCGACCGCTCGGTCGACGTCATCATCGGCGCCGAGCAGCCCACCCCGCACCCGGCCCCCGAGTTCGGCGTCCCGCTGCCCGACGGCAAGGCGTGCCTGCCCGAACTGAACCTGACCACGACCGGCTGACGCCTCTTCCCACGCCTGGGACGCCGAAGGGCCCTGAACCGCTGTGATCAGCAGGTTCAGGGCCCTTCGTGTTGGCGGTGGCGGTGGGATTTGAACCCACGGATGGGAGACCCATCACGCGCTTTCGAGGCGCGCTCCTTCGGCCGCTCGGACACGCCACCGTCTGTCAGCTTATCGTGGCGCGCGCCCGTGAATCCAATCGGCTGTCCGCGCTGGGCGGAGAAGAAGGACCGCAGCAGTTCGGCGGCCTCATCGGCCAGGACGCCCCCGACCACCTCGACGCGGTGGTTCAGCCGCGGGTCGCGCACGATGTCGAACACGGACGCCACCGCCCCGGCCTTGGCGTCCAGGGCGCCGTAGACGAGGCGTCCGACGCGGGCGTTGACCAACGCGCCGGCGCACATGGCGCACGGTTCCAGGGTGACGACCAGGGTGGCGTCCTCGAACGACCAGCGCCGGTCGGTGCGCGCGGTGGACTCGACGGCGCGCCGTAGGGCCAGCACCTCGGCGTGGGCGCTCGGGTCGCCGGTGAGCTCGCGTTCGTTGCCGGCCTCGGCGAGCACCTCGCCGTCGGGGCCGAGCAGGACCGCCCCGATCGGGACGTCCCCGTGCGCGGCGGCGTCCTGCGCGCGGGCCAGCGCGCGGCGCATGGCCGGGACCCACCGCGTCCCGCCGTTCATGGACGGCTCACAGGCCGAAGCCGGCGGCCACCTTGCCGTAGACGCTCGCGAAGCCGAGCTTCTCGACGATGGCCTCGAGCGAGTCGAGCGGGTCGGCGTCCTCGTCGGTGGTGATGGCCTCGAGCTCCAGCTCGGACAGGCCGGCGTCGGCGAACAGGTCGAAGTCGCCGACCGGTTCGGAGTCGTCGTCGTCCTCGGGCAGGTCGACGCCGAGGAAGTCGGCAGCATCGCGCGCGATCGGCCAGTCGAGGGCGGCGGAGATGTCGGAGAGCAACAGCTCCACCTTGGCGCCGCGCACGCGCACGATCACGAAGAAGTCCGAGTCGATGCTGACCACGCCCAGCGCGCCCGCCTCGCCGGGGATGCGGCGCAGGGCGGCGATCAGGCCGTCGAGGTCGTTGGCGAGGTCGAGGTCGAGGGCGGTGGCGGCCGGTGCGCCGTCCTCGCGGTAGAGGGCCGCGACCAGGTCGATGTCGTCCTCGGTGGCGTCCTCGGGGTAGTCGTCGTCATCGTCATCGGCGTCGTCATCATCGTCTTCATCGGCGTCGAAGTCGTCGTCGCTGTCGTCATCGTCGGCACGCAGGTGGAGGGCGGAGTAGTCGTTCTCGTCGGCCTCGTCGATGCCCGGACGATCATCGCCACGGTCGGCGAGCTCGGCGTCGAAGTCCTCGTCACGTCCGGCCATGATGGCCTCCCTTCCTCGGCCCCCATCGTGTCAGACTCCCGCCCATTCGGCACTCTGTTGCCCGCAGTCTCACCCACGGACGCCGCGCGCCCGCGTGCTGCAAGAATGGGGCTCGTGGAACTCATTGCCGTGGATCATCCGCTCGTCGCCCACAAGGTTCGCCTGCTGCGGGACGTCGACACCGACTCCCCCACCTTCCGCCGCCTCGTGGACGAGCTCGTCACGCTCCTGTCCTACGAGGCCACGCGCGAGGTTCGGGTCCAGGACGTGGAGGTGACCACGCCCGTCACCACCACCACCGGCGCCCGGCTGTCGCACCCGCTGCCGCTGGTCGTGCCGATCCTGCGTGCCGGGCTGGGCATGCTCGACGGGATGATGCGCGTCATGCCGACCGCCGAGGTGGGCTTCGTGGGCATGGTGCGCGACGAGGAGACCCTCGAGCCCTTCACCTACGCCGAGCGCCTCCCCCACGACCTGTCCGGACGCCAGTGCTACGTGCTCGACCCCATGCTGGCCACGGGTGGCTCGCTGGGCGGGACCGTGAAGTTCCTCGTCGATCGCGGGGCCACGCACATCACCTGCATCTGCCTGCTGGCCGCCCCCGAGGGCATCGAGAACATGCGCCGACTCGTGGACCCGGTCGGGGTGCCCTGCACCCTCGTCGTCGCCGCGGTGGACGAAAAGCTCAACGACCACGGCTACATCGTCCCCGGGCTGGGGGACGCCGGCGACCGCCTCTACGGCCTGGCCGACTGA
>JAUNSA010000249.1 GCA_030539405.1 Propionibacteriaceae bacterium
GCGCCCACTCCGCGACCCCGTTGAAGCCGATCACGCTGCCGCCGACGAACTCGTGCACCTCCACGGTCATGTCGGCCAGGTGGAAGACGTCGTGCACCATCCCCGGGCGGTCCACGACGAACCGGTCACCCGGCATCGGGGACCAGTTCAGCCCCGCGTCGAGGAGGCGTCGGGCCAGGTCGGTGGAGATCATCACCCCAGTCTGGCAAGAGAGCTGAGGGTATGCAGAAGGGCCGGTCCCCGTGGGAACCGGCCCTTCTCGCGTGCTCGGGTGGCGTCAGGAACGCGCGACGGCCTCGCGGCGGTCGGCGCCCACGGCGCGCAGGCCCAGGCCGGCCAGGATGAAGGCCAGGCCGGTGCCCATCGCCATCGCGGCGACGCCGAAGGCGACGACCGAGGTGAACAGGGAGGCGCGCAGGAACGAGGCGTTCATGGCGACGTTGCGCAGCGGGTCCTCACGGTCCAGCTCGGCGTAGGTCTTGCCCTCGGTGGAGGCCAGGGCGTGCTTGTCGATGATCTGCGCCTGGGAGTAGGCGGAGAAGGGGCCGTCGACCTTGTCGCCGGCGAGGAAGTCGGCGTCGTCGGCCACGGTGATGTTGGCCCGGCTCAGCTCCTGGCTGACCATGACGTAGGTGGTGCCACCGGCGATGACGAAGATCAGGCCGAGGATGGCGAGCAGGGTGCCCATGGTGCGGCTGGTGCGCATGGAGGTGTGATGCCTTTCTGGCGGTTTCAGGGGAACGCTCAATGGTACGACCATTAGTAGTGGTTCGACGAATCCGCCTGGGCCGCAAGCGCCGCCGCCCCTGACCGGGGTGAGCGGAGCCGCATACCGGACAATGGCGGTGATGCTCGCCGACCCCACCCTCACCGACCGGATCCCGCCAGGGGTCGCCGCCACCGACCCCGATGCGCTCTACGAGACCTTCGCGGAGTGGACGACCGGGCAGGGGCGGCCGCTCTACCCGCACCAGGACGAGGCGCTGCTGCACCTGCTCGCCGACAGCAACGTCGTGCTCGCCACGCCCACCGGCAGCGGCAAGTCGCTGGTCGCGACCGCGGCGCTCTTCCACGCCCTGGCCCACGACCGGGTCGCGTTCTACACCGCGCCGATCAAGGCGTTGGTCAGCGAGAAGTTCTTCGACCTGTGCCGCACCTTCGGAGCCGAGAACGTCGGGATGCTCACCGGGGACGCGGCCGTCAACGCCGACGCCCCCATCGTGGTGTGCACCGCCGAGGTGCTGGCCAACATCGCCCTGCGCGAGGGGGAGGGCGCGGACATCGGCGTGGTCGTGATGGACGAGTTCCACTACTACGCCGAGCCCGACCGTGGCTGGGCCTGGCAGGTGCCCCTGCTGACGCTGCCGCAGGCGCAGTTCCTGCTGATGTCGGCCACGCTCGGCGACGTCAGCGCGATCACCGAGGACCTGTCGGCGCGCACCGGCCGCGAGACCGCGACCGTCACCGGCGCCGAGCGGCCGATCCCGCTGCACTTCGCCGACGGGCTGGCGCTCACCCACGTCCCCGACACGATCACCGAGCTGCTGCAGGAGCGGCGGGCGCCGGTCTACGTCGTGCACTTCACCCAGAAGGACGCGCTGGAGCGGGCGCAGTCGCTGCTCTCGACGACCCTGCTGACCAAGGAGGAGAAGGAGGCCGTCCGCGAGAAGATCGGCGCCTTCCGGTTCACCGCCGGCTTCGGCAGGACCCTGTCCAAGCTGGTCCGGCACGGCGTCGGCGTCCACCACGCGGGGATGCTCCCGCGCTACCGCCGACTGGTGGAGCAGCTGGCCCAGGACGGTCTGCTCAAGGTCATCTGCGGC
>JAUNSA010000250.1 GCA_030539405.1 Propionibacteriaceae bacterium
GAGTAGGCGACCCTCTCGGCCGTCACGAGGTCCTGACGCTCGGGGATGTCGGGGGCGTACTCGAACGGCTCCCCGAAGAGGAGCTGGGCAAAATCAGTGACCGCCGCCGGCGCGGACTCAGCCCCGACCGTGGCCGAGGTGGCGATGCACCGAACCGCTCGGGGCGGGGACACGCGCTCCTTCAGCCTGGATCCGCCGACGTTCATGGTCGTGTGACTGGGTCGTGACATACGAATGCCCCTGTGACCTGGGATGATGGGACTTACCACAGAACCATTTCCACCAGGAACAGGAGCACCCGATAGTGCGAGTCTTGCACAACATCTCTGCCGAGTTCGACGACCCGAACCTGATCGGTGTCGCGGGCCTGGTCCCGGTGATGGCGCTGGCCGACAAGGCCGGCCTGGCGGAGCTGGTCGCCGAGCACGTGACCGTGCCTGGCTCGGCCGGCGCCAACGCCGAGCTCAAGGTCTCTTCCCTGGTGGCGGGGATGGTCGCCGGTGCCGACAGCATCGAGGACATGGACCTGGTCCGTCACGGCGGGATGGACAAGCTGTTCGCCGGGTCGCGGGCGCCGACCACGCTGGGCACCCACCTGCGCGCCTACACCTTCGGCCATGTCAGGCAGCTGGACGCGGTCGCGTCCCGGACGCTGGTGGGCCTGGCCGATCAGGTGCCGGCCCTGCTGGCCGGCGCCGACCAGGTGGCCTACCTCGACGTCGATGACACGATCCGGGCCACCCACGGGTACGCCAAGGAAGGGGTCGGGTACGGCTACACCGGGGTGAAGGGCCTGAACGTGCAGGTCGCGACCCTGTCCACACCGACCGCGGCGCCGGTGCTGGCCGGTACCCGGCTGCGCAAGGGCAACAGCTCCTCGGCGCACGGCGCGCCACGACTGATCGGTGACGCGCTGGCCACGGCGAGGAGAGCGGGCGCGACCGGTTCGGTCACGGTGCGTGCGGACTCCGCGTACTACAACCACGCCGTGGTCGCCGCCGCCGGCACCGGCGGTGCCTACTTCTCGATCACCACCCGGATGGACAAGGCGGTGACCGCGGCCATCTCGCGCATCCCCGAGGAGGCGTGGGTGGACATCAGGTACACCGACGCGATCTGGGACGAAGCCGAGGGCCGGTGGATCTCCGACGCGCAGGTCGCCGAGGTCGAGTACACGGCGTTCACCTCCCGCAAGAAGTCCGAGCACGTCACCGCCCGGCTGATCGTGCGCCGGGTCAAACGGCTGAACCCCCAGGCGGTCAAAGCCGGGCAGGACGAGCTGTTCGCGACCTACCGCTACCACGGCGTGTTCACCGACTCCCCGCTGACGATGCTCGCCGCGGAGGCATCGCACCGCGACCACGCGATCGTCGAGCAGGTCATCGCCGACCTGAAGTCAGGCCCGCTCGCCCACGCCCCCTCAGGATCGTTCTGCGCCAACAGTGCGTGGACGGTCCTGGCCGCGATCGCGTTCAACCTCACCCGCGCCGCCGGCGTCCTGGCCTCGGCCCGGCACGCCCGCGCCCGGCCGGCGACGATCCGCGACGAGCTGATCAAAATCCCGGCCCGGATCGCCAACCGGGCCCGACGCCTCCACCTGCACCTGCCCACCAACTGGCCCTGGCAGAACGCCTGGGCAGGCCTGTACGCCGGCGCCTACGCCCCCGCCTGACACCCACCAACTGCCCCTACGAGGAACAACCCAAGTGGAAGAGCCGGGCAGACCGGCGGCTCCCCCACGCCCCGACGTCAAACCCGTTCAGACAATCCCCCAACCCGCTCCTCAGCTTCCTCCAGTAACACCCTCGGCGGATCGAGG
>JAUNSA010000096.1:0-6778 GCA_030539405.1 Propionibacteriaceae bacterium
TCGACGAACTGCCCGTCCGCGATCGCCAGATCGGTGGTCGTCCCGTCGGCCAGGCCGACGCCGGTGATGACGAGGCTGGTGGCGCTCATCAGGCTTCTCCCTCCCCACCCAGCAGGTGGTACAACACGCTCATCCGGACGGCCACACCGGCCGACACCTGGTCCAGCACCCGCGAGTTCGCGGCGTCCGCCGCCTCGCTGGAGATCTCCACGCCGCGGTTCATCGGCCCCGGGTGCAGGATCGCCGCGGTCGGCTTGAGGGCGCCCAGCCGCTCGGCGGTCAGCCCGTACCCGGTCGAGTACTCCCGCGCGGTCGGGAAGAACCCGCCCGACATCCGCTCGCGCTGCACCCGCAGCATCATCACCACGTCGGCGGACTCCAGCGCCGCGTCGAGGTCCTGGGTGACCCGGACGCCCCACGCGTCCACCCCGGCCGGCAGCAGCGTCGGGGGAGCGACCAGCGTCACCTGGCCGCCCAGCGTCTGCTGCAGCAGCACGTTCGAGCGCACCACCCGGGAGTGCAGCAGGTCGCCGACGATGACGATGCGCTTGCCCTCGAACCGGTCGCTCAGCCCCTGAGTGCGGAAGTGCTGGCGCATCGCGTAGGCATCGAGCAGCGCCTGGGTGGGGTGCTCGTGCTGGCCGTCGCCGGCATTCACCACCGACGCCCGCACCCAGCCGGCCGCCTGGGCGACCGCGCCGGAGCTGGCGTGCCGGATGACGAAGCAGTCCACGCCCATGGCGTCCAAGGTGAGCATCGTGTCGCGCAGCGACTCGCCCTTGCTCACCGACGACCCCTTGCCCGACACGTTGATCGTGTCGGCGCTCATCCACTTGCCCGCGATCTCGAACGAGGTGCGGGTGCGCGTGGAGTCCTCGAAGAACATGTTGATGATCGTGCGGCCGCGCAGGGCAGGCAGCTTCTTGATCGGACGCCGCTGCACCTCGTGCATCTCCTCGGCGACGTCCAGGATCGAGGTGATCTCGTCGGCGCTCAGGTCGGCAGCGCTCAGCAGGTGGCGCATCAGGACTCCTTGCTCTGGCTCTGCTTGGACTGGCTCAGCGTCACCAGGTCCTCCCCGTCGAGCTCGGCGACGGCCACGCGCACGTGCTCGCCGGAGCTGGTCGGGAGGTCCTTGCCGACGTGGTCGGCCTGGATCGGCAGCTCGCGGTGACCGCGGTCGATGAGCACCGCCAGCCGGACCACGCGCGGCCGGCCGAGATCCTTGAGCGCATCCATGGCGGCGGCGATCGTGCGGCCTGAGTACAGGACGTCGTCGACGAGGACGACGGTCGTGCCGGTCAGGTCGACCGGGATCCGCGTCGGGCCGACCGCCCGGGTGGGGTTCTTGCGCAGGTCGTCGCGGTACATCGTGATGTCGAGCTCACCGACCGGCACCTCGACGCCCTCGGCCTCGGCGATGAGCGCACCCAGCCGACGGGCCAGCGGGACGCCCCGGGTGCGGATGCCGAGCAGCACCAACCCGTCGGGGCCACGATTGGCCTCCAGTACCTGGTGGGCGATGCGCTTCAACGCGCGTTGGACGTCGTCGTTGTCCCAGATGACCCGGGCCCCACCCTCTGCACTCACCAGGCTGCTCCTTAGCCGCTCACTGCGGCAGTCAATCTACCCCAGTTGTCCGCTACCATTCGGGGCATGTCGCTCCTTGCCCTGATCCCCCTGCTCGAGGGCCTGCCCGGCTGGCCCGACGCCCCCGAGCCCAGCCTGATGGACATCGGGTTGCTCACCGTGGGTCTGCCCGTGGCCATGTTCGCGGTCTTCGCGGTGCTCTTCATGGGCCCGCACTGGCTGCGCAAGTCCCAGAGCAAGGAGATCGAGCGCGCCTAGAAGCGTGCGCTCCACGGGTCGGTGACGATCCGCGACACCGTTGACCCCACGCGGACGCCAGCGTCGGCGGCCGCCCGGTCCAGCACCCGCTGCGCCAGCGGCAACCACGTCCATTCGGCAGCCCAGTGCGGCACGTCCACCAGCACCGGGGCGCCGTCGTGGGCCAGGAAGTCCTGGGCGACGTGGTGGCGCAGGTCGCCGGTGACATAGGCGTCCACCCCGGCCGCGCGCACGGCGTCCAGCAGTGAATCGCCGGCCCCGCCGAGGACGGCCACCGTCTCCACCAGCCGGTCCGGATCGCCTCCCAGCTTCACGCCCCCGGCCGTTGCCGGCACCGCCGCCGCGACCCGCCGGGCGAACTCCCGCGCCGTCACCGGCTTGGGCAGCTGGCCGATCCGGCCCAGGCCACGATCGGACGCCTCGGGCGCCAGCTCGAGCACGTCGAAGGCCGGCTCCTCGTACGGATGCGCGGCCCGCAGAGCCGCCACGACGGCGTCCCGGCGACCGCGGGGGAGCACCATCTCGACGCGTACCTCCTCGACGCGCTCGATCGCGCCGACGCTGCCGATGGTCGGCTGGGCGCCCTCCAGCGGGCGGAACGTGCCCGTGCCGGTCGCGGTGAACGCGCAGCGCTCGTAGTCGCCGATGGCCCCGGCTCCGGCCGCCGCCAGCGCATCGATGACGGCCTCCGCGTCGGCGGTCGGGACGAACGTCACCACCTTGTCCAACGGGCCGGAGGGGACCGGCCGCAACGGCCGCAGGTCCGAAAGTCCACACGCGGACGCCAGCGCCTCGGCCACGCCCTCGGGTGCGGAATCGGCGTTGGTGTGCGCGGCGAACTGGGCGATGCCGGCCCGCAGCAGGGCCGTGACGAGGCGTCCCTTCGGCTGGTCGGTCCGCACCGCGTGGATGCCACGCAGCAACAACGGATGGTGCGTGACCAACAGGTGCGCACCCGCGGCGACCGCCTCGGCGATGACAGCGTCGGTGACGTCGACCGCGAAGTGGACGTGGCCCACCTCGGCGTCGGGGTCACCGACGGCCAGACCCACCCGGTCCCAGTCCTCGGCCAGTGCGGGGGGATAGGCGGACTCGAGCCAGCCCGTCACCTCCCGCACCGTCGCCATGTGGTCAGCGCTCCTGGTTGGTCAGGGCGCGGACCGCGTCGTCGCGCCGCTCCAGGACGATCCGCTTGACCGATTCGGGCAGCTCGCGCTCGGCCAGGAAGGCGTCCAGCCGGTCGATGAACGCCCGGTCGGCCACGGGGCGGGGGAACAGCAGCCCCAGCACGTGCTGGCGGATGGTGGTCGACGTCGTGGCCCAGTGGTCGCGCTGCGCGCCGATGGCGTCAACGACCTCCAGGTAGCGGTCGGCGTACGGCGCCAGGAGCTCGTCCTGGTCGAGCTGCCAGAACTGGGCGCAGATCTGGAAGTGGGTCTCGTTGGGAGTTTCCCGCTCCGTGGCCGCGGCCCACGCCTCGGCCTTGGCCGCGGCGTCCTTCATCGCCGACCGCGCGCCGGCGGCCTTCTCGGCGCCGGTGGCCGTGCGGTCCCGCTGCGTCTCGGCCGCGATCTCGGCCTCGCCGACCGCCCCCACGCGGGCGAGCTCGGTGAGCAGGCGCCAGCGCAGGTCGGTGTCGATGGCCAGCCCCTCGGGGGCCTCCTCGCCGTCCAGCCAGGCCTGCAGGACGGCGGCACCCTCGGCGTCGTTGATCGACAGCGCCAGGGCGCGGGCGATCGAGAGCTGGTGGTCCGAGCCGGGCTCGGCCGCCTTGAGCAGGCGGGCCAGGCCGCCGGTGAACCGGTCGGCCAGCGCCCGACGCTGGTCGCGCGGGGCGTAGTAGTCGATGGCGGTGCGCGCCTGGAGCAACAGAGCATTGACCGCCGTCAGGTCGGACTCGACCCCGACCCCGCGCAGCACGAGGTCGACGTAGTCGGCCGCAGGCATCTCCCCGTCGCGTGTCAGGTCCCAGGTCGCGCCCCAGGCCAGCGCGCGGGCGAGCTCGTCGTCCAGGACGTGCACGTGGTCGACCAGGGTGGCCAGCGAGCGCGCGTCGAGCCGGATCTTGGCGTAGGTGAGGTCGTCGTCGTTGAGCAGGAGCAGGTCCGGACGCCGCTGGCCGACCAGGTCGGCCACCTCGGTGTACTCGCCGTCGATGTCGAACTCGAAGCGAGCCGTCCGGGTCAGGGCGCCGTCGACGAGGTTGTAGCAGCCCACGGCGATGCGGTGGCGACGCAGCGTCGGCCAGTCCGCGTGCGCCCACTGCCGGATCCCGAAGCGGGTGAACACCTCGTCATCATCGGTGTCCCAGTCGGCGGCCAGCGTGTTCACCCCGGCCGTCTGGAGCCACTCGTCAGCGAAGAACGACAGGTCGCGACCCGAGGCGTCCTGCAGGTGCTGCAGCAGGTCCTCCAGCATGGTGTTGCCCCACGCGTGCTCGGCGAAGTAGCTGCGGACGCCGGCGAGGAAGTCCTCCTTGCCCACGAACGCGACGAGCTGGCGCAGCGCCGAGGCCCCCTTGGCGTAGGTGATGCCGTCGAAGTTCAGCTCGACCGCCTCGAGGTCGTACATGTCGGCGGCGATCGGGTGGGTGGAGGGCAACTGGTCCTGGCGGTAGGCCCACGTCTTGCGGCTGTTGCAGAAGGTCGCCCACGGGTTGGCCCGGTCGTCGTACTTCGCGCGGATCTCGTCCTGGGCGAAGTGGGAGGCCCACTCGGCGAACGACTCGTTGAGCCACAGGTCGTCCCACCACGTCATGGTCACCAGGTCGCCGAACCACATGTGCGCCATCTCGTGCAGGATCGTGTTGTCGCGGCCCTCGTAGGCTGCCACGGTCTGCCGGGACCGGAAGATGTACTCGTCGCGGAACGTCACGCAGCCGGCGTTCTCCATCGCCCCGAAGTTGAACTCGGGCACGAACACCTGGGCGTAGTCCTCGAACGGGTACGGGCTGCCGAAGTGGTGCTCGAACACGTCGAAGCCGCGCTGGGTGGTCTGGATGATCCGGTCGGCGTCCAGGTGGTCGGCCAGCGACTGCCGCACGTGGACCGACAGCGGGATCGTGCTGCCATCGGCCCGGGTGTACACGTCGTACACCGAATGGAACTCGCCGGCGCACAGGGCGGTGATGTAGGTGGAGATGCGAGGGGTGGGGGCGAACTCCCAACGCGACAGCTCGTCGGTGACCGCCACCGGCTCGACGGCCGGGGAGTTGGACAGCACCGTCCACTCCCGCGGCGCCAGCGCGCTGAACTGGAAGGTCGCCTTCAGGTCGGGCTGCTCGAAGGTGGTGAACATGCGCCGGGCGTCGGCGACCTCGAACTGGGAGTACAGGTAGACCCGGTCATCGGTCGGGTCGACGAAGCGGTGCAGGCCCTCGCCGGTGCGCGAGAACCGCATCACGGCCGTGACCTCGAGGGTGTGCTCGCCCTCGGTCAGGTCGAGGTCCAGGTGCTCGCCGTCGAAGGCGTCCGTACCCAGGTCGACCCCGTCGAGGTTGGCCTCGAGGATCTCGTCGGCGATGACGTTGGCCTGCGTGGAGCCGGCGATCGAGGTGAACCGCACCCGCGTGGAGGAGACGAAGGTGGCCGCGGCGTCCGCCAGCGGTGAACCATCCGGACGCAGGCCCGACAGGTCGACGAGGACCTCGTAGGAGTCGACCACGAGCGTGCGGCTGCGAGCGGCGGCCTCGTCGCGGGTGATGTTGGCGCGGAACATGGCTCTCGTTTCTGTCTCATCAAGGACCGGGACTGGCCCAATCTAGCGGTGAGCGGGCGTGACGCCAGCGCAACACGGCGGGCCGGGGTACCCCCGGTAGGGTGGACGGCATGACTCAGCAGGTTGATCTCTGGTTCGATCCGATGTGCCCGTGGGCCTGGATGACGTCGCGCTGGCTGCTCGAGGTGGAGAAGGTCCGCGACGTCGCGGTGTCCTTCCACGTGATGAGCCTGTCGGTCCTCAACGAGGGCCGCGACCTCGACGAGGGGTACCGCAAGGCGATGGACGCCGGCTGGGCGCCGGTCCGCGTGGCCCTGGCCGTCGAGCGCGAGCACGGCCAGCAGGCGCTGCGCGACTTCTACACCGCGATCGGCACGCGCTTCCATCCCGGTGGCGAGCCCAAGACCCTGGAGACGCTCGAGGGTGCCCTGCAGGACATCGGCCTGCCGGTCTCGCTGGCCGCCGCCGGCGACACGGACGCCCACGACGACGAGCTGCGCGCCAGCCACCACGCCGGCATGGACCCGGTCGGTGACGAGGTCGGGACGCCGGTGATCCACCTCAACGGCCAGGCCCTGTTCGGGCCGGTCATCTCCCCGGCGCCGAAGGGCGAGGAGGCGGGCAACCTGTTCGACGGCTTCGCCAAGGTCACCGCCTACCCGGGCTTCTTCGAATTGAAGCGCACCCGGACCGTCGGGCCGATCTTCGACTGAGCGGACGCCGATCGCCGCCAGACTGTGCGCGCGGCGTCCGGGTGGGCCAGACTTGGTGACATGCGCGTTCACATTGCCACCGACCATGCTGCCTTCGACCTCAAGCAGTACCTCGTCAAGGAGCTGACGGCGCTCGGTTACGAGGTCGTCGACCATGGCGCCCCCAGCTATGACGCCCAGGACGACTACCCGGTGTTCGTCATCCCTGCCGCCGAGGCGGTGGCGTCCGAGCCCGGGTCGCTGGGCATCGTGCTCGGCGGGTCCGGCAACGGCGAGCAGATGGCCGCGAACAAGGTCAAGGGCATCCGGGCCGGGCTGGCCTACAACACGGTGATGGCCCGCCTCACCCGCGAGCACAACAACGCCAACGTGCTGAGCCTCGGTGGGCGGATGCAGAGCCTGTCGGAGGCCCTCGACATGGCGAAGGTGTTCCTGGAGACCCCCTTCTCCGAGGATCCCCGCCACGTGCGCCGCATCGAGATGCTGGACGCCTACGAGGA
>JAUNSA010000096.1:6878-10328 GCA_030539405.1 Propionibacteriaceae bacterium
ACCATCTGGATCCACCTGGGGTTGATCGGCAAGTTCCGGTTCAGCGAGGACTTCCCGGCCCCCAACCCCGCCACCTTGCGGTTGCGGATCACCGACGGACGCCTCGCCGCCGACCTGCGCGGCCCGCAGTGGTGCCGGTTGATCACCCCCGACGAACGCGCGGCCGTCATCGCCGACTCCGGCCCCGACCCCATCCGTGCGGATGCGGACGCCGAACGCGCCTGGACCGTCATCTCCCGCTCGCGCAAGCCGATCGGGGCACTGCTCATGGACCAGAAGGCCTTCGCCGGCGTCGGCAACATCTTCCGCGCCGAGGTGCTCTACCGGCACCGGATCGACCCGATGCTGCCCGCCCGCGACCTATCGCGTCCGGTGTTCGACGCGGTCTGGGCCGACCTGGTCACGCTCATGCGGGCCGCGGTCGAGGTGGGCCGGATCGACACCGTCGCGCCCGACCACACCCCCGAGGCCACCGGACGCGACCCGCGCGTCGACCGGCACGGCGGCGAGGTCTACGTCTACCGGCGTGCCGAGCTGCCCTGCCACCTGTGCGGGACCCCGGTCAGGACGGTCGACCTGGCCGGACGCCACCTCTACTGGTGCGGCGTGTGCCAGCCGGCCGGGGCCACCGGCGTGGTGGAGGTGCCCGGCTCGTGAGCTGGGGATTCACCTGCGCAGTGACCGGTGGCGGCCGCGGGCTGCTCGTCCGGCGCGGCGCGGCCAGCGTCGCCGAGCTGGTGTTCGGGCTGCCCGGTGAACCGGTGCCGGGTTGGGAACCCGACGAGACCGAGGCGCGCCTCACCCAGGGCGACCACACGACGGCCCGGCTGCGCCACATCGCCGACCCCGACGGGTGGACGACCGTGGTCTCGCTGGACAACACCGACGCGGCCGAACGGGCGCTGCCGCCGTTGGGCATGGTGGTCACGGTGCACCCCGGCTGGGTGGGCTGGTCCTGGACCTCCGACACCGAGGGCTTCGTCGTGCTCGCCCCGGCGGACGCCGCCGCGCCGGTCCTGCTGGTGCGCGTGCGGCAGGGATTCCTGCGCGCGGCGTCCGGGGCCCGGGCGTTCACCCCGCACGACCGACGCGGGGACGCGCTGGGCGACGGTGTGGCGCTGTTCCACCTGGCCCATCCGACCGGGTCGTTGCGCCCCTTCGCGCGCCACC
This sequence comes from Propionibacteriaceae bacterium, assembly GCA_030539405.1. Lineage (GTDB taxonomy): Bacteria > Actinomycetota > Actinomycetes > Propionibacteriales > Propionibacteriaceae > Propioniciclava. The sequence goes on from JAUNSA010000096.1 coordinate 8,049, forward strand.
AGACCACGCTGGAGTTCGAGGAGGTCGACGAGCTGGGGGCGGCCCGGGGCGTCCTGCCGGCGTGGCTGCCCGACCTCGTCATCGCGCCGGGGGACGACCTGCGCTTGGAGACCCCCGACCTGGCGATCGTGCCCGGCCACGGCGTCCAGATGGGTGCCGACGACATCACCAGCGTCCTGGTGGGGGAGCCGGGGCACCGGGAGGTGGCGGTGCACGGCGTCCGCGGGGTGCAGCGGCTGTGGGTGACCTACCGGCCCGCCCTGGACCGCTTCGTGGCCGACCTGGTCGCGGCCTTGAAGTCGCGACGGCCCTCATCGGTGCCCTCGGCGACCGGGGCCTTGGTCGCCGGGGCGCTGTCCCGGCGTGCCGTGTTGGATCCCGAAGCCACCCTCGACTGGCTCGAACGCGAGGACTGGCTGGCGCGCGGCGACCTGTTCGGCGTCGCGGCCGCGGGCATCGTGGCGACCGAGACCTTGGACGAGGCGCTGCTGGTGCAGGCGTGCGAGGCCCTCACTGCGCTGCCGCCCCAAGACGGACGCGGGATCATCGCCACCCGCCTGTGGCTCGCCACGCTGCGTCTGGGCGTGGCGCCCCTCGACCTCACCACGGTGCTCGACCCGGGCGGGGACGGTGCCGGGGTTGAGGCCGGGATCCTCGGGGGAGGGGACGAAGAGCGCTGGACGCCGACGCTGCGGGGCCACATCAACAGCCTGGGTGGCGGCCTGCTGCCGGGTCGGCCGCTGGGGCTCTCGGAGGCGGACGCCGGACATCGCGCCGCCCTGCTCCGCCTCGTCCCGGAGGGCTGGGCGCTACGGGAGGCCGCCAGCCTGGCGTCCGAACGCGCGAGCGCGTTGCTGTTGGCCGACCACGCCGACGGGCTGCACCCCGCCTACGACGGCCTGGCGTGGTTGGTGTTGGGCGAGATCGGCGCCTGAACCTAGGCTGGGCCCATGGCGAAGGTCCTCTTCGGAAGCGTCCCCGCGTACGGCATCATCAACCCGTCGTTCCCCCTCGCGAAAGCCCTGGTCGACCAGGGGCATGAGGTCGACTACTTCGCGCACGAGTCGTTCCGCGCCCCGATCGAGCGCGTGGGCGGCCAAGTGATCCCGTGGGGGTTCTACCTCGGCGGCCCCCTCTCGCGGCCAGAACAGATCGTGCGGCATGGACGCCGCATGTTCACCGACCTGGACGCGGGCCTGCATGCCCTCGGCCCACGCTACGACGTGGTCGTGGCCGCCGGGATGCAGCCGACGCTCCCGGCGATCCAGGCAGCCCTGGACGTGCCCGTCGCGTTCTGCTCCCCGGTGTTCTTCCAGAGTGCACAGGTGATGGACCACCTCGCGGCGAAGATCACCTCGCTTCCTGCTGCGGCGCGAGCGGTGCTGCGGAGCGTCGGCGCCCGCCGGGCCATGGGCGGAGTCTTCGGCCTCGCGATGCTGGGCCGCCCGCTGGGGGACGTGGTCGACGTCGTGGCACCCCACTCGCATGCGCTGAACATCACCCCGGCGAGCCGCCTGTACCAACCGTGTGCCGACGCGTTCGATGACGCGCGCCACGTGTTCATGGGTCCCACCCCGACGCTCCCGTCTTCGGCGGAGGTCGTCGACTCCTTCCCCCTCGAGCGGCTTCGCGACCACGACGGGCCGATCGTCTACGGCACCCTCGGCACCGTGTTCAACACGTGGCTGCCGTTCTTCCGCACGCTGGCGGACGCCTTCGCCGGGACCGACACCCTGCTGGTGCTGACGACGGGCAACGAGGACGCGGTGGCCAAGGTGGGGCCGGTGGCCGACAACGTCATCCTGCGGTCGTTCGTGCCGCAGGCAGAGGTCCTCGCCCACGCCGACGTGTGCTTCACCCATGGTGGCTTCGGCAGCGTGACCGACGCCGTCAGCCTGGGCGTCCGGCCGATCCTGACCCCGATGGGCGCCGACCAGTTCTTCAACGCGCACCGTCTCGAGGAGTTGGACGCCGGTCGTGTGCTCCCGCGGTCGAGGTTCACGGTGGACGCGGTGCGTCGCCTGGTCGACGAGGTGCGGGCCGATCCTGCCCTCGAGACGGGCCTGACGCGGCTGCGCGAGTCGTTCGCGGCCTCCGTTGGACCCGACGGTGCGGCGCGACGTGTGGCCGAACTCGCCCGGTGACGGGGTCGGGGCGACAGGACTCGAACCTGCGATCTCCTGCTCCCAAAGCAGGCGCGCTAGCCACTACGCTACGCCCCGTGAACCGTCCGGAGTCTACCGCAGCCCCTGAGCCTCGCCGCAACGAGACTCCCGCTGA
>JAUNSA010000251.1 GCA_030539405.1 Propionibacteriaceae bacterium
CGCGTGACCGTCCGCAAGGACGTCGAGCTCGGCCGCGCCCTGGTCGCCGCGGTCGTCCTGTCCCCCGAGGCGGGTGTCAGCGCGCAGGGTGGCGACCTGGACGCCGTGGCCGTCGAGCTGATGGACGCGGTGCGCGAGGCGTTGGGGGGCCTGGCGCGCCCGCGGGCGATCCTGGTGGTCGACCGGTTCGGCGAGGAGCTCGGCCGGGAGTCCCTGGCCCGCGCCATCGCCGCCCTGGCCACCCAGCACCGCCACAGCCCGCCCCGCTCGATCACCTGGGAGCAGCTCGTCACCGCCGCCGGCGACCCGTGACCTGCCCAACCCGCTCCCCCATCCCCGACGCGGGTTGGCTAACGTCGAAGCATGACCTCCACCACTCCTGACGGCTCGCCCGCGCCCACCCTCACCGTCGACCTGCTCGTCATCGGCTGGGGCAAGGCCGGCAAGACGCTCGCCGGACGCTTCGCCGCCCAGGGCAGGACCGTCGCCCTGGTCGAGCGTTCCCCCACGATGTACGGCGGCACCTGTATCAACATCGCCTGCGTGCCGACCAAGGACCTGATCACCTCCGCCGAGGCGCGCCGCGAGGACGACGACCCTTCCGCATACTTTGCCCGCTCCGTCGCCGAGCGCGACGCGCTCATCGACAAGCTCAACGCAGCCAACCACGCGATGCTGGCCGACCGGGAGACCGTGACCTTGATCGACGGCACCGCGCGGTTCGTGGGCCCGCGGGAGGTCGTCGTGGAGACGGAGGACGGCGAGGTGCGGGTCAGCGGGGAGCACGTCGTGGTGGGCACCGGCGCGACGCCGCGTCCGCTCCCCGTGCCCGGGGCGGACTCCGACAGGGTCTACGACTCGACGACGATCCAGCACGCCGACCCCTTCCCGGAGCGCCTCGCGGTCGTGGGTGGCGGCTTCATCGGGCTGGAGTTCGCGTCGATGTTCACCGGTTTCGGCTCGAAGGTCACCGTGCTGGACGCCGGGGACGAGCTGCTCCCCCGCCTCGACCGTGATGTCGCCGAAGCCGTGTCGCGGTCCTTCGACGACCGGGGCATCGAGGTCCGGCACGGCGTCGAGGTCCAGGAGATCGTCGAGACGGACGCGGGTGTGCGGGTGGTCACCAACGGCGGTGACGTCGAGGCCGACGCCGTGCTCGTCGCCATCGGCCGTGTCCCCGCGACCAAGGACCTCGGCCTGGGGGAGGCCGGCATCGAGACCGACGACCGCGGCATGGTCGTGGTCGACGACCAGCTGCGGACCAGCGTCGACGGGGTATTCGCGGTCGGGGACATCAACGGCGGACCGCAGTTCACCTACATCTCGATGGACGACAACCGCATCGTCGGCGACGCGCTGCTCGGTGAGGGCCGGCGCCGCCGCTCGGACCGGGTCGCGGTCCCCAACACCACCTTCCTCACCCCGCCGCTGTCGACGGTCGGGCTGTCCGAGGCCGATGCCCGCGAGGAGGGCAAGGACGTGCGGATCGCCGCCAAGCCGGTCGCGAAGATCGCGGCGATGCCGCGGCCCAAGATCGTTGGCGAGACGCACGGGCTGATCAAGTTCGTCGTCGAGGCCGGCACGGAGAAGATCCTCGGGGCGACGCTCTTCTGCATCGACTCCCAGGAGCTGGTCAACATGGTGGCCCTGGCGATCCGGCTGGGCGCAACGGTCTCGGACCTGCGCGACGGCATCTGGACCCACCCGTCGAGCACGGAGGCGTTCAACGAGGTGCTCGGCGAGCTGTCCTGACCGGGCGACGCCAGACGCGACGCTCGGTGGGCGCTCAGAGCGCCAGACG
>JAUNSA010000252.1 GCA_030539405.1 Propionibacteriaceae bacterium
AGATCCGTGGTGGGGAAGGTGGTCCAGTCAGTCTCGGACAGGTCCGCCACCCGGTGCTCGGTGTCGGGGTGGTTCGCCGCATGAGTGGCCACGGCCCGCGGCCAGTGGTTCGCCGCGACCTCCACCCGGTAGCCCGCCTGGGCTAGGCCGGTCGAGGATCCGCCGGCGCCCGCGAACAGATCTGTAGCGGTGAGGGTCATCGCCGCCACCCGTCCCGCATGCGCAGCGCCGCCCACAGCGGCATCAACGCAGCCGTGCCCACGGCGAGGAGAACCGTTACCGGCACCGTCACAGCCGCCAGCACACCGAGCAGCGCACCAGGTACCGCCGCATAGGCCAGCGGGCGAGGGCGAGGAGTCCCCACAGGGAAACGCACATCGCTCACGACGCCACCCCCGCACGCACCGCATCAGCCTCGCGCCGAACACGTGCGGCCAGTTGCCCCAACGACTCGTCGTCCAGGACCCGCACATTCGTGTCCCACCCCTGCGGCGACAGCGCCCACCGGGCAAACGCACCAGGCTCCACCCCGATCTCCGCGAGGGCGGCCATCAACTGCTGCTGCCCCGACTCCGGCTCCTCATCCGGCGTCACCTCGTCATTACCGAGCGACACCTGCTGCTCCACACCCTCTTGCATGTCCTCCGCCTCAGACGGGGCCACCGGATGCACCAGCGTCCCCATCACCAGCGGAGTCATCTGCCCACGGTTGTAGAGGGACAGGCCGAACCCGTCACCCAGCGCGATCGCGGCACGCTTCACCGACAGTGAGATCGCCGACTTGTACGCCAGGTCATGCGCATCGCCCAACGTCTGGTTCTGCGCCGTCGCCGTCGACCCGTTCTCGTAGTGACACGAGCCGCCGTCACCGTCCCGAACCGTCAACCGGACCAGGGCGCGGTAACACACATCGAACCGGCCATTCGGCTTGCCCTGCCCATCGACACGGGGCCGCTCGAACACCACCTCGACGTTCAGCACCTCGATGTCGAACATGCCGAACCCGAACACCCGCACCAGGTGCGCGAGCACATCCTGCTGCGACACGTGGGCGTGGCCCTTGCCGTCCTTCAGGACTCGGTTGGGGTGGATCGGCTTCAGGAGTTGATCCACCTGCTTCGAGGTGAACATCAGCGGCCCCCCTCAATCGCGAGGGGAGTGCCGGCCAGAATCTCCAACGCCTCCACCATCGCCGCGTCCTGCGCCGTGACGCGCATCGACGGCGCCGACTCCACCAGCTCCACACCGGGCACCGGCTTGCCGGAGGCGGCGGCCTTCAGCTCCTGCTCGATCAGCCAATCCGGCAGGTACGTCTTCTCGCCGATCAGGTGCGGTGCGTGCTCGTCCAGCACCGCGAGAACTTCTTCCATCGGGCCGGTGATGGACACCGCCACCGTGGCGCCGTCCACCGTGGCGCAGTGGGCGGCGAACGCCTCGTCGTCCACCACCTGAGCCTTCGACTTCAGCGGGGGCAGCGACACCGACCCCAGGCCACGCGGGCGCTTCGTATCCCCACGCTCCAGGGCCTCCTCAGCCTCGGCGCGGGTCTGCCCGATCACCTTATTCAGCTGCTTCACCACAGCCGTCTGCAACAGCAGCTTCTCGAACACGTTCACTTGCTCAGCTCCATCTCGTCGATGAGGTCGCGCGCGCACAGGGCAGCGATCCGCGCCTCATAGGTCTTGCCGTCCAGGACGGCGGCGGAAAGGCGGTCGAGCATCTCGACCACCGGGGCTCCCGCGGGGGCCGTATCCCCACAGGCCCCCGCGGGGCG
>JAUNSA010000253.1 GCA_030539405.1 Propionibacteriaceae bacterium
TTCGTCGAGGACGGCCTGCAGCCCGGGTGTGTCATGGATGAAGCGGCCACACACCACGCCGCAGGAGTGGAGCCCGAGAGCCACGGAAGGCAATCCAGGTGTCGGACTGGCAGCCGGGTCGGCGTTGACGACGCTCAGCCCGGGAGCAAGCTGCGTCGCGTGCGGCACTCGCACACGCGGGTCGTGACGAACCACCGCGGGCGCGCGTAGATACTCGGGCTCGCTAGACCTGATCTCTAGACTCCTCCCCAGCTGCATACCAGCACGCTAAGCCCTCCTCATGAGGAAACTGTGAGACTAGTAGCGTGTCGCACCTAAATATATGGATATTGCTGGTTGGCTGTTCCTGATGGATAATCCGTCGGGAGGAGTCACTGTCATGCCCAGGCCGAAAGAGCACGTCGTCACGTTGACCGCCGCTGACCGGGCGAGGTTGACCAAGGTGGTGACCAGCGGGAGGCATCCGGCGCGGATGATCACCCGGGCCCGGACCCTGCTGGAGCTGGACGAGGCCAATGGACCAGCATCGGGCCGGGCGGTGGTGGCCGACCGGGTCGGGGTCAGCGAGGCCACGGTGTACCTGGTGGCCAAGCGGTACACCGAGTGCGCCGGTGACGTCGAGGCGGTGATCGCCCGGCGCAAGCGGGCCGAACCGCCTGTGCCGGCGAAGGTGACCGGGGACGTTGAGGCGCGGGTCATCGCGTTGGCGTGCTCGAAGCCGCCGCCGGGGTATGAGCGGTGGTCGCTGCGGCTGCTGGAGAAACACGTGGTGCTCACCGAGGGCATCCCCGACCTGGACCACTCCACGATCGGGCGGGTGCTAAAAAGGGGGCGCTTAAGCCTCACCTGAAGAAGTGCTGGACCATCCCGCCGAAGGCCAACGGAGAATTCGTAGCCCGCATGGAGGACGTCCTGGAGGTCTACCACCGCCCCTACGACCCGCACGTGCCCACCGTGTGTATGGACGAGAAGCCGTACCAGCTCCTGGCGCACGCCCGCGACCCGATCCCGGCCAGGCCGGGCAGTGACCGCAAGCAGGACAGCGAGTACGTGCGCCACGGCACCTGCTCGATCTTCGTCTGGGTCGAGCCGTTGGCCGGCCGGCGTCGCCTCCTCGCCCGGCCACGACGCACGAGGATCGACTGGGCCCACGAGGTCGACCAGCTGCTCACCACCGACTACCCCGACGCCGAGCGCGTCGTGCTGGTGATGGACAACCTGAACACCCACACCCTGGGCTCGTTGTACGAGGCGTTCGAACCCTCCAGGGCCCGCGCCCTGGCACAACGGTTGGAGATCCACTACACGCCAAGGCACGGATCCTGGCTCAACATCGCCGAGATCGAGCTCTCCCGCCTGACCCGCCAGTGCCTGGACCGGCGCATCCACGACCTCGAGACCCTCAACACCGAGCTCGCCGCCTGGCAGGACGCGACCAACGCCGACCAGCGCCAGGTCGACTGGCAGTTCACCACGACCGACGCCCGGATCAAACTTCGTCACCTATACCCAGAAACTTAGACGCGACGTTCTACTAGCCGAGGCCGAACTTCGCTGGTGGATATCATCGGTCGATGAGCCCTTCAGGTCCTGTCAGGACGTTCATCTACGGCAGCTGTGTCTCCCGTGACACGTTCGAGTTCCTCGGTGATCCGTACGACCTGGTGCGGTATGTCGCTCGCCAGTCGCTCATCAGCTCCGGGACGGACGCGACGAAGCTCGGAGCGGGACTGGAGGAGATCGA
>JAUNSA010000097.1:0-6102 GCA_030539405.1 Propionibacteriaceae bacterium
TCGACCTCGGTGGCCGCGCCGACCTTGATGACGGCCACGCCGCCGGCCAGCTTGGCGAGGCGCTCCTGGAGCTTCTCGCGGTCGTAGTCGGAGTCGGAGTTCTCGATCTCGCGGCGGATCTGGGCCACGCGGCCCTCGATCTGCGCCGACTCGCCGGCACCGTCGACGATGGTGGTCTCGTCCTTGGTGACGCGCACGGAGCGCGCACGGCCGAGCAGCTCGACGGTCACGGCGTCCAGCTTGAGGCCGACCTCCTCGGAGATGACCTGGCCGCCGGTCAGGATCGCGATGTCACCCAGCATGGCCTTGCGGCGGTCGCCGAAGCCCGGCGCCTTGACGGCCACGGACTTGAAGGTGCCCCGGATCTTGTTGACGATCAGGCCGGCGAGGGCCTCACCGTCGACGTCCTCGGCGATGACCAGCAGCGGCTTGCCCGACTGCATGACCTTCTCCAGGACGGGCAGCAGGTCCTTCAGGTTCGAGACCTTGCTGTTGGCGATGAGGATGTAGGGGTCGTCGAGGACGGCCTCCATGCGCTCGGTGTCGGTGACGAAGTAGGGCGAGATGTAGCCCTTGTCGAAGCGCATGCCCTCGGTGAGCTCGAGGTCCAGCCCGAAGGTGTTGGACTCCTCGACGGTGATGACGCCTTCCTTGCCCACCTTGTCCATGGCCTCGGCGATGATCTCGCCCACGGTCGGGTCAGCGGCGGAGATGGACGCCGTGGCGGCGATCTGCTCCTTGGTGTCGACCGGCTTGGCCTGGGCGGCCAGCTCCTCGGCGATGGCCTTGACGGCCTTCTCGATGCCGCGCTTGAGGCTCATCGGGTTCGCGCCGGCGGTGACGTTGCGGAGGCCCTCACGGACCATCGCCTGCGCCACGACGGTGGCGGTGGTGGTGCCGTCGCCCGCGACGTCGTCGGTCTTCTTGGCGACCTCCTTGACGAGCTCGGCACCGATCTTCTCGAACGGATCCTCGAGCTCGATCTCCTTGGCGATGGAGACGCCATCGTTAGTGATCGTGGGTGCGCCCCACTTCTTCTCGAGGACGACGTTGCGGCCCTTGGGGCCGAGCGTCACCTTCACCGCGTCGGCGAGGGTGTTCATGCCCCGCTCGAGCCCGCGGCGGGCCTCGACGTTGAATTCAATCAGCTTTGCCACTGCGGCAGCCCTTTCGAATGTCTTGACGTGCCCCGGACGGTGCCCGCGACGGACGACCTGATCGGCAGGTCTCACACGGCCGGAACGTGGCACTCTCCACCGGAGAGTGCCAACACCATGTTTACCAGCCGATTAGCACTCTCCACAAGCGAGTGCCACCGCTCGCGTTGGTTTATCCGGACGCCCTAGGGTGAGCGCATGCGTCCCAGCGACCGCCTGCGCCACACGGCGAACTGGCTGAACCTGACCACCCCGGTGGGCCTGTTCGTGGCCGGCCTGGGCGGGGCGCACCTGCGCCGCAGTCCTGATGGGCTGATCTGGGCCGAGCGGTACCGGTTCCGCTTCCCGCAGGCGGGGGCGTTCACGATCGGCGACGTCGTGATCACTGCCGACACCCGGGCGGGGCTGGAGCGCCGGGTCCCGGGCGTCCAGGGCCATGAGAAGCGGCATGCGTGGCAGTACGCGGTGGCCGGCGTGTGGTTCGCGCCGGCCTACCTGCTCGGGTCGGCGTGGTCGCTGGCACGGACGGGGAACCCGGCGTGGAAGAACCCCCTCGAGCGGCACGCCGGCCTGGTCACGGGCGGGTACGCCCGCGCGACCGGGGAGTTCGTGGGGCCGGTGTGGCCGGGGCCGCGGCGCTGGCTGGGCGCCCTGCGAGGGTCGCGGTCAGACCGTTGAGGCGAACGGCAGGTGCCGCGCCGAACGCTTCTGCTGCCGGGTGCTCCGCTGGCGCCGCAGTCGCTTGACCAGCAGCGGGTGGTGCGCGAGCGCCTCGGGGCGGTCGATCAGCGCGTTGAGTTCCTGGTGGTAGCGCGTCACCGACAGGCCGAACCGCTGCAGGATCGCGGCGTCCTTGCCCTCGGGGGCCTTGTAGGAGACGGCCTCGAACTCCAGCAGGTCGGCTTCGAACGCGCTGAGCCCGGACGCGGTGGGTGCGGCGTGGGTGCCTGCGACAGCTTCGGACATGCCCCCATCCTAGGCCCGAATGACATTGCTGTCATTCGCCGGCGCTTGCCCTGAGCACCCCCGTCCGAGTTGAATGGATCGGACACCCCCATGGCCGTCCACGGCCCGACCAAGGAGGAACCGCCCCATGCAGCACCTGCGGGGAACCCTGATCCACTACCCGTGGGGCACGTTCGACACCATCCACGAACTGCTCGGCACCGAGCCCGACGGCCGTCCCTTGGCCGAGTACTGGCTGGGCGCCCACACGCTGGCCCCCTCCCCCATCGACAACACCACGTTGGACAAGGCGGTCGCCGAACGACCCGAATGGCTCGGCACGGCCAGCGTGGACGCCTTCGGCCCCCAGTTGCCCTTCCTGATGAAGATCCTGTCGGCGCGGCACCCCCTGTCGCTTCAGGCGCACCCGTCCCGGGCGGCCGCCGAGGAGGGCTTCGCCGCCGAGGAGGCCGCCGGCGTCCCGCTCACCTCGCCGCAACGCGTGTACAAGGACGCCTGGCCCAAGCCCGAGATCATGGTCGCGCTCACCCCGTTCCACACCCTGTGCGGCTTCCGCGACCCGATGGAGACCATCGCCCTGTTCGAGGCCCTCGGCGGCGGCCCGCAGATCGAACGCATCGTCTCCCCCCTGCGCACCCGCGCCGGCGAGGTCGGCCTGCAGGAGATCTTCCTGAAGGTGCTCGCCCTCTCGGAGCAGGAGACCGACCTGGTCGACGCCGTCCTGGCCGCCGCGATCACGCACCGGGACGCCGAGGGTGCCGTCGGCGTCTTCGCCCGCACCGCGCTCGAGCTGGACGACGTGTTCCCCAGCGACCCCGGCATCCTGGCCGCGTTGCTGATGAACCGGGTCGAGTTGGAGCCCGGGCAGGCGCTCTACACCCCGGCCGGCGTGATGCACGCCCACCTGCGCGGCACCGGCATCGAGGTCATGGCCAGCAGCGACAACGTGCTGCGCGGCGGCCTCACCAGCAAGCACATCGCCGTGGACGAGCTCGTGCGCGTGGTCGACTTCACCTGGAACGACCCCGAGGTCATCGACGGCACCGAGACCACCCCCGGCGTCTGGGACTACCCCACCCACTGCCGCGAGTTCGACATCGTCCGCCTCGAGGTGGGTCCCGGCTCCGCGCTGTCCCTGCCCGAGCCCGAGGGTGCGCGCATCGCGCTGGTGACCCGCGGCTCGCTCAGCCTGTCCGACGACGAGCGGACCCTCGAGCTGGCCCAGGGCGACTCGGTGTTCATCCCGGCGGGCAACCCGCCGATCACGGCGTCCGGCAATGCACAGGTCTTCCTCGCCTCTCCCGGTACTCTGGGGCCGATCTGACCCGAAGGGACACCCATGAGCGGCGGCCTCGCAGCACTTCTTGACGACATCGCAGCCCTGGCGAGGCTCGCGGCGGCCTCGGTCGACGACGTGGCCGCAGCCGCCGGCCGTGCCGGCGCCAAGGCGGCCGGCGTGGTCATCGACGACGCCGCAGTGACCCCGCGGTACGTGACGGGGTTCAGCCCCGCCCGCGAGCTGCCGATGATCAAGAACATCGCGATCGGCTCACTGCGCAACAAGTTCCTGTTCATCCTGCCCGCGATCTTGTTGATGTCGCAGTTCATCCCCTGGATCCTCACCCCGCTGCTGATGCTGGGCGGCCTCTACCTCAGCTATGAGGGTGCCGAGAAGATCTGGGAGAAGGTCTCGGGCCACTCCAAGGCCGACCCCGGCAACAAGACGCCGGTCGCCCTGCAGGGTCCCGAGCAGGAGAAGGAGATGACGGCCGGCGCCATCCGGACCGACTTCATCCTGTCCGCCGAGATCATGGTGATCGCCCTCAACGAGGTCGACAACGAGCCGCTGCTGTCCCGCGCGATCATCCTCGCCGTCGTGGCGCTGGCCATCACCATCGGCGTCTACGGCGTCGTGGCGCTCATCGTGAAGATGGACGACATCGGCCTGCACCTGGTCGAGAGCAAGCGCGCCCCGGGGGTCGGCAACGCCCTGGTCCAGGGCATGCCGAAGCTGCTGGCCGCGCTGGGCATCATCGGCACGGTCGCCATGCTGTGGGTCGGCGGCCACATCCTGCTGGTGGGCGTGGCCGAGCTCGGTTGGCACGCCCCCTACGCCTTCGTCCACCACGCCGAGGTGCTCGTCGCGGGCGCCACCGGCGCGCTGGGCGGCTTCCTGGGCTGGCTGACCAACACGTTCTTCTCGTTCCTGATCGGCCTGTTCGTGGGCGGCATCATCGTGGCGATCATGCACGTGATCCCCCGCAAGGGCGGGCACGGCACCCACGCCGAGGCCACGGCGTCCGCCCCGACCTCGGCCAAGGAGTCGAGCCGGGTGGTGGGCAGCAACCAGGGCAACTCGGCCGGCGAGCTGGCCGGGCGCCAGGCCGCCGTTCGGCGTTCCGAGCGCGCGGAGCACTGACCCGACGCTTTCTTCATCGGTGGGGCGGGCCCGGCGGCGTCAGGCCTCGGGCTCGGCGGACAGGTCCGGGGCGGCCGCGGGCGTGGCGAACTTCAGGCCGATCACGCAGCCGATGATGCCGGCCAGCAGCAGCACCTTCACCGGCGAGAGCGGCTCGGCGCCGGTGGCCGCGGCCCAGGCCACGGTCAGGACGGCACCGACGCCGGTCCAGACCGCGTAGGCCGTGCCGGTCGGGATCGACTTCATCGCCCAGCCCAACCCCACCACCGAGAGCACGGTGGCGACGAAGAACACGACGGTCGGGCCCGGCACCGTCAACCCGGCCGACTGCGACAACGCGGTCGCCCACACGGCCTCGAGCACCGCCGAGGCCAGCAGCACCACCCACGCCATTCAGCCCACCACCTTCAGGCCGACCACGCAGGCGACGATGCCCAGCAGCAGCAGCACCCGGCGCAGGGTCGCGGGTTCGACGCCCCGGGCCATCGCCCAGACCACGGTCAGGGTGGCGCCGGTGGCGGTCCAGACGGCGTAGGCCGTGCCCACCGGGATCGTGACCATCGCCACCCCCAGCCCGTACAGGCTCAGGGCCGAGGCCACCACGAACACCACGGTCGGGCGCCACTTGCGCAACCCGCCGGACGCCCCCAGCGCCGTCGCCCACACCGCCTCGAGCACGCCCGAGGCCAGCAGGATCATCCAGTCCACGAAGACTCCTCCCTCGAAACGGACGCCGCAGGGCGTCCATCAGCGAATACACGGTTGGCCAGTCTTGTCGTCACCGGGTACTGATCCGTCGTCCGGGGCTCGGAGCCGCGACCACCCTAGCAATGCGCGCCCGGGCGCCGATTCGGGCACAATGGACTCCGGCCACCCGGCCGAATGCCTCCGTAGCTCAGTTGGTAGAGCGCCCGCCTTGTAAGCGGATGGTCGCGGGTTCGAATCCTGTCGGAGGCTCGTGGACCCCTCCAAGCTCGCCCCGACCAACCTCACCGCCGCGATGCTGCGGGCGGTCCGGCGCAGCAAGTGGGCCGATGCGGTCGCCAACAATCCCGAGCACTCCACCTGGTACGTCAACCGGTTCCGGCAGATGGCCGCCAACGGCGCCGACCTGGTCGGCGAGGCCCGGCTGATCGACGCGATGGCGCCGCGCGGCGCGACGATCCTCGACGCAGGCTGCGGGCCCGGCCGACACGCCGGCCACCTGCACGCCGCGGGCCACACCGTCGTTGGCATCGACCTGGACCCGGTGCTCATCGAGGCCGCCGAGGCCGACTTCCCCGGCCCGCGCTACCTCGTGGGCGACCTCGCCGAGGTCACCCTCCCCGACGACTGCCCCCAGCAGTTCGACCTCGTGTTCTCGGCCGGCAACGTGATGGGATTCCTGCACCCCGACACCCGCCGCGACGTGCTCGCCAACATCGCCGGCTGGCTGAAGCCCGAGGGTCGCGCGGTGATCGGCTACGGCGCCGGGCGCGGCTACGACTTCGACGACTTCGTGAAGGATGCCGCGAGCTCGGGCCTGTTGCTGAAGCAGGCCTTCTCCACCTGGGACCTCCA
>JAUNSA010000097.1:6202-9763 GCA_030539405.1 Propionibacteriaceae bacterium
GCGTCGTGGATCTTCATCGCGACCTGCACGCGGTTGTCGACGCCCAGCTTGTAGAAGATGCGGGTGACATAGGCCTTCACGGTCGCGATCGACATGAACAGTTCGGCGGCGATCTCGGCGTTCGCCTTGCCCTGCCCGATCGCCACGGCGACCTCGCGCTCACGCTCGGTGAGGGCGTCCAGCTGCTTGAGCGCGGCCTCGCCGCGGCCGTCGTCGGCGGACTTGGTGGCCAGGTTGACCACCTGCGAGATGACCGAGGGCGACAGGGTGGTCTCGCCGGCGTCCACCGCGCGGATGGCCTCGACCATCTTGGCCGGCGGGGTGTCCTTGAGCAGGAACCCCGACGCGCCGGCCTGCAACGCCTTGAGCACCAGGTCGTCGGAGTCGAACGTGGTGAGCACGATCACGCGGGGGGCGTCGGCGCGGGCGAGGATCTCCTGGGTGGCGGCGATGCCGTCCTTGCGGGGCATGCGGATGTCCATCAGCACGATGTCGGGGCGGTGCTGCGCGACGACATTCACCGCGTCGGCACCGTCGGACGCCTCGCCGACGACCTCCAGGTCGGGTGACCCACCCAGGATGAGGCCCAGCCCCGCCCGGACGAGCGCGTCGTCGTCGACGAGCACGATGCGGATGGTGTTGTCGGTCATGCGGTCCTCCTGAAGTCGTGGTCCCACGGTAGCCAAGCGTCGACGACGAACCGCCCGCCCTGCACGCCGGCGTCCAGCCGCCCACCCAGCATCTGGGCGCGTTCGGTAACCCCGACCAGCCCCAACTTCGAGCCGGGGATGGCCAGGTTCGGGTCGGTCAGCAAGTTGCTGCAGCGCAGGGAGATGCCCTCGCGGCGTCCTCCACTGAGCTCCAGCTCGACGAGCGCCCCCTGGGCGTGCTTGCGCGCGTTGGTCAGGCACTCCTGGACGATGCGGTACAGGTGCCGCTGCTGCACCAGCGGCACCGCCGACGGGTCGAGCGTGATGGACGCCTCGAGCTGCTGCCCCGAGGCGCGCACCTCCTCCAGCAGGGCGGGCAGGTTGGCCAGGGTCGGCTGCGGCGCCGCCACGGTCCCGCCGGACGCCGCATCGCCGCCTTCGGGTGCCTGCGGGCCGGCGCTCGGACCCTCGCGCAGCGTGGAGAGCACCGACCGCAGCTCGGTCAGGGAGGCGTGCGCGTTCTCCTGGATGATCGAGGCGATCTCGCGGGTCTTCTCCGGGGGCAGGTCGCTGCGGTAGGCCAGCACGCCGGCGTGCATCGAGACCAGCGAGATCCGATGGGCGAGCACGTCGTGCATCTCGCGAGCGATCCGGTTGCGCTCGGCCAGGACGGCGAACTGGCGCTCCGCCTCGGCACGTTCGACCCGGCGAAGGAAGCCCGAGGCCTGGTCCCGGCGGACGCCGAGGTACTTGCCCCACAGCGTGAACAGGACCGTCACGACGCCCGTGATCGCCACGTCCGACCAGGACAACTGCGCCGACCAGGGCAGCAGGAAGTCGGCCACCCCGAGGGCCAGGGTGACGGCGAAGGCGATCAGGGTGTTGTTCAGGTTTCGGCGCGACGCGTTGGAGATGTAGGCCCACACTGCGACGGCCGCGATCGTGCTGGAGAAGAAGGAGAACACCGCGGTGATGAGCACGATCGCCAAGGGATGGCGGCGCCGCAGGTGGATGATGGACAGCCCGATGGCACCCAGGACCGGGTCGAGGACCACCCACCACACGGGCGGGAGGTTCTCCAGCTCCTTCTGGGTGAGCGGCACGTCGAGGATCACCCCGGTCGAGCGGCTCTGGAAGGCCAGCAGCCACACCGAGGCGAACACGATGAACACCCCGATCGAGACGGCATAGCGCCACACGAACCCGAAACCGGTCAGCGGCGGGGGTGGGTACCGCTCGGGCTCGAACATGGCCGCCCAGGTAGCGCGCAGGGACATGGACTCGACCCTAGGAGCCTCGTCCCGCGCCGGGGAGCGACCTTCGGCCACCGGTCACCGCTCGGGAGTCGATGCCGCGGCGTCCGCCTTGCGCTGGCGGTACCAGAAGACGGCCAGCATGCCGACGATGATCGCGATGGAGACGTACCACAGGTAGCGGCCATAGGTGTCGACGACCTGGACGGCCGGCTCACCGATCCAGTAGCCGAGCGCCATGTAGCCGGCGGTGGTGAGCACCGAGCTGATGAAGCCGACGGTGAGGAACTTCCACAGCTTCGTCCCGGCCGCCCCGAGCGCGGCGTAGATGACGCCGGCCGGCAACGGGATCGGCAGGAAGGTCACGAAGATCGCCAGCGTCTCGAAGCGGCGGGCGCCGTCCCAGATCCGGTCCCAGCGGCGGCGCGTGCGCTCGGACTTGTTGGCCGACCACACGTCCATGATCTTGCGGCCCCACAGCTTGCCCGCCCACCAGTACACCCAGTCGAACTTGATGGTCATCAGCGAACCGAGCACGAGCACCAGCGGCCACCACACGTCCCCGACGGCGGCCAGGGCGCCAACCAGCACCAGGCCGGTGCGGTAGCCCAGCGACCCCGACAGGTGCGGGGCCAGCCCGAGCATCACCGGCCGCAGGGGCAGCATCACCAGGGCGTACAGCGCCACCACCGACATCGCGGACATGCACCAGATGTCCGCGCGGCCGGGCTTGTGCGACCACGGCAGCGCGGGGTCGTCCCACCACTCGCGTTCGGCGGTGGGTTCACCGGACGCCGCGGGTTCACCGGACGCGGTGGGCGTGTCCGGGGCGTCCGGGGCTGGCTGCTGGGTCACGCGGCGAGGATACCCGTGCGCCACCCCTACGCAGACGCAGATTGCGTTCCGGTCACGAGGTGCAACACCAACTTGCTTGCACCCGCGCCGAGGGCTTGAATGGGATGGCGGATCGCAGGGTGCGATCAGCATTTTCCACTACGGATCGTCGGGCACGTACCTGCCCGTGGAAAGGATGTGTGGCATGGCCACCGTTTCGTTCAAGGACGCCACCCGCGTCTACCCGGGTGCTGACCACCCGGCCGTCGACAAGCTCAACCTGGAGATCGGTGACGGCGAGTTCATGGTGCTCGTCGGCCCCTCGGGTTGTGGCAAGTCCACCTCGCTGCGCATGCTCGCCGGCCTGGAGGAGGTGAACGCGGGCGCCATCCACATCGGCGACCGTGACGTCACCGACCTTCCGCCGAAGGATCGCGACATCGCCATGGTGTTCCAGAACTACGCTCTCTACCCGCACATGACCGTGGCCGACAACATGGGCTTCGCGCTGAAGATGCAGAACGTGCCGAAGGCCGACCGCGAGAAGCGCGTCCTCGAGGCCGCCAAGCTGCTGGGCCTGGAGTCGTTCCTCAACCGCAAGCCGAAGGCCCTGTCCGGTGGCCAGCGCCAGCGCGTCGCGATGGGCCGTGCGATCGTCCGCCAGCCGCAGGTGTTCCTCATGGACGAGCCGCTGTCGAACCTGGACGCCAAGCTGCGCGTCTCGACCCGTACCCAGATCGCCGCCCTGCAGCAGCGCCTCGGCGTCACGACCGTCTACGTCACCCACGACCA
The DNA here is from genome assembly GCA_030539405.1 of Propionibacteriaceae bacterium. GTDB lineage: Bacteria > Actinomycetota > Actinomycetes > Propionibacteriales > Propionibacteriaceae > Propioniciclava. The sequence goes on from JAUNSA010000097.1 coordinate 9,732, forward strand.
GGTCGAGGCCATGACGATGGGCGACCGCGTCG
>JAUNSA010000098.1 GCA_030539405.1 Propionibacteriaceae bacterium
GCCTCACCGGTCGCCTCACCGGACGCGTCGGCCGCGGCCTCGGCGTCGGCCGGGACCTCCGGGGAGCTGGCCACGAACAACGACGACGACACCGGGCGTGACGACACGGTGGCCACCTGCACGGCGTCCGCACCGGTGATGATGATCGCCGGCGTCCCGTGGGAGTGGGGTTCCTCGGCCTCTGCGGGTGTCCGGTCGGCGTCCTCGCCCGGGTGGTCGTGGTCGTGGTGGGCGTGGATCTCGACCCACTCCTGGGGCACGCCGTCGGTCACGAAGCGGTAGTACGCCTGGCTGACCTCGTCGTCGTGGTCCCAGGTGAGCCCGGCCACCGCCGTCGGCCCCGTGATCGCGGCCTCGGCCAGCGCGATGACGCCGCCGGCCCCCGCCACCTCGGCCGGCGCATCGGGCAGCGACGCGACCCGCTCCAGCGGGGTGTCGCCCTGCTCGACCGGGGGTGTGGCGGTCTCGGCGTGGGCGGGCAGGGGGACCCCCACCAGCACCAGGGCTGCAGCCAACACCCCGATCAGGAAGTGGCGTGGTCGTGTGCGCATGATGCTCCTTCGTGAAGACGGCCCCGTCTGGGTCCAGACTAAGCACACTCATCGCGTCCAGGGGACCCCAACCGCCCACCGGGCACCCAATGGCGCGCTCCGCCACGCCCAATCGGGGCGGGTGAGCACGCAGCAGGGTCGCGTCGTATCATGGGGCGTCCGTGTGCAGGGTGCGCGCGGAGTCGAGCCTGAGGGGCATCACCATCATGAAGACCGCGGAGATCCGACGTCGGTTCCTGGACCACTTCGTCCAGGCCGGGCACACGCTGGTGCCGTCGGCATCGTTGGTCTACAACGACCCCACCTTGCTGTTCGTCAATGCGGGCATGGTGCCGTTCAAGGCGTACTTCACCGGCGCCGAGGACGCGCCCTACGACACCGCCACGAGCTGCCAGAAGTGCGTGCGCACCCTCGACATCGAGGAGGTCGGCAAGACGACCCGCCACGGCACGTTCTTCCAGATGAACGGCAACTTCTCCTTCGGCGACTACTTCAAGGAAGGCGCGATCAACCACGCCTGGAAGCTGGTCACCGGCTCGGTCGACGAGGGCGGGCTGGGGTTCGACCCCGAGAAGGTCTGGGTGACCGTGCTCGGCCCGGGCCACCACCCCGACTTCCCCGACGGGGACGCCGAGGCGGTCGCGCTGTGGCGCTCCGTGGGCCTGCCCGATGAGCGCATCCAGCGCCGCGACCTGAAGGACAACTACTGGAACATGGGCGTCCCCGGCCCGGGTGGTCCCTGCTCCGAGATCTACATCGACCGGGGTCCCGCGTACGGGCCCGACGGCGGTCCCGTCGTGGACGAGGACCGGTTCCTGGAGATCTGGAACCTCGTCTTCATGCAGCAGGAGCTGTCCGCGGTCCGCGCGAAGGACGACTTTGACGTGCTGCGCCCCCTGCCGAAGCCGAACATCGACACCGGCATGGGGCTGGAGCGCGTCGCCTACCTGCTGCAGGGCAAGGACAACCTGTACGAGATCGACCAGGTCTTCCCGGTCATCGCGAAGGCCGCCGAACTGTCGGGCAAGATGTACGGCGCCGACCACGACGACGACGTCCGCATGCGCGTGGTCGCCGACCACGTCCGCTCCGGCCTGATGCTCATGACCGACGGCGTCACGCCGGGCAACGAGGCGCGCGGGTACGTGCTGCGCCGCCTGCTGCGTCGCAGCGTCCGGGCGATGCGGCTGCTCGGCGTCCACGACCCCGTGCTGCCCGAGCTGTTGCCGATCAGCAAGGCCCTCATGGAGGAGTCCTACCCCGATGTGGCCGACCAGTGGGAGCGCGTGTCCACCACCGCGTACGCCGAGGAGGACGCCTTCCGCCGCACGCTGACCGCGGGCACCCAGATCTTCGACGTGGCCGTGAAGCGGGCCCAGGACGCCGGCGCCACGACGCTGCCCGGCGACCAGGCCTTCCAGCTCCACGACACCTACGGCTTCCCGATCGACCTGACCCTCGAGATGGCCGCCGAGGCCGGCCTCGCGGTGGACCAGGGCGAGTTCACGCGCCTGATGCAGGAGCAGCGCGACCGCGCCAAGGCGGACGCCCGCGCCAAGAAGGGCGGGGCGGCCAACACCGAGGCCTACCGCACGCTGCGGGAGGCCGGCGAGACCCCCTTCCTGGGCTACACCGAGCTGTCGGTGCCCAGCCGGGTGCGCGGCATCGTCCGCGACGGCGCGCTCGTGCCGGCCGCCCAGCCCGGCGACGTCGTCGAGGTCGTGCTGGCCGAGACCCCGTTCTACGCCGAGGCCGGCGGTCAGGACGCCGACGCGGGCGTCCTCACGGCGTCCGGGCTGAACCTGGAGGTCCTGGACGTCCAGCGTCCGGTCCAGGGGCTGACGGTGCACAAGGCGCTCGTCACCGAGGGCGAACTCACCACCGGCGCCGAGGTGCTGGCGCAGGTGGACGCCGCCGCCCGGCTGGGTGCCTGCCAGGCGCACACCGCGACCCACATCGTGAACGCCGCGCTGCGCCAGATGCTCGGCGACGCCACCCACCAGGCCGGCTCCTACAACAAGCCCGGCTACCTGCGCTTCGACTTCAACGCCACCTCCGGGCTGTCCACCGACGCCAAGGCCGAGCTGGAGGGCATCGTCAACCAGGCCGTCCGGGACAACTTCGTGGTCACCGAGCAGGAGATGCCCCTCGACGAGGCCAAGGCGTTGGGCGCCCAGGCGATGTTCGGCGAGAAGTACGGCAACGTCGTCCGCCTCGTCGAGCTCAACGGCGCGTGGAGCCGCGAGCTGTGCGGCGGCACCCATGTGGCCTCCACGGCCCAGATCGGGCTGGTCAACCTGCTCGGCGAGGGTTCGGTCGGGTCGGGCATCCGCCGCGTCGAGGCGCTGGTCAGCGCGGACGCCTTCGACCGGTTCGCCGCCGAGCGCGCCCTGGTGTGCACGCTGGCCGACACGTTGAAGACCCAGCCCGACCAACTGGTCGACCGGGTCGAGAAGCTGCTGGCCCAGCTCAAGGGCGCCGAGAAGGAGATCGCCGACCTGCGCACCGCCCAGCTCCTGGGTAACCTCGACGAGCTGGCCGCGTCCGCGACCGACGTCGGTGCGGTGAAGCTCGTCGCCCGCGAGCTGCCCGGGGTCGGGGGCGGCGACCTGCGCACCCTCGCGATGGGCCTGCGGGACAAGCTGTCGGCCGAGGCGGCCGTCGTCGCCCTCATCGGCGGGGAGGCCAAGCCCGTGATCATCGTCGCGACCACCCCGTCCGCCCGCGACGCCGGCGCTCGCGCCGGCCAGCTCGTCGGGGTGGGTGCCCCGCATCTCGGCGGCAAGGGTGGCGGCAAGGACGACCTGGCCCAGGGTGGTGGGTCGGACGCCGCGGGTGCACCGGCGGCCCTGGCCGCGATCCGGGACGCGCTGGCCGGATGACCGAGGACGCGCTGGGCGGCGTCCGGCTCGCGATCGACTGGGGACAGGCCCGCATCGGCGTCGCCGCGTGCGATGCCGGGGGCGTCCTCGCCTTCCCGGTCGAGACGATCGCCCCCGCCTCGGACGCCCGGGTCGTGCGGGAGCGCCTGGCCGCCATCATCGCCGAGTACGCCCCCGTGGTCCTCTATCTGGGGTTGCCCCGTCATTTGCGCGGCGCCGAGGGGGAGTCGGCGGCCAAGGCCCGCGGGCAGGCCCGGTGGCTGGCCGGCGCGTACCCGGACGTGGCCGTCCACCTGGTCGACGAACGCATGACCACGGTGTCGGCCACCCGCCAGCTCCAGGAGGCCGGACGGTCGGCCCGCGCGCAGCGTGGTGTGATCGACCAAGCGGCAGCCGTGGCAATCTTGAACCACGCCCTCGACACCGAACGCCTCACCGGCGCGCGGGCCGGGGAGCGGATCGACCGAAAGGGATGACATGACCGAGCCTCGCCGGGCCCGCCAACGGGACCGCCTGCGCGACCCCGAGACCGGGAAGTGGGACATGCCGGAGCTGCGGCACCGCCTCAAGGGGTGGGCCGCCGTGCTGGTGGCCCTGGCCGTGGTCATCGGCGGCGGCTGGTTCGTGGGCACCCGCGCGTGGGACGCGTTCATGGAGTTCCGCACCCAGGAGGACTACATCGGGGCCGAGGGTGTGGCCGACGTCGAGGTCGACGTGCCCAGCGGCTCCACCATGAGCCAGATCGGGCAACTGCTCGAGGACGCCGACGTGGTCCAGTCCGCCGACACCTTCCTGAAGTACGCGCGCACGCGTCCCGACGAGGCGGCCACCGTGCAGGCCGGCAACTACCGGATGCGCACCCAGATCTCGGCCGAGGCCGCGTTCGACCGCCTGGTGGACCCGAGCAACATCGTCCGCAACACCATCCAGTTGCGCGAGGGGCAGCGGGTGACCGAGCAGGTCGCGCTGATGGCCGAACTCACCGGTCTGCCGCAGAGCGACTTCGAGGCGATCCTGGCCGATCCCGGCCCGCTGGAGCTGCCGGGCTGGGCCGAGAACCGCCCCGAGGGCTTCCTGTTCCCCGACACCTACGAGGTGGGCAAGGACCCGAGCGCCTTGGACGTGATGAAGACCGCGGTCAACCAGTTCAAGCGGGTCGCCGAGGAGATCGACTTCGAGAACAAGGCGGCCGCCTCCCCGGCCGGCGACCCCTATCGGGCCCTGACGATGGCCAGCCTGTTGGAGCGCGAGGCGGTCACCAATGAGGACCGGGTGAAGGTCGCCCGCGTCTTCTACAACCGCCTGGCCCAGGGCATGCCGTTGCAGTCGGACGCCACGGTCGCCTACGCCAACAACATCACCGGCCGCGTGTTCACCACGCAAGAGGAGCGCAACTCCGACTCGCCCTACAACACCTACAAGGTGACCGGCTGGATCCCGGGCCCGATCACCTCACCGGCCCGCGCCGCGATGGAGGCCGCGGTCAACCCCGCCGAGGGCGACTGGCTGTACTTCGTGGTGGTCAACCTGGACACCGGCGAGACCGAGTTCAACAACAACCTGGCCGACCACAATGCATCTGCTGAGAAGCTCCAGGTGTGGTGCAGGACGCAGGCTCCCGGCCGCTGCCAGTGACCCGTCCGCCCCGCGTGCGTGGGGGCGGGGCCCACGGGCGAGCGTGAAAGACTGGCCAGCATGCTTCGTTGGTTGACCGCCGGTGAATCCCATGGCCGCGCCCTGGTGGCGACGATCGAGGGCATCCCCGCCCACGTCCGCGTCAGTTCAGACGACCTGGCCGAGGCGCTGCGCCGACGCCGGTTGGGGGTCGGGCGCGGGGCCCGGATGAAGTTCGAGGCCGACGAGGTCACGATGCTGACCGGCGTCCGGCACGGGGAGACCCTGGGTTCGCCGATCGCGATCATGGTCGGCAACACCGAGTGGCCCAAGTGGGAGACCGTCATGGCCCCCGACGAGGTCGACCCCGACGTGCTGGCCGCCCAGGCCCGCAACGCGGCCCTCACGCGTCCGCGCCCCGGCCACGCCGACCTGGCCGGCATGCAGAAGTACGACTGGGACGAGGCCCGCCCGATCCTGGAGCGCGCCTCGGCGCGGGAGACCGCGGCCCGCGTGGTTTTGGGGCGGGTGGCCAGCAACTTCCTGGCCCAGGCCTACGGCATCGAGCTCGTCAGCCACGTGGTGGAGATCGGCCCGGTCGCGACCACCGGGACAGTCCTGCCCACCGCGTCCGACCGTGATGCGATCGACGCCGACCCGGTGCGCTGCTTCGACGCCGACTCCTCGGCGCGGATGCTGGCCGAGATCGAGGCGGCCAAGTCCGAGGGGGACACGATCGGCGGCGTCGTCGAGGTCGTCGTGACGGGGCTGCCGCCGGGCATCGGTTCGCACAGCCAGGGCGACCGTCGGCTGGACGCCCGGCTGGCCGGCGCGCTGATGGGCATCCAGGCGATCAAGGGCGTGGAGGTCGGTGACGGCTTCGAGCTGGCCCGCACCCGCGGGTCGCTGGCCCACGACGAGATGGTCCTCGACGGCGGGGCTATCACCCGCGTCTCCAACCGTTCGGGGGGCACCGAGGGCGGCATGAGCACCGGCGAGGTGCTGCGCGTGCGCGCGGCCATGAAGCCGATCGCGACCGTCCCGCGCGCCCTGCGCACCGTGGACACCGCCACGCTCGAGGCCGCCCAGGCCCACCACCAGCGCTCCGACGTGTGCGCCGTCCCGGCTGCCGGCGTGGTCGCAGAGGCGATGGTCGCGCTCGTGCTGGCCGAGCAGCTGCTGGAGAAGTTCGGCGGCGACTCGGTGGACGAGACCCAGCGCAACCACCGCGCCTACCTGGCGCGCCTGGCCGAGCGAGGGCTGGCATGAGGACCATCGCGCTGATCGGCGCCCCGGGCAGCGGCAAGTCCACCGTGGGCCCGCTGTTGGCGCAGCGTCTCGGCCTGCCGTTCGTGGACGTGGACGCCGTGATCGAGGCCGACCAGGGCCGGCTGATCCGCGAGATCTTCGCCGAGGACGGCGAGCCCGCCTTCCGCGCCCTGGAGCGCGAGGCCACCGTGGCCTGCCTGGCCGAGGGCGGCGTCGTCAGCCTCGGCGGTGGCGCGCCCGCCACCCGCGAGATCGCGGCCGCCCTGGACGGCGTCGAGGTCGTCTGGCTCGCCGTCGATGCCCGCAACGCCACCCGGCGGATCGGGCTCGGCGAGGGCCGCCCGCTGCTGTCGGTGGGCGGCGTCCGGGCCACGTTGATCAAGCTGTTGAACGAACGGACGCCCGTGTACGCGGCGTTGGCGACCCATCGCGTGGACACCTCCGACCGGGAGCCGGACGCCATCGTCGACGAGGCCGTCACCCTGCTGGAGGGAAGAGCATGACCCACACCATCCACGTGGCCACGGCCCAGCCCTACGACGTCCACGTCGGGCACGGCGCGGTGGACCGGCTCGCCGACGCCGTGGCCGGCGCCGACAAGGTCGCCATCCTGCACCCGGCGGTGCTGGCCGAGCGGGCCGAACAGCTCGCATCCTCCTTGGCCGCCGAGACGCTGCTGATCGCGCTGCCGCCCGGCGAGCAGGCCAAGACCACCGCCGTCCTCGACTCCTGCTGGGGCGAGCTGGCCGCCGCCGGGTTCACCCGCTCGGACGCCGTCGTCGGGCTCGGCGGGGGAGCAACCACCGACCTGGCCGGCTTCGTCGCCGGGACGTGGCTGCGCGGCGTCCGGTACGTGTCGGTGCCGACCACGCTGCTGGCGATGGTGGACGCCGCGGTCGGCGGCAAGACCGGCATCAACCTGCCCGCGGGCAAGAACCTCGTCGGCGCCTTCTGGGAGCCGTCGGCGGTGCTGGCCGACCTGGACTTCCTGACCACACTGCCCACCGACGACCTGCGGGGCGGGCTGGCCGAGATGGCCAAGCACGGCTTCATCGCCGACCCCCGCACCCTGGAGCTGTTCGAGGAGGACCCCGCCGCCCTGCTGGAGCCGGGCAGCGACGCCCTGGCCGAGGCCGTGCGCCGCTCGATGGAGGTCAAGGCCGGCGTGGTGGCCGGGGACCTGCGCGAACGCACCAGCGCCGGCGCCGCAGTGGGCCGGGAGCTGCTCAACTACGGGCACACGCTCGCGCACGCGATCGAGCGCAACGAGGGCTACGCGATGAGCCACGGGTACGCGGTGAGCATCGGCGCCCAGTTCGCCGCCCTGCTCTCGCACAACCTCGGCCACGCGGATGCGGACTTCGTCGCGCGGCACCGGGCCGTGTTCAGCGGCGTCGGGTTGCCGCTCACCTATCTGGCGGGGGTGTGGGACGAGCTGCGCGCCACCATGAACCTGGACAAGAAGACCCGCGGCGGCGCCCTGCGGTTCGTGCTGCTGGACGACGTGGCCCGCCCGTTCATCGCCGAGGCCCCCGACGAGGCCGTGCTGCGGGAGACCTACGCCGAGCTCACCGCCTGATGTACACCCCGCGCCACTTCGCGATGACCGACGAGCACGTCCGGTCGGTGGTGGCCGGCGCCGAGACCGCGCAGCTCGTCACCGCCCACGAGACCGGGCCTGTCGCCACCCTGCTGCCCCTGACGTGGCGTCCGGACGACGTGGGCGGGCCCGGGTCGTTGATCTTCCACGTCACCCGCGTGAACCCGGTGTGGAAGGAGCCACACCTGGGGGAGGCGTTGGCGATCCTGTCGGGTCCCGACGGCTACATCGACCCGGACTGGTACGCCTCGAACGCCGAGGCCCCCGGCGTCCCGACCTGGAACTACGTGACCGTCCACGCCTACGGACCGCTGGTCGTCCACGACGATCCGGCGTGGGTGCGCGAGGCCGTGACCGAGCTGTCGGAACGGTTCGGCTACGACGCCGGCCGCGTCGACCCCGACGCCACTGACCGGATGCTGCGCGCCATCGTGGGCCTGGAGCTGCCGATCACCCGGGTCGAGGCCAAGGCGAAGCTGAACCAGAACCGCTCACCTGCGGACATCGCCGGCGCGGTGGCCGGGTTGCGTTCGGTGGGCCAGCACGCGCTCGCCGACGTCATGGACGCGGTCAGCGTCCCCCATGCCGAGGCCCGCTACCAGCTCCTGGCCGACGTCAAGGGGCGTCGCCTGGGCGAGGTGGGTCCCGCCGTCCGCTAGAGTGGCCCGTCGGAAAGCGACGCCGGAAGGATCCCCCATGCCCACGATCTCGACCAACGACCTGAAGAACGGCACGGTCCTCGACCTCGACGGCCAGCTCTGGCAGGTCATCTGGTTCCAGCACCACAAGCCCGGCAAGGGGAACACGGTCGTCCGCAGCAAGCTGAAGAACGTGCTCACCGGCAAGATCGTCGACAAGACGTTCAACTCCGACACCAAGGTCGAGAGCGCCACGGTGGACCGCCGCGAGATGCAGTACCTGTACCACGACGGCGACGCGTTCGTGTTCATGGACACGGACACCTACGACCAGCTCAACATCCCCGAGTCGACCGTCGGCGACGCCAAGGACTTCATGCTGGAGAACCAGATGGCGCTGGTGGCCACCCACGAGGGCAACCCGCTCTACATCGAGCTGCCCGCCTCGGTGGAGCTGGAGATCACCTACACCGAGCCCGGCCTGCAGGGCGACCGCAGCTCCGCCGGCACCAAGCCGGCCACGCTGGAGACCGGCAAGCAGATCCAGGTCCCGCTGTTCATCGAGCAGGGCACCCGCGTCAAGGTCGACACCCGCGACGGCAGCTACCTCGGCCGCGTCAGCGCGTGACCGACCGTCGCGACAACAGTCCGCGGACGAAGGCCCGCAAGCGCGCCCTCGACATCCTGTACGAGAGCGAGCTGCGGGGCCGTCCCGCGGCCGACACGCTCGCCGAGCGCATCGGCCTGGGTGAACCGCCGGTCAGGCCGTTCACCATCGAACTGGTCAACGGGTGCATCGAGCACGCCGACGCGCTGGACGCCGCGATCGCGGCCAGCCTGACCGGCACCTGGACGCTGGAGCGGATGGCCCGGGTGGACCGCAACCTCGCGCGCATCGCGCTGTTCGAGGTGGCGCACACCGACACGCCCCCGACGGTGGCGATCAACGAGGCGGTCGACCTGGCCGCCCAATTCTCGACCCCCGAGTCGCCCGCCTTCCTCAACGGCGTGCTGTCGGCTGCGGTGCAGCGGGTCCTGCATCCGGGGGATCTCGGAGCCGAGTGAGGACGAAAAGGACATCCCATGGAAACTCGCACCACGACACCAGCACTCTTGGTTCTCGAAGATGGTCGCACTTTCCGGGGGGTGTCCTTCGGCGCTGAGGGCGAGACCTTCGGCGAGGCCGTCTTCTC
>JAUNSA010000099.1 GCA_030539405.1 Propionibacteriaceae bacterium
AGTTGGTGTGCAGGGGGATGTCGAGGTCGTAGGCCAGCACGATCGCTCTGGCCAGGAGCGATTCCTGCTCGGGGGCGAGGTCGCCGACCGTCCGCCCGAGGAGCTGCGCCGGGATGGTGACGACGTTGTCCATCGAGACGACGCTGTCCTCGTCGAGGCCGTTGCGGGGGCCCACGGGCACTTCGCTGCTCAGTCCTTTGATGGTCGTCGTGATCGGTGCGACCGTGACCTTGGTCATGGCCGATCGCGCGGCCTCCCGGGTCAGGACGACGACCGGGCGGGTCTTGTCGAGTCGGGCGAGGCAGATTTCGCGCACGTCAGTCGGTGAGCTCGGTGTGGGTGGCGGTCCAATCGACGAGTGCATCCAGGTCGTCGGCGGCGCCTTGCTCGCGGAGGATGGCGGCGTCCTGCTCGGCTGCCTGCCGGCGCATCTCGCGTTCGAGGGCGGCACTGACCAGCGCGGCCCGGCTCGGCGCCTTGCCCTGGGCCACGGCCTGGTCGAGAAAGGCCACCATCTCGTCGGGCAGTCTGACGGCGATCTGGGTGCTCATGACCTGATCGTACCTTTCTGCATCCCGAACTGGGATTCATTGCAGCCCCGGCGCCTGGTCCTTGGCCCCATCCCCCTGCCTGTACCCCCTTGACCCCGGCGGACCGAACTCATGCCACCGGATGACTTAGTCGCCGGATCTGGGCCTTTTCGGCGACTTTCTCACGCCGTGGCATGAGTTCGGTCCGGTGGAGGCTGGGAAAGGGGTCAGATCTCCCGGACGCCCGAGGCGTCCCGGACGAGGTGGTCGCGCTCGTGGGTGAGCGTCGCTCGATCGCCGGCGAGGCCCTGGAGGCGTGCGTGCAGTGAAGCCTGCGTGGACTCAACGGCACGGATCAGGTCGCGAACGCGGTCGGACGCCGCGGTGACCCGGCGCAGGGTGGCCCAGTCGCTGACGATGTTGTCGAAGAAGAAGTCGAACGTGGCGGCCACGCCTGAGATGTTGACTCCTTCGACGGCGGCCAGGCGCACGTCGCCCAGCTCGCGGCCGTAGCGGGTCAGGGCGGCGTCCGCTCGTTCGAGGTGTGACGAGACTTGGTCGAGGCGGTCGTACTTGGCGAGGTCGGACAGCAGTCCGCCGCCGAAGAAGGTGTCGGCGGTGCTCCAGTCCTTGGCCTTCTGCAGGTACTCCTGGGCCGAATGCAGGGCCGCCAGTGCGTCGGCTCCGGCGGCGCGGGCCTCGTCGAGTTCGCGGGTCTCGGCCTCGAGGCGTCCGAGCTGGTCGGCGACCTCGGTCAGGCGCGGGCCGACGGTGGTGTCGGTCGCGGACAGGTGGGCGGTCTGGTCGGCCAAGGCGCGACGGTACTCGTCCTCGACGGGACCGAGCTGGCGAAGGGACCGCTGCAGCTCGTCCGCGGCGGCGCGGGTCTCGTCGGCGACGCGACGGGCGGCGTCCACCTGCAGTTGGGCGGCGCGGGCCTGGGCCTGCTCGCGAGCCAGGTCCACGTCGCGCTCGCCGCGGACGGCGGACATGATCCGCGTCCACGACAACCCTTCGAGTCGCTCGACGTCGGCCTGCTCGCGCTGCAGGGCGGCCTCGGCGTCCGCCAGACGCTGGGCGGCGTCGCCTGCCTGGCGTTCGGCGGTGTCCAGGCTGCGGCGGAGGCGGTCGGCCTCGGCGCGACGCTCGACGGCGGCCTGCAGGCGTGCGGTGGGGTCCTGGGTCATGCCCCAATCGTAGGACGGGCCACTTGTGTGGGGGCGTACGGTGATACCTAACAGCTCTAGGTGTAGGAGGTGCGGATGCCCGCCCCGGTCAGCAAGGACCTCGTCGCGGCCTCGGCCGCCCCGCTCGTGCTGGGCATCCTCGCCGAGGGCGAGAACTACGGCTACGCGATCCTGCAGCGCATCGCGGAGCTCTCCGGTGGCCGCCTCGACTGGAGCGAGGGGCTGCTCTACCCGCTGCTGCACCGCCTCGAGCGCCTCGGCCAGGTGGAGGCGTCCTGGGGGCACGGGGCGTCCGGACGCCGACGCAAGTACTACCGCCTCACCGACCGCGGACGCACCGCGCTCGCCGACCATCGCCACGCGTGGCAGGCCGTCGACGCCACGCTCCGCACGCTGTGGGCCGACCTCCGCTCCACCATCGAACCCCAACCCGCAGGGATCTGACATGAACGAAACCCCCGTCCCGCACGGCCTCGCCGCCGATGTGTCCGACGTCCCCGACGGCCTGGACGCCCGCATCGACCGTTGGCGAGCCGGCCTGTTGGAGCGCCCCGGCGTGGACGCCACCGACGTCGACGAACTCGAGGACCACCTCCGCGGCCACCTCGACGCCCTCACCCGGGTGGGGCTCACCGAGGACGAGGCGCTGCTGGTCGCCATCCAGCGGGTCGGGCGGCAGGACGCCATCGCCGCCGGTCTGGCCCGCGAGCACGCCGGACGCCTCTGGCGCCAGCACGTGCCCGATGCCGCACCCGACGAACCCCGGACGGGGCTGGTCGGCATGCTCGTCTTCGCCGTGCTCGCCGGGCTGGCGGTCAAGGTGCCGGCCGGCTTCCTGATGGAGGGTGGGGTCGACCAGGTCGTCCTCGGGCGGGCGGCGACGGCGACGATCCTGTGCGGGGCGGCCATCCTGGCGGGGTACCTGGCCTGGCGCAGCCGGCGTCCGGCGCCCGCCGCCCTGGTGGGGTTCGGCGTCCTGCTGGCGGTGCTCGCCGGGGTGCTGCTCGGCTACCCGTTCGTGCCGCCGTTCTCGACGCAGCTGTTGTCGCTGCTGCACGCGCCGATCGTGATCGCGGTCGCCCTGGGCGTCGCCTACCTCGGACGCGACTGGCGGCAGCTCGACCGCTGGATGGACTACCTGCGCTTCCTCGGTGAACTGGCCATCTACTACGTGCTGATCGCGCTCGGCGGGGGCGTCCTGCTGGGGCTGGGGGCGGCCTCGTTCTTCGCCGTCGGCGTGGACCCCGAACCGCTGTTCGAGTGGGTCCTGCCCCTGGGGGTGGGCGGCGCCGTCGTCGTGGCGGCATGGCTGGTGGAGAGCAAGCAGTCCGTCGTGGAGAACATGGCACCCGTGCTCTCGCTGGTGTTCACGCCCCTGTTTACGCTGCTGCTGGTCTCGTTCCTGGGCGTGCTGGCCGTGAGCGGCCCGATCGCCGAGGCCGACCGGAGCCCGCTGATCATCATCGACCTCGTGCTCGTGGTCGTCCTGGCCCTGCACGTGTTCTCGGTCTCGGCGCGACCGGCCGGGACGCCCCCGGGGTGGTTCGACCGGCTCCAACTCCTGCTGCTCGTCGTCGCGATCGCCGTGGACGTCGTGGTCCTGGTCGCCATGGCCGGCCGTATCGCCGAGTACGGCTCCAGCCCCAACAAGGTGGCGGCCCTCGGCGAGAACCTCGTCCTGCTGGTGAACCTCGTCTGGGCCGCCGGGCTGTCGATCGGGTTCCTGCGCGGGCGGCGTCCGTTCGCCGACCTGGAGCGCTGGCAGTGCCGCTACCTCCCGGTCATCGGCGTGTGGGCCCTGGTCGTGGTCGCGATCCTGCCGCCGGTGTTCGCGTTCGGCTGAGGTTGCCGGCTGGTCGGGCAGACAGAAGCAGGGCATCCTCCGATCGGATGACCCCGGGTCGGGGCGGGTGGGGGAGGTGTCGCGCCCGGGCGGACGGCACGATCGAGGTATGGCACTGATCACGGTTTCCGGCCTCACGAAGTCCTATGGCGCGCGGGCGGTTCTGCACGGCGTCGACCTGACCGTGGACGAGGGCGAGATCGTGGGCGTCCTGGGGGCGAACGGGTCGGGCAAGACCACCGCCGTGGAGTGCATCGGCGGCCTGCGTCCCCGCGACGGCGGCACCATCAACGTCGCCGGCATGGACCCCGCCACCGACCCGCTGGCCCTGCGGGAGATCCTCGGCATGCAGTTGCAGGAGTGCCGCCTGCCGAACAAGATGCGCGTGTCCGAGGCGCTCGACCTTTACGCGGCGTTCTACGCCGACCCGCGCCCGGCCGGCGAGCTGCTCGAACGCTTCGGACTGGCGGCGCACGCCCAGCAGCCGTTCGGCAAGCTGTCCGGCGGGCAACAGCAACGACTGTCGGTGGCGCTGGCGCTGATCGGACGCCCGCGCATCGCCTTCCTCGACGAGCTCACCACCGGCCTCGACCCGGCCGCCCGCCGCGACATCTGGGAGTACCTGCGCCTGCTGCGCGACGACGGCATGACGATGATCCTCGTCACCCACTTCATGGAGGAAGCCGCCTACCTGTGCGACCGCGTCGCCATCCTCGAGGGCGGGCGCGTCGTCGCCTCCGGCACACCGGACGCCATCGCCACGGCCGCGGGCGGTCAGGAGACCTCCTTCGCCGCCGAGGACGGCATCGACCTGGACGCCGTGGGTCGCATCCCGGGCGTCACGTCAGTCGTCGTCGACCGTGGGCGGGTGGTCGTCCACGGGGACGCCGACTCGCCCCAGGCCGTCCTCGTCGCGCTGGACGCCCAGGGCGTCCGCACGCGTCAGCTCCGGGTCACCACGCCGTCCCTCGATGATGCCTACCTCGCCCTCACCCAGGAAGGAGCCGGCCGATGACCGCCACCACCACGGACACCACCACCGGCACCACAGCCACGCGCTCCACCACGCCCGCAGCCCGGTTCGGCCGCGCCTTCGCAGCACACCTCCGCAGTGAGTCCCGGCTGCTCGGCCGCGACGGCGCCGCCCTGATCTTCGGTGCGGTGCTGCCGCTGGCGGCGATCATCGTGATGTCGGCGATCCCCGCGGCACGCGAGCCCCAGGCCGACTTCGGCGGGCTCTCGGTGCTGCGGACCTACCAGCCCGTCATCGTGTTGTTCGCCACCTCGGTGCTCGGACTCACGATCGTGCCGGCCATCCTGGGCGGGTATCGCCAAGCGGGCATCCTGCGTCGGCTGCGGACGACCCCGGCGTCCCCGGCGACGCTGCTGGCGGCGTTGTTCGTGGTGGTGTTCGGCGTCGGACTCCTCGTCTCGGCCCTGATCGTCGCGATCCCCGCCCTGGTCGGCGTGGGGTTGCCCGACCACCTGGGCTGGTTCGCCCTCGCGGGGGTGCTGACCCTGCTGGCCTTCCTCGCGCTCGGCACCGTGCTGGCGGCGGTCGTCCCGTCCCCGCAGGTCGCGGCCGGGCTGGGGAATGTCGTCGCCGCCCTCATGTGGTTCTCGGCGGGGCTGTGGCTGCCGCGTCAGTTCTTCCCCGACTGGCTGGTCACGCTCACCAACCTCATCCCCGGCGGTGCTGCGGCCACGGCGATGACGGACGCGACCCTCGGCGTCCAGCCCTCCTGGCAGCCGTTCGTGGTGCTGGTCGCCTGGACGGTGCTCGGCGCCCTGGTCGCGGTGCGCACCTTCCGGTGGGAGTGATCTCCGGCAGGATGGCCACCATGACCACGCGCCGCGATGAGCTCCCGCTCGCCGTGCCCCTCGGCCTGCTCGCCGCCAGCCTGGTGGCGGCGGTGGTCATGGTGCTGCTCGACGTGCCGGTCGTGCGGGCGGCCGACCTGCCCTGGGTGGTCGCGCTCGCGGTGGCGATGGCGGGCGTCCGTCTTGCCGCCCACCGCCCCGGTGCCACCGAGGGCCGGCGCGCGCTCCTGTTCTGGGTCAACCTCGCCCTCGCCGCGGTGGCGGTGTGGTTGTCGCCCGCGTTCGGGCTCTACCTGTTCATCGGCTACGTCGAGTCGGCCGGCTTCCGGTCGCTGCCGCAGCGCATCGCGGGCATGGTCGGTGTCGCGCTGGTCATCGCGGTCGCCCAGGTCGGCGGACCCCGCTCGGCCCTGTTCATCCCCCTGGTCTACGCCGCGTTCGTCACGGTCAACCTCGCGATCACCGGCCTGATGGTCGTGCTCGACCGCCGCCGCGAGGCGCTGTACGTCGAACTCGCCCGCACCAACGACGAGCTGCGCGCCGAGCAGCAGCGCTCGGCCACCCTGCGCGACCAGCTCGTCGCCCAGGCCCACGAGGCCGGCATCGCCGAGGAGCGCGCCCGGCTGTCCCGCGAGATCCACGACACCGTCGCCCAGGACCTCGTCGCCATCATCGCCCAGCTCGACGCCGCGTCCGCCGCCGTCGACCCGGCCGAGCGCGACCGCCGCCTCACCACCGTGGACGCCGCCGCCCGCGAAGCGCTGGACGAGGCCCGCCGGGCCGTCCGGGCCCTTGCGTCCCCGCGGCTCGACGACTCCGACCTGCCGCTGGCCCTCGACGACCTGCTCGGGCAGTGGCGCGCCGCCACCGGGCTGGGCGGTGAGCTGTCGGTGGTCGGCGCCGCGTCCGCCACGGGCCACGACGACGTGCTGCTGCGCGTCGCCCAGGAGGGACTCGCCAACGTCGCCAAGCACGCCCGCGCCCGCCGGGCCGACGTCGTGCTGGACTACCAGGCCACGGCGGTGTCCCTGGCCATCGAGGACGATGGGGTGGGCTTCGACCCGACGGCGCCGGCGTCCGGGTTCGGCCTGCCGGGCATGCGCGACCGCCTGGCGGCGGTGGGCGGACGCCTCGAGCTGCGGTCCACGCCGGACGGCACGCGCCTGGTCGCCCACGTCCCCCTGGTGGACCCCGCACCCACCGAGGAGGACCGATGATCACCGTCGTCATCGCCGACGACCACCCGCTCGTCCGAGACGGGATCGTCGCGATCCTCACCCGCGAACCGGACCTGGACGTCCTGGCCGAGGCGGCGTCCGGACCCGAGGCCGTCGCGATGGTCGCCCACCACGACCCCGACGTCGTCCTCATGGACCTGCGCATGCCCGGCGGCGACGGCGTCGACGCGATCCGTGAGCTGCGGTCCCGGCCGGGGGACCGGCCGCGCATCCTGGTGCTGACGACGTACGACACCGACCGGGACATCCGCGCGGCGCTGGCCGCGGGCGCCGACGGCTACCTGCTCAAGGACACCCCGCGCGCCGACCTGATCCGCGCCGTGCGCGACCTCGCGGCAGGCAGGCCGGTGCTCGCGGCGTCCGCCCTCGCGGCCCTGGCCGGACGCGGTGGGCCGGCGGTCGCGCTCACCGCGCGCGAGGCCGACGTGGTGCGCGAGCTCGCCGCCGGCGGCACCAACCGCGAGGCCGCCGCGCGCCTGCACGTGAGCGAGACCACGTTCAAGACGCACCTGTCGCGGGTCTACGACAAGCTCGGGGTCTCCGACCGGGCGGCGGCCGTGCGGGTCGCCTACGAACGCGGTCTGATCTGAGGGTGCGGGCATGACCACCTGGATCGCGCAGGGCCAGCTCGCCCTGGTCAACGCCCTCATCGTCTTCATCGTCACGTTCGTGCCGGTCGTGGTGTGGCAGTACCGCCGCTACGGACGCCCCAACGCGGCCCGACTGCTGGGAGCGTTCGGGCTGTCGTCCTACACCACGGCGCTGCTGACCTACACGTGGTTGCCGCTGCCGGACCCGGCGACGCTGGACTGCGCCGTAGCGCCGGACGCCCGAGTGGTGCCGTTCGCGATGGTCGGCGACATCGCCCGCGCGGTCGAGCGGTTCGGGCTGCCCGAGGCGCTGTGGTCGTTCACCGTGTTGCAGGTCGTGCTGAACGTGGTGCTGTTCGTGCCCTGGGGTGCGGTCGTGCGGCAGTTCCTGCACCGCGGGTTGCTGGTGACGACGCTGAGTGGGCTCGGGGCGTCCGTGCTCATCGAGACCGCCCAACTGACCGGACTGTTCGGGCTCTACCCGTGCGCCTACCGCACCTTCGACGTCGACGACCTGATCACGAACACGTTCGGCGCCTTTGCCGGCGCGGTGCTCGCCCCGGCGATCCTGGCCTGGATGCCGCGCGCCCGCGAGCTCGCCGTGCAGCGCCATGTGCCGCGGCGGGTGACGATGGTCCGGCGGTGGCTGGGCATGGCGGCGGACGCCTTCGCGTTCTTCGTCCTGTCGTCGGTGCTGTCGGTGCTGACCTTGACGTCCGCGCTGCTGCTCGGGTTCGACACCACCGGCGGCATCGGCTCGTTCGGGTGGGTCGCCTTCGCGATTACCGTCGGCATCCCGTGGATCGTGTGCTTCGTCGTGCCCCCGTGGGGTGGTTACGCGGCCTCGGGTGGCCAGTACATGGTGTGGCTCACGCCCATGTGGCGCGACGCCGCCGGCCGCCGCACCCACGGCACGCTCGCCCAGCGGCTGGTGCGCGCGCACATCGTGCCCGGCCCGATGCTGGTCACCCTGGTGCTGGACGAATGGCTCGACCTCGACTCCTGGGTCAGCCTCGGGTGGGTGGCGGTTGCCGGCATCGCGGTGGTGATGGTGCCGTTCACGCGGACGTTCCGGTCGCTGAGCGGCGTCGTCTCCCGGTGCGAGATGGTCGACATCCGGTTCGTCGACGACATCCCCGATGAGGTCGTCGAGCCGTCCGCGCTCAGCTGAGCCCGAGGCGTCCGACCTGCTGCTCGACCGCGAACGCGTACAGGTGGTCGGCGGGATCGGCGGTGCCCACCCAGTGCCCGCCGAGTTCGAGCGTGAGCAGTCCGACGAGTTCGGCCACGGCTGTGAGCGGGGCGGCCGACGTGCCGCCGCCGAGGGGTGCGAGCTGGTCGGCCAGCGTGCCGGACGCCGCGGGTGCCGTCGAGCCCGCTGCCGCGCCTAGGAAGACGGCGGCGATCCGCGCGGCCAGCGGGACGGTCTCGGGCGGGGCGACATAACCCGGGATGGGTGTGCCGTAGATCAGCTGGAACTCGTGGGGCCGCTCGAGCGCCCAGCCCCGCAGGGCGTGGGCGGCGTCGCGCCAACCCTGCGCGCTGTCGCCGGACGCCTGCTCGAGGGTGTGCGCCAGGGAGCCGTAGCTCTCGACGACGAGCGCGGTCAGCAGCGCCTCGCGGGTGGGGTAGTAGCGGTACACGGCCGAGGACACCATGCCGACCTCGCGCGCGACCGCCCGCATCGAGAGCGCGCCGCCACCGACCTCGCGGATCTGTGCGCGCGCCGCTGCCCTGATGGCCGCATCGACCTTCTCGCGGTTCTCGTCCCGGACGCCCATGGCCCCAGTCTGGCACGAAATCTGCTGAAGCGAGAGCGGTGCTCTTGTGTTTTGGTCGGGGGTGTCTTAGAATTGAAATAGAGAGCAGTGCTCTCGCTTCACTCCCGGGAGGATTCCATGAACAACCTGTCTCGCGCTTTGCTCGCCGGTTCCGGTGTCGCGTTCGCGCTGTTCCCGCTGCTGCGCCCGTGGTCGGACAAGACGGCGCCGCCGGCGGGCATGGCGGTCTCGTTCGCCGATCCGCTGTGGATCGTGGCGCACTCTCTTGGTGCGGCCGGCTTCGTGTTGTTCGCTGCTGGGCTGGTGGTGCGGGCAGGGGAGTCCCGCTCGGGTCGCCTGGCGGCGTGGCTCGCCGGTGCCGGGGCCGCCTTGGTGCTGCCGTTCTTCGGAGCCGAGACGTTCGGGTTGGCGGCCGTAGCGGGGACCGTGGCTCCGGATCAGGTACCCGCACTCGCCGACGCGGTGCGCAACGGCCCGGTCGCGTTGGGGTCGTTCGCCTTGGGTCTGCTGGCCGTTGCGGCGTCCGGGGTCGTGGTCGCCGTCGAGCGGTGGCGGTCCGGGGCTCGTCGGTGGGCCGGCCTGCCCCTCGCGTTGGGGTTGGCGACCTACCTCCCGCAGTTCTTCCTGCAGCCGGTCGGTCGCATCACCCACGGGCTGCTGCTGTTGGC
>JAUNSA010000100.1:0-1918 GCA_030539405.1 Propionibacteriaceae bacterium
CGACGACATCTTGTTGTGCACCGCCGGGCTGCTCGCCGAGGACGCCGATGTGGCCGGTGAGGTGCGTCGGACCTACCGCCACTTCGTCGTCGACGAGTACCAGGACGTCAGCCCCCTGCAGCAGGCCCTGCTCGACCTGTGGCGCGGCGATTCCGATGAGATCTGCGTCGTCGGCGATCCCGCCCAGACCATCCACTCGTTCGCCGGCGCGCAGGCGACCTTCCTGACCGGCTTCACCACCCGGCACCCGAACGCCACCGTGGTGGAGCTGGTGCGTGACTATCGCTCGACGCCCCAGGTCGTCGCGCTGGCCAACGCGGTGATGAAGGGCCACGGGCCCGGGGTGGAGTTGCGCGCGCAGCGCCCGCCCGGCCCCGAACCGGTGTTCGCCGCGGCCCCGAGCGAGTCGGCGGAGGCGGCCGGCGTGGCGGCGTGGCTGGCCGAGCGCCACCGGGGCGGGACGCCGTGGTCCGAGATGGCGGTCCTGTACCGCATCCACGCCCAGTCGCCGGCGGTGGAGTCGGCCCTGGCTGAGGCCGGCATCCCCTTCGCCACCCGCGGGAGCGAGGGGTTCTTCGACCGCAGCGAGGTCCGCGCGGCGCTGCGGGCGCTCGCGGCGGCGGCGAAGGCGACCCCGCAGGAGGCGCCCGACGGCGTCCTGCGCGCCGCCCTCACCGGCCTGGGGTTCACCAGCGAACCGCCCTCGGGGCAGGGGACGGCGCGGGAGCGCTGGGAGTCCTGGTCGGCCCTGGCCGCGCTGGGTGACGAGTTCGCCCGCACGCACCCCGAGGCCGACACGGCCGGCCTGCTGGCCGAGCTCGAGCACCGGGCACGCGCCCAACACGCGCCCACCGGCCAGGGGGTCACCCTGTCCACCCTGCACGCGGCCAAGGGCCTGGAGTGGGACGCCGTGGCGATCATCGGCGTCCACGAGGGCGGCCTGCCCTTCGTGCTCGCCACCGGCCCCGAGGCGGTGGCCGAGGAGCGCCGCCTGTTCTACGTCGGCATCACCCGGGCGCGCGAGCACCTGCGCCTGTCTTGGTCGGTCACCCGCAACGGTGGCGGCCAGCGGCGCTCGCCCAGCCGGTTCCTCGACGGGACCGTGGCCCCGCGCACGCCGGCCCCGGCGCCGTCCGGGGGCAGACGCGCCCGGCGGGGGAGCGCCCTGAGTGCCACCTGCCGCGCCTGCGGTCGCGGGCTCACCAGCGGCGCCGAACGCAAGCTCAAGCGCCACACCACCTGCCCCTCGACCTACGACGAGGCGACCTGGGAGGCGTTGCGGGCCTGGCGCAAGGCTCGCGCCGAGGAGGCCAGCATGCCGGCCTTCGTGATCTTCACCGACGCCACGTTGATGGCGATCGCCGAGCAGCGTCCGGCCAACCTCAGCGACCTCGCCGCGATCAGCGGGGTGGGCCGGACGAAGCTGGAGCGCTACGGCACCGGCGTCCTGGCCGTGCTCGACCAGCACCGCTGAGCCGGCCTCAGCCGTGCACCAGGGCGCAGGGGCAGTCCGGGTGACGGGGCCACAGCCGCGTGCCGACGGCCCCGGTGTGGGCGTCCAGCTCCAGGGTCGCGCCCAGTGACTGCAGGCGCTGGCCCGCGCACCACGCGGCCACCTGGGAGCAGGCCAGCCCCGCCGCCCAGGCCGCCTGGCGGGGCAGCGGTATGTGGGTGGCCCGGCAGAGTTGGGCCAGCAGGTGGGGGAACGCGGGGTCGAGGTCGCGGCGGACCAGGTCGGTGCAGCCGACGCACGGCCCCGCACCCGGGATGACGAACGGCCCCACGACGGCGCGCTCGGGTTCTGTCCGGATCACCAGGTGGGGCACGCCGGCCAGGGTGAGGGTCCGGGTCAGGGCCCGATCCGGCTCGGCAGCCTCGTGGCACACCAGCACCAGGCCGGCACGCTCGGCGTCCAGCG
>JAUNSA010000100.1:1928-9583 GCA_030539405.1 Propionibacteriaceae bacterium
CGGGGACGCGTCGGGCTCCAGCAGCGGGACGCCCTCCATCCGCAGCAGGCGCAGAACTTCGGTGGCCAGCGGCCCTTCACCCAGCACCCGGCAGGCCCGGCGGGCACGCGGGGCTTCGGCCAGGACGCCGCGGCGCGTGAGCGTCTCCACCGCTGCCGAGAGCCAGCCGGTGGCCAGCTCGGGCAACAGGCGGGACACGTCCGCCGCGGAGTGGGGGCTGCGGAACGCTCGCACGGCGGCGTCCGCACCTTCGGGGGCATCACCCAGCAAGACGGCGTCGTCGCAGTCCAGCCCGATCTGGAGGGACTGGTCGGGGCGGGTGAGCACGCTGAGCGGCCTGCTCATCAGGAGGCGGGTGGGTTGGGCCATGGGTGCCATCGTGGCCCGGCCCAAGGGCCCGCGGGAGCGATCGAGGACACGGACAACACCCGCGGGGATGAGGACAACATCCGGACAACGCCGGGGGTGCGCGGCGCTCCTACAGGCGGGCGGACGCACGACAGGGGCGCCGGAACTCGTCCGGCGCCCCTGTCAAGTGTGTTGACCTGGGATCAGGCCTTGGGCAGGAAGCGGGTCAGGTTGGTGCCGCATTCGGGGCACTTGGCCTTGGCGATGCGGGTGCCCTTCTCGTTGACCGAGACGGCGCCCTCGGCTTCGCGGTGGTCCTTGCACTTCACGCAGTAGAACTTGCCGCTGTAGGTGTCGTTCGACACGGGTTTCCTCCTGGCTGATCGGATCCCCACCGGACCGAAACCCGCTGGGACTGACCCGCCCAGCATAGAGCAGACCGCCGCCGCTTCCAGTGCAGCGGCAAGGCAAGACCCCCGGTGTGTCGGACGCCTGCCTTCCCCTGCGGGCATCCGACCCCAACCGGGGGTCCTGCGGCACAAACTAGTCGGGCGCGGTGCCGGCGGTCAAACGGCCGTCCGGATTTTGTCAGGGCCGGGTCCTAGTCTCTGGTGCCATGGAGACCGAGAGCTACGAAGTGCGCTCGTCCGGGCGGCGCAAGCGCACCATGACCGCCTACCGCGAAGGGGGCGAGCTGGTCGTGGTGGTGCCCTCGCACCTGAGCCAGCGGCAGCGCGATGAACTGGTCCCGCCGCTGGTGGCCCGGTTCCTGGCCAAGGAGGCGGGTCGGCGCCCGCCGCGGGGGGACGCCGAGCTCACGGCGCGGGCGGTGGAGCTGTACCGGGCCTACGTCGCGCCGCACAGCACGGGCCCCGAACCGGCTCTGGGCGTCCGGTGGGTCACCACGATGGAGCACCGCTGGGGGTCGTGCACCATCACCACCGGGGAGATCCGGCTGAGCGCGCATCTCCAAGGCATGCCGGCCTGGGTGGTGGACTGTGTGCTGCTGCACGAGGTCACCCACCTGCTGGTGCGCGAGCACAACGCCGACTTCTGGGCGATCGTGAATGCCCATCCCGAGGCCGCCCGGGCGCGCGGCTTCCTGGAAGGGGTGGAGCATGCCCGGGCCCACCATGCGGACGCCCCGGGGTGAGTCGGCCCGCCGAGTGGCGTCTCCGGCCTCAGGTCGAGGGGGCGTCCCCGTCCTCGCCGCGCTCCTGCTCCAGCAGGCGCGCGAGCTGGGCGTCCAGGTCGTCGTTCTCGGCAGGCGCGGCGTGCCCGCGCTCGGCGAAGCCCAGCGGGTCGTCCAGGTCGGCAGTGGTCGGGACCATGTCCGGGTGGGCCCACAAGCCGTCGCGTCCCTCGATGCCGGACGCGGTACGCACCGCCGCCCACAGGTTGGCCGCATCCCGGACCCGGCGCGGGCGCAGCTCCAGGTTGAGCAGGGTCTTCAGGGCCACCTCCGAGGGGCCGGCCGAGGCGCGCCGGCGACGGACGAGCTCCAGGAGCGCATCGGCGCGGGGCATCAGCGGCGCGGTGGTCTGGCCGACGACGTCGTCCACCCACCCTTCGACGCTGGCGACCAGCGTCTCCAGGCGGCCGAGGATCTCGACCTGCTCGGGGGTGAGGGCCGGCTGGAACAGGCGCCCGGCCATCTGCTGGCCGAACTCCTCCATGCGCTCGGGGGTGAGGCCGCCCTGCATCTGGGCCTCCATGGCTTCTTCGAACGCGCTGGCGTCGATCGTGATGTGGCGCGCGTAGTGCTCGATGAGCGCGAGCATCTGGGGGCCGAGCCACGCCACCTGGGCGAAGAGCCGCTGCCGTGCCGCCTCGCGCAGGGCCAGGTACAACCGCACATCGGCCAGGGGGATGTCGAGGCCGTCGGCGAACGGCGCGATGTTGGTGGGCAGCAGGGCCACGACCGGCTTGCGCGTGAGCGGGAAGCCGAGGTCCGACCCGGTGAGCACATCGGTGGCCAACTGGCCGATGCCCTGGCCGACCTGGGCCGACAGCATGCCGGTGGCCGCCATCCGCATCATCGGTTCCATCATCGACATCATCGGAGCCGCCTCGGCGTCCATGCGTTGCATCAGGCCGCCCACGGCGGAGGCGAGCGAGGCGGACACGCTGCCGACCAGGCCCTCCCACGTCTCGATGGTGTTCTCGACCCATTCGGCGCGGCTCCACGTGGCGGCGCTGGCGTTGGTGCGTCCGAAGGTCGTGTGCTCGTCGAGCCACAGGTCTGCCAGGCCCACCGTGTCGCGGATCGCGACCATCTCGGACGCCGCCGGGCTCGGGTCGGGGCCCGCCGCTGCGGTCACCTTGCGGGCGATGTCCTTGATGAAGGTCCAGTTGAGCCCGTCGCCCTCACCGCCCATGGCCGACATCTGCCGGCCGAACTGGGCCATGGCCTGCTGCAGGGGCCCGATCAACTGGTTCAGGTCGAAGTTCCCGTCGGGGCCGGGCGTGATGCCGAACTGTCGGAGGAACTCCTCCATCGGGTTCGGTTGGTCCTCGGCTGCCATGGTGGCGACTCCCTTCTCGACGTGCCTCCATTGTGGGGCATGGGGCAAGGCCGGGAGCTGCGTGGGTGCACGGTAGGATCGCCGGCATGACCAAGCAGACATGGACGGCCGCCGTGTCTGCCCTGATCTTCGTGGTCGCGGCCGCCGTCGTCGCCATGACCCCGGTGCCGTTCGTGGCGTTCGGGCCCGGTAACACCTACGACCTGCTCGCCGAGACCGACGGGATGGCTGCCGTCCAGGTGGACGGGCTGGAGACCTTCCCGTCGCCGGGGCGGATCCTGGTCACCAGCGTCAGCGCCTCGCAGCCGGACGCCCCCGTCAGCCTCCCGGAGTCGGTCATCGCCCACGCGGCCACCGAGCGGCAGGTCTACCCGCGCGAGTACGTCTATCCCGCGCGCGCCACCGTCGCCGAGATCCGCACGCGGGAGAGCCAGCAGATGGCCACCTCCCAGACGGACGCCGCGGCCGCGGCCCTTCGTGCGGCCGGCATCGAGGTGGAGCGCATCCCGATGATCCAGTCGGTGGCCAGCACCGGGCCGGCCGAGGGTCGCCTGTTCCCCGGCGACTTCGTGCTCGCCATCGACGACACCCCCACCACCACCGCCGACCAGGTGCGCCAGGCCATCGAGAACCGCCCCATCGGCCAGAAGGTGCTCTTCACCGTGCTGCGCGACCGCGAGCGGCTGGTCGTGAACGTCGACACCACCAACTCCAAGACGAACGCCAGCCTGCCCGTGTGGGGCGGCCAGGTGGGGATGGGCTACAGCTACGCCCCCCAGGTGCACCTCACCCTTCCCCCCGAGCTGGGGGGAACGAGCGCCGGGTTGATGTTGGCGTTGGGCATCTATGACCGCATCACCCCCGACAACCTGGCGGGGGGCCGAACCGTGGCCGGGACGGGCGCCATCGACGGGGCGGGCGTGGTCACCGGCGTCCGGGGCGTCCGCGAGAAGCTGATCGCGGCCGAACGCGCGCGGGCGGACGTCTTCTTCGTCCCCGACGCGAACTGCAGCGACCTGGCCGAGACCACTTCCTCGGTGCGGGTCGTGTCGGTCGCCTCGTTGGAGGACGCCATCAACTCACTCGACCTGCTGGCCGATCCCTCCACCGAGGGCCTCGTGAAGGGATGCTCATGACCGACGACGCTCTGGTGGCGGCACTGCTCGAGATCGAGCGCCACGTCACCCACGGGGGATGGGACCAGCCGGCACGGCTGTTCGCGCTCGTTCCCACCGCCGACCTGATCGCGGCCGAACCGTCGCTGGCGAGCCAGCTCGTCGGCCCCGAGGGCCCGATGCCCGGCGCCCTGAGCTCGATCGAGCAGGACGGCTTCCACACCGGCGATGACCTCCTCGAGGCGCTGGAGAAGATCATGTGGCCCGACAGCGTGCACGGCTGCGCCCTCACCGTCGAGCGGTTGTTCGTCCCTCCGCACGTGGAGGAGTCGATCCCCGAGGATCCGGCCGCAGCAGCCGCCTTCGTGGCCGAGCATCCCGAGCGCCGCGACGTCCGCGTGGTCGTGGGCGTCACCCGGGCGGGCGGCCGGTACGGCATCGCCCGGTTGCGCACCGAACCGGAGGACCTGTTGGCCGCCGATGACCTCGTCCCCGGCCTGGGGGATGCGCTCGCACGTACGCTGACCACGTGACCCGTCGATCGCCCGCATCGACGCACCCGTAGAAACGACCTAGGAGCCCGCACTCGTGCAAGCCCCCGCAGCAAGACCCCGCCGCAGCCCACTCGTGATCACGGCGGTCCTCCTCGCCCTCGCGGCCGGAGCCTTCCTCCTGTTCGCCAGTCTGTGGACCGAGAAGCTCTGGTTCGACTCCATCGGCTTCACCGGCGTGTTCGTGACGCAGTTGGCGGTGCGTGTCGTCCTCTTCATCGTGGGCGCCCTCGTGGTGGGGGGCCTGTTGTGGGGCAGCATGGCGTGGGCCTTCCGCTCCCGGCCCCAGCAGCGCCGGCGTGGGGCGTCCGCGGTGCTGGACCGCTACCGCGACCTGCTGGAGCAGAACACGGCCGTCGCGCTCCTCACCCCGGCTGCGATGTTCGGCTTCATGGCCGGTCTGTCGCTGGCCACGCAGACGCTGCCGGTGCTGGCGTGGTGGAACCGCGCCACCTCGGGCACGATCGAGCCGACGTTCGGGCTGGACACGACCTTCTTCATGCTGGAGTACCCGGTGTGGCGCCTGGTGGTGTCGTTGCTGATGAGTTCGGTGCTGTTCGCGTTCGTCGCCTCCGCTGCGGTGCACTTCGCCGTCGGCAACCTGGGCGCGGGCGTCCAGGGCCAGCCGGGCAGTCGTGCGGCCACGCTGCACCTGTCGATCCTGGGGGCCGTCGGCCTGACCCTGTACGGCCTGCAGAGCCTGCTGGACCGCTACGCCCTCGTCCTGGAGCCCGGCACCCTGTTCACCGGTTTGCACCACACCGACGCCAACGCACGGCTGGACGCCCACCTGGTGATCGCGGTGATCGCCTTCATCGTGGCCGCCCTGTTCCTGGCCAACATCGTGCTGCGGCGCACGCTCGTGCCGGCCGCCGGTGTCGCCCTGATGCTGGTCGCGAGCCTGATCCTGTCCCTGATCTACCCGATGGTGGTCCAGACCTTCCAGGTGCGGCCCAACGAGCCGGATCGGGAGAACGACTACATCGCCGCCCACCTGGCTGCGACCAAGGACGCCTACGGCATCGCCGACACCGAGATCACCGAGTACGAGGCGGTCACGCACGTCTCGCCGGGGCAGTTGAAGGAGGACGCCGCGGCCCTGCCCGGCATCCGCCTGATGGATCCCCAGGTGATCGGCCCCACCTTCGACCAGTTGCAGCAGGTTCGCGGCTACTACGCCTTCGCCGACATCCTGGACATCGACCGCTACTCCATCGACGGCCAGGAGACCGACGTGGTGGTGGCGGCCCGCGAGCTGAACCAGGCCAACATCCCCGACCCCAACTGGAACAACCTGCACACGGTCTACACCCACGGCCACGGGTTCGTCTCCGCCTACGGCAACCGCCGCCAGGGCAACGGTGAGCCGGTCTGGATCACCCGCGACATACCCCCGATCGGCAAGATCGAGGAGTCGCAGTCGCGGATCTACTTCGGCGAACAGTCGAGCACGTTCGCGATCGTGGGCCGCGAGGAGGGCCAGCCGCCGATCGAGCTGGACTCGCCCGGTGGTGCTGCCGGCGGCGGCGAGCAGTACAACGTCTACGACGGTGCGGGCGGGGTGCCGATGGGTTCGCCGTGGGGCCGCCTGCTGTATGCCACCCGGTTCGCCGACATCAACATCTTGTTGTCCGACCGTGTCAACGCCGAGTCGCGCATCCTCTACGACCGCACACCCAAGCAGCGCGTCGAGAAGGTCGCCCCCTGGCTGACGGTGGACAACAACCTGTTCCCGGCCGTGGTCGACGGGCGCCTGGTCTGGATCGTGGACGCCTACACGACGTCGTCCAGCTACCCCAACAGCCAGCGCGTCCTGCTGCGGGATGCCACGTCCACGACGCAGTCCACCGTGCTGGGCGCGCAGTTGGACCAGCCGATCAACTACATGCGCAACTCGGTCAAGGCCGTCGTGGACGCCTACGACGGGACGGTGACCCTGTACGCCTGGGACGAGAGCGACCCGCTCCTGCAGACGTGGAGCAATGCCTTCCCCGGCTCGGTCACGCCTCGTGCCGAGATCAGCGCCGACCTGCTGGAGCACCTGCGCTACCCCGAGGACCTGTTCAAGGTGCAGCGCGAGATCCTGTCGCGCTACCACGTCGACAACCCGCGCGTCTGGTACAACGGCACCGACGTGTGGGAGGTCCCGATCGACCCGGTCCGGGGCGACGAGCAGCTCAAGGAGCCGACCTACTACCTCTCGATCAAGTGGCCCGGCGACGATGCCCCCGTGTTCAGCCAGACGGCCGTCTTCGTGCCGCGCAGCCGCGCCAACCTCGCCAGCTACCTGGCGGTGAACGCGGACGCCGCACACCCCGACTACGGCCAGTTGCGCATCCTGCGGATGTCCGACACCCAACAGATCGACGGCCCCGGCCAGACGCAGAACGCCATCACGCAGAACCCCCAGGTGGCCGAGCGCCTGCTGCCGTACACGCAGACGCGTGGGTCGGCGTCCATCAAGTTCGGCAACCTGCTGACGCTGCCGATGGGCAACGGCCTGCTGTACGTCGAGCCGATCTACACCGAGCGCACCGGCAACGCCGGCGCCTACCCGGCGCTCACCTTCGTCGTGGTGCGCTTCGGTGAGCACGTGGGCATCGGCAACACGCTCCAGGAAGCGCTCGACCGCGTCTTCCGCGGTGATGCGGGCGCCGAGACCGGTGAGCTGCCGGTCACCGAGCCGCAGGATCCGACCCTGCCGCCGACCGAGCCGCCAGTGGAGCAGCCCGGCACCGTGCAGCCGGGCGACGAGACGGTCACGCCGCCGGTCACGCCGGTCCCGGGCGATGCCCCGACGGGCATCGTCGACGAGGCGGCCGCGATCGCGGCGCTGGAGCGGGCCGATGCCGCGTTCGCCGCGGCCGAGGAGGCCCTGCGCGCCGGCGACCTGGCCACCTACCAGTCCCGGACCGAGGAGGCCAAGACCGCGGCAGCCGAGGCCATGCGGGCGCTGGGGCGCTGAGCGACCTGCGTCGGCCCCGCGCCCGGGGTACCCGGGCGTGGGGTCAGAGCCAGTCCCCGGTGTTGATGATGGTCGGCTCCCAGCTGGCGGCCCGGATGGGCTCGGCCAGCATCCCGGCGTCCCCGACGACGACCAGGGAGCCGGCGGTGGG
>JAUNSA010000101.1 GCA_030539405.1 Propionibacteriaceae bacterium
CCGATGAGGCCCTCGCCGGAGCGGTAGTAGGTGCCGGTGGCGCAGCCGCCGGCCAGGACGATGCCGATGCCGAACAGGAACGAGCCGCCGGCGACGCCGAGCCAGGCGACCTGCGGGATGTTGGCCTGGATGAGCCCGGCTCCGAGCAGGAACTGGACGATGACCGCCTGCACGGCGATGGCCAGCCCGAAGGCGGTCAGCCAGCGGGTCGAGCCCGACAGCCACACGTCACGGAAGGCGCCGGTGACGCAGAAGCGCCCCCGTTGGAAGACGAAGCCGAGCGCGATGCCCAGCGCGAGTCCGGTGAAGATCATGGTGTTCTCCTGGTGGTGGGAAATCAAGGGAAATGGGCGCAGAAAAGCGCCGGAAAAGGGCAGGCCGAAATACGACGTGCCGAAGAATGGTGAACAGGACGCGCTCAGTGCGAGCGGGTCAGCACAGGGGTGCAGGAGGGACGCGGGGCGTCCGGGGGGCCGCGGCCGTCAAGGACGGCTCATGCGGCGAGCGTCAGGCGCGACAACAACACGGACAGGCAGCGACACACGCACCGAGCGCGAGGCGCTCGGTGGAGGGCTGGCGGAAGTCCGCGAGTCGAATCATGAGGAGTGAATCCTTGCCTGGTGGGCCGAGGCCCGCGATCAGATGGTTGAACCATAACCGAGCAATTCACGATGCGACAAATGGCGTCTCACATTCCGGATTCCCGTCCTCGGCGAAACCCCTCGATGGGCGCAGTAGGCTGGGCGCGGCCCAACCCGGGCCCCACGATTCACCCCACGCAGGACGCGAAGGAGACGAGCATGGCGCACCGACCCAGGCTGGCGGCCGCAGGGCTGGCACTGGTGGCGTTGGCGTCGGTGTCTGCCTGTTCGACCGAGACGGTGGCCACCGGTGAGCGTCCGCACCAGCCGGCGTCCGCCTCGGTCGCCCCCCGCACCCCGACGGCCGATCCCGCCCCGCTCCGCCTCACCGACCTGCCGGGCTACACGCCCCCGCGCGCCGGCGAGGAGCACTCGTTCACCCGCAACATGACCGAGGGCCCCGGCGAGTTCGGCTGGTCGGTGGTGGACGCCGAGGGCCGGCCCACCGCGTACGCCCCCGGGCCGGAGGTCGTCTTCGGTGACCCCGAGACGTACAACCACATCCCCGGCGTCCTGACCTTCCGGGGCAACAACCACCGCACGGGCGGCACGTGGGGCACCGCGCAGGTCACCGACCAGCAGCTCGAGGTGGTCTGGACCAAGGAGATCGGCGAGATCCGCGGCGAGGGCTCCTACTGGCCGGGCGCCGGCTGGACGGGGCAGCCGTTGCTCGTGCAGTGGCCGCGCGAGACCAAGGTGGCCATGGGGCTGGCCGACGAGTTCGTGAACGACGACGCCTTCGTGGAGGTCATCTACCCCGTCTTCGAGGGCAAGATCCACCGGCTGGACCTGAAGACCGGACGCCCCACCCGCGACCCCATCGAGGTCGGCTGGGGGTTCAAGGGCACCGCCTCGGTCGACCCGCGCGGGTACCCGCTGCTGTACGCCGGGCAGGGCCTCAACGACACCAACGGCACCATCGGGCCGTGGCGGTACCGGGTGTTCGACCTGATCCAGAACAAGGAGGTCTGGCACATCTCCGGGCTCGATCCGGCCGCCCCGCGCCACGACTGGGGGGCGTTCGACTCCTCAGCCCTGGTGGACGCCGAGACCGACACCCTGTTCGCCCCGGCCGAGAACGGGCTCATCTACAAGGTCGCCCTCAACAGCAGCTACGACGCGGCCGCGAAGACGGTGGCGATCGAGCCCGAGGTCACGCGCCTGCGCTACACGGCCCCGGGCAACGAGAAGTACGGCATCGAGAACTCGGCGGTCGGCTACCGCAACCTGATGTTCGCCGCCGACAACGAGGGCAAGCTCTTCAGCTGGGACGCCACCACGCTGGAGATGCTGTGGATGCGCGAGGTCGAGGACGACACCGACGCCTCCCTGGTCCTGGAGGAGACCCCGGAGGGCGTGTTCCTCTACACCGGCAACGAGGTGGACACCCGCAAGAAGGCCACCGGGGACCTCGTCACCAACATCCGCAAGATCGACGCCCTGACCGGCAAGCAGGTCTGGCAGTACGACATCCCGGCCTACTACACGGGCATCAACGGGGGCGTCCTGGCCACGCCGGTGCTCGGCAAGGGCGCCATCGCCGACCTGGTGATCTTCAACGTGTCCCGGACCACGGCCCCCCGCGAGGGCGACCTGATCGCGCTCAACAAGGCGGACGGCTCGGTGGCGTGGCGCCGCCACCTGTCGAACTACTCGTGGAGCTCGCCGCTGCTGATCACCGGCACCGACGGGACGCTGTACGGCGTCCTGGCCGACTCCGACGGCGTCGTGCACCTGTTCGACCCCGCCACCGGCGAGGACCTCTCCACGATCAGCCTGGGCAAGAACGTCGAAGCCACCCCTGCCGCCTTCGGCGACATGCTGGTGGTGGCGTCCTACGACCGGAAGATCCACGGCATCCGGATCCGCTGAGGAGCGCTGAGAGCCGTGGAGTGGGAGCCCGTCCCGTTGGACACACCCCTGACCTGGCTGGCGACGCGCATCGTGGTGCGCGGCACCGATGAGGCCGCGACCGAGCGCTGGGTCGGCCTGGAGATCAGCCTCGACGCTGGGGTGGCCCATGTCCAGCACCGGCCCCTGTTCACTGTGGGCGCCCGCGCGGCCGAGGCGACCGTGCCCAGCACCGAGTCCACGCTGGCCGAGACGGTCACCGACCTGACCGGCATCACCCCTCTGGCCGCCGCGGTCCCCCCGCTGGCCTGGCCGGGCGAGCGGGACGCCGATGACTGGGTGCGGCGCGTCGCCGGAGTGGTCACGAGCATCGTGCTCGCCCTGACGGTGGTCGCCGGCGCGTTCGCGCTGGAGTCCGTCACGGGCATCGGTTGGTTCTTCGACCCGGTGGTCGTGGCGGTGTGCGCGGTCATGCTGGCGGGGACCCTGGCCGTGAAGTTCCTCGACCTAGACCTGGGCCGTTGGCCCCTGGGTGCGGCAGGCTGGCTGTTGCGCCGGACACGCTCGCTGCCGCCGGTCGCCCCCGGCCCGGTCGGCCACCCCGACCGGCTCACCGAGGCGCGCGAACGGCTCCCGCTGCCGCCGGTGCCCGACGGGCCCTCACCGACCGAGCGCGTCGATCGGATCAAGGTTGACTACGGCGCGCTCATGGGCGACGTCGGCTACCGCATCGAGAACAGCGCCCTGTTCGACGCCGGGGTGCCGCAGACCCAGCGGTTCCAGGTGGCGCTGCTGCTGTGGGAGGACGCCGTGGGCTCGGGCGAGGATCCGGAGGCTGCGGCGTCCGAGGTCGAGGAGTCCTTCGCGCTGGCGCGCGTCCATGCCGAGCAGCAGGGGTGGGCGCACCTGCCGGCCGGCGCCCGCGACCCCGCGCGGACGGCGGCGAAGGCGGTCCGGCTCGCCCTGGCCTCGGACGAGCCGGGCGAACGGGAGGCTGCAGCACGCCGGGCCGCGGGCCTCTTGGGCAGCCTGGCGCTGTACTACCTGCCCGTCATCGACCCCGCTGTGCCCTCGCTGCTGGGCTCTCCGAAGGCGCTCGAACGATGAATGCCCCGGCGTTCCCGCAGGTGCCACTGTCGCGGACGATCGCCTCGCTCGCCGGCCGGAACCTGCTGGTCGTGGAGGACTACCGGACGATGGTGCTCACGCTCACCCAGCCCTCGGCGGAGGTGGTGGGGCTGCGGCTGCGCGTGTTCCCGTACGGACTGCGTCGCGAGGACTCCGCCGCAGGCCACTTCACGCTGGCCGAGTGGGCGGCCACGCAAGGGCTGGCGCCCGTGGCGGCGTACGGCGTCCCGGGCGTGGACTGGTGGACGACCGAGGAGCCGCAGATCCTCACCGGCCAGGGGCCCATCTCGCCCGGCGAAGCACGCGCCCTCGCCGGCTCGCCGGCCGCGGATGCCCCCGCGCCACCCCCGACGACACGGGCCATCGCCGCCCGCGTGGACGCCGTGAAGGAGGCCTATGGGCGCCTACGCGGTGACCTCGCCTACCGGATCGAGAACGCCGCCCTATTCGACCCGGCCGTCCCGCAGACCGCACAGTTCGAGACCGCGCTGGTGCTGTGGGCGGACGTCGAGCCCTCGACGCCGGCCGCCGAGGTCGCGCGACGGGCGTCCGTGGTGCAGGTGACGTTCGAGACCGCTCGGGCACACGCCGAGACCGTCGGGCTGAGGCACCTGCCCGCGGACGCCCGGCGCGACGCGGAGCGTGCCGCGAAGGCCGCCCGGCTGGCCCACGCCTCCGATTCGGACGCCGAACGCCGGGCAGCGTTGGCGCGGGTCACGGCGATCCTGGGGTCGTTGGCGCTGTACTACCTGCCGGACCCGGCCGCGGTCGACCGGGCACTGACCGCGGGGCCGACGGTGCACGAACCCGATGCTGTCGGCGGTTAGGGGCGGCGGGGCAAGGGCCCGCCCCCAGCGTGCTCGGGAGCGAACGCCTGCGGCGCCCTCCTTGAAGTTCACCCCACGTCGCGCCACAATTGTGTGCATGAGTGTTGAGCCCCTGCGGGACGTCCGCAACCACTTCAGCGAGGTCGTGGACCGCGTCGAGCACCACCACGAGCGCGTGACGGTGACGCGAAATGGGCGCCCGGTGGCGGTCCTCATCAGCCCCGAGGACCTGGCGGCCCTGGAAGAGACCCTCGACATCCTGAGTGACGCCGCAGCGCTGGCCGACATCCGCGACGGTGATGAGGCCTACCGCCGCGGGGATGTCATCCGAGGAGTCGACGCGGTTCGGGGGCTGCGCCGATGACCTGGGAGCTCGCGCTCACCCCTCCTGCCGCGCGAGCCCTCCAGCAGAAGCTGCCTGAGAACGTCGCCGCTGCCGTGATCGAGTTCCTGACCGGGCCGCTGATCGCCAACCCCCACCGCGTGGGGAAGGAGTTGAAGCGCGAGCTCTCCGGAGTCTGGTCTGCGCGCCGCGGTACGTACCGAATCCTCTATCGCATCAACGAGGACGCCCACGAGGTCGTCGTCCTTCGCGTCGAACATCGACGCGACGCCTATCGCTGACTTCGGATTCGCTGGGAACGCAGATTCTTCCCCACCCCGCGGAAAGTTCACGCGTGGCGGGGAAGAAACCGCATGTCGAGCGTCACCCTGTGTCAGCCCCAGACATGTGTGTGGCGTCGAACTCGCCGTGGCCCAGCGATCCTCGTGCCTACGATGAAGCCATGAGCGCGCTCCCCAAACACCCCGACGTGTCGGCCGTTCTGGGCCCACTGAGTGCGTCCCTGCCCGAGCTGGCTGACGCCACATGCAGGCAGATCTATGCCGAGCTCGCCTCTTACACATCCATTTCGCACGAGGCACTGACCGCGGCGGTGCGTCGCAACCTCGACACGGCTATGAAGGCGCTGGCGTCCGGCAGGATCCCCCACCCCGGGCAGCTGTGCGGTGCCGCCCTCACGGCCCGGGAGCGCTTCGACGCGGGCGTGCCGGTCGAGGAGATCGTACGGGGCTTCCGGATCTCGATCGCGCTTATCCACGAACGCTTCGTCGACCTGGCCGTCACCCGGCGCCTCTCTGCCGAAGCGACGGTGGGCGGCGTCCGGCTGATGTGGGGCCTCGCCGACGCCTTCACCACGCGGATCATCACCGAATACCACGCACTCGAGGTGGATGCGGCCCTGCGTGACGCCCACCGTCGGGCCTCCACTGTGCGAGCCCTGCTGGCCGGCGAGACGCCAGCCGACGCGACCACGACGCTCAACCCGACAGCGCAGTACGCGGCGATCCGATGCCACATCGCGGACGCCGCAGCCTCGGAGTTGCTTCGCCGCCGGCTGGAAGCGTCCGGCTCGACGCCCACCACGCGCGCCGTGGTGGTCGTGGACGGCGGCCAGTGCTTGGGCCTGGTCGCCACCAGACCGTCCGTCGACGACGTGCCGGTCGGCATCGGGCCATTCGTGCGTATCGACGACCTACCCCGCTCGGACCGGGTCGCCCAACAGGCGCTGGCGCTCGCCCGCCACCTTGACCGGACGGGCCCGCAGGGGCTGGACGCACTGGGCTGGCGGCTGGCCGCCGCATCACGTCCCGACGTGTGGCAGCACTACGCCGACCGCTTTCTGAAACCCCTGGAGGCCGAGCCCACCTACGCCGCCGAGATCCTGGTGACGCTGCGGGCGTGGTTCGCGGCCGGCCGGAGCATCCCGCGCGCAGCCAAGGCGCTGCATGTGCACGTCAACACTGTCCGGCACCGCCTGGGACGCTTCGGCGAGCTGACCGGGGCCGACCTCGACGACCCGGACGATCTCGTCGGCACCCGCTGGGTGTCCGAACTCGGCGCACCGCCGAAGTGATCCTGCTCAGCACCGAGTCCGGCTGGCCGAGGCGGCCCCCGGCCTGACCGGCCTTCGCGGCCGGGGCAGTCGCCCGCTGGCCGGTCCGCGGGAAGGCCGACCAACGGCTCGTTCGGGCGGCCCGGGACGGCGCAGCCTCGCAGAGATTGTAGAAATCGACATTCCAGATGCCAGAGCACTGGAAACTTGACCGTGTCGCACCGCACTACCCCGTCGTAACGTTGGACGCATGAGCAGCAAAGTCCTCGATGACATCGCTCCCGCCTTGACCGAGAACCTCCGCGATGGGATGACCCTCGCCGTCGGCGGCTTCGGGCTGTGCGGGATCCCGACCGACCTGATCAAGGTCGTGCGTGACTCCGGGGTGAAGGACCTCACGATCGTGTCCAACAACTTGGGCATCGACGGCAAGGGCTTGGGCCTGCTGCTGGAGAACAACCAGATCAGGAAGGTGCTGGCGAGCTACGTCGGCGAGAACAACCGGTTCATGCAGCAGTTCATCAGCGGTGAACTGGACGTCGAGTTCGTCCCCCAGGGGACCCTGGCCGAGCGGATGCGCGCGGGCGGGTCGGGCATCCCCGCGTTCTACACCGCCACCGGCGTGGGCACCGAGGTCGCCGAAGGCAAGCCGACCGCCAACTTCGACGGCCGCACCTATGTGCTGGAGCGGGCGATCCTCGCCGACATCGCGCTGGTGCACGCCCACACCGCTGACACCGCCGGCAACCTCGTGTATCGGCGTACGGCCCGCAACTTCAACCCAGTCGTCGCCATGTGCGGCGAGATCACCTTCGTGCAGGCCGAAAGCATCGTCCAGCCGGGCATGATCGACCCCGACATCGTGCACACCCCCGGCGTGTACGTGACCCACGTCACCCGCGCAGTGTCCCCCACCGAAATCGAGCAGCGGACAGTACGCCCAAGTCCCGCCGCTGCCGACCAGAAGGAGGTCTGACATGGGCTGGACCCGTGACCAAATGGCTGCCATCGCGGCTTCCGAACTTACCGACGGGGACTACGTGAATCTGGGGATCGGCATGCCGACGCTCGTGGCGAACAATCTACCCAAGGGCGTGACCGTCCATCTGCAGAGCGAGAACGGCATCTTGGGCATGGGCCCGTTCCCGTACGAGGGCGACGAGGACGCCGACCTGATCAACGCCGGCAAGCAGACGGTCACGCTCCTGCCGGGCGCAGCGATCTTCGATTCGGCCGCGAGCTTCGGGATGATCCGCGGCGGCAAGATGGCGGCGGCCATCCTCGGCGCGATGCAGGTGTCCGGCAACGGCGACCTAGCGAACTGGCAGATCCCCGGCAAGCTGGTGAAGGGCATGGGCGGAGCGATGGACCTTGTCGCCGGAACGCGCCGCGTCATCGTGATGACCGACCACGTGGACAAGCATGGCCAGCCCAAGATCGTCGAGGAGTGCTCCCTGCCGCTGACCGGCGTGGGCGTCGTCGACCGCATCGTCACCGACTTGGCCGTGTTCGACGTGGTCGACGGCGCGCTGGTGTTGCGCCAGCTCGCGCCGGACGTGACCGAGCATGATGTCCGGTCCAAGACCGAACCGGCGTTCACCGTCGACCTCGCGTGAACGAGAACGCCGTGACCTTGGCATCCATGAGCGCGTCGACCCGATCGATGGGCTTGGACGGCCCAACCAGGAGGAATGATGAAGAAGACTGATGACCCCATCGTCGTGGTGGGTTACGCTCGCACTCCGGTGGGCAGCTTCGGCAAGTCGCTGGCGTCCGTGCCCGCGCACGTGCTGGGCGCGACCGCGGCGAAGGCCGCTCTGCAACGCGCGGGCCTGACCCCGGCCGACGCACAGGAGTGGATCATCGGCTGCGTCGGCTCGACCGGCACGGACGCCTACATCAGCCGCCGCGTCTCGTTCGAGGCCGGCGCCACCGAGGAGTCGACGGCGATGACCGTCAACCGCCTGTGCGGTTCGGCAATGCAGGCAATCGGGTTGGCCGCCCAGGAACTGATGGTCGGAGAGGCCGACATCGTCGTGGCCGGGGGCACCGAGAACATGTCCGCCCAGCCATTCATGGACTTCTCGG
Organism: Propionibacteriaceae bacterium; assembly: GCA_030539405.1. Classification (GTDB taxonomy): domain Bacteria; phylum Actinomycetota; class Actinomycetes; order Propionibacteriales; family Propionibacteriaceae; genus Propioniciclava. Next base: position 8,431 of record JAUNSA010000101.1, read on the forward strand.
CGCGCTCAGGTGCGACGCTGGGCAACCGCACCGTCATGGACGGCACCAACTCGATGATCACGGACCCCTTCTCGGGCGAGCCCATGGGAACCACCGCCGAGAACGTGGCCGAGCGGTTCGACGTATCCCGCGAGGCGCAGGACGCGTTTGCTCTGGAGTCTCAGCGCCGCGCCCAGGAGGCGCTGGCATCCGGCGCGGTGGCCGCCGAGATCACGCCGGTCACGATCTCGTCGCGCCGTGGTGAAGCAGTCGTGGAGGCCGACGAGCACCCCCGCGCGGGCCTGAGCCTTGAGAAGCTGGCCGGGATGCGGCCAGTCTTCAAGAAGGGCGGCACCGTGACCGCGGGCAACGCGTCCGGTATCAACGACGGCGCGGCGATGCTTGTGCTGACGCGGCTGTCGGTGGCCCAGGAACGCGGCCTGACCCCCTTCGCCGAACTCGTCGACTTCACCAAGGTCGGTATCGCACCGGGGATCATGGGGTACGCCCCGAAGTCGGCGATCGAGAAGATCCTGGAGCGTAACGGGCTGACCACCGATGACATCGGCTGGTACGAGATCAACGAGGCGTTTGCCGCTCAGGCCGTCCCGGTGGTACGCGACCTCGACCTCGATCTCGCCAAAGTCAATCCACTTGGCGGCGCCATCGCATGGGGCCACCCGATCGGCGCGACCGGCGCGATCATCTCGATGCGCACGATCGAGAACATCCGACGCAACGACTTGGAGTGGGGCCTGGCATCAATGTGCATCGGAGGAGGCCAGGCCGTGGCATCGCTGTGGCGTCGCCTCTGAACAGTTCTTCGCCTCACCCGGCCAGGTCGAGGGCCCGATCCAAGCGCGCGGACGCCTGGGCTTCGCCGGCCCCCGACAACAACCCCAGCACGACCGCGGCGCAGCGTGCCCGGAGGGTCGGGCCGTCCACTACGGCGTCGAAGGCGGCGAACCAGCGGTCGATGAGGTCGGGGAGTCGGGCGTAGTGGGCCGCCGACAGGTCGGGCAGCACGACGAGGTGACCCATCAGCGTGGCGAGTTCGTCGACGAGGTATCCCGGTCCGGCTGACTCGATGTCGATCAGCGCGGTCGCCCGGCCGG
>JAUNSA010000102.1 GCA_030539405.1 Propionibacteriaceae bacterium
CGGGTCATCAGGTCCTGGTCCAACGAGACGCCGGCTAAGCCGGCACCGTGGCGTCCGATCGCCACCTCGATGTCGAGCCCGGGGGCGCAGCAGTGCAGCACGTGTCCGCCCAGTTCGCGCAGCAACTCGACCACCTCGGGGCGGTCGACGGAGCGGTGCCGGAAGTAGCCACCCTCGGTGGCCACCGAACCGGCCATCACGGCGGGCAACGCAGGCTCATCCACCTGCAGCAGCACCTCGACCCCGGGCAGCCGGCACTCGACGTCACCCACGAGCTCCCGAACACCCGACGCCAGCGACTGGGCCAGGTCCCGCCGAGCGCCCCGATCACCCAGGACGCGACCACCCAACGGCCGAAATACCGACGCAGCCAGCGTCCACGGCCCGGCGACGCTGACCTTGAGCGGACCCGTCAGCCCTTGAGCGTTCTCCTCGAGCACGTCGAGGTCGTCACGCAGCGCGGCCCGGGCGCGACGTTGGTCGATGCCCGACACCGACGCCAACCGCCACTCCCCGGCCGACAGTTCGGCGCCCAGCCCGTCGAGCAATCCGAGGGAGCGCCCGATCATGCCGGCCCACGGCCCCCGCGCGGGGAACTCGGGCAGCCAGGGCACCGAGACGCCCTCCAGCGCCAACCGGACGCCCGCGCCCAGATCGGTGCCGGGCAGCGACCCGAGCGCCGAGGTCCTCATCGTGCACCCGCGATCGTGGCCGCCCCCACCACGAGGTCGCCGTCGTAGAGCACCGCCGCCTGACCGGGCGCGATCCCGAATGCGGGCTCGTCCAACTCCAGGCGAACACCCTCGGCAGAAGCCTCGACCAGGGCCGGCATCGGCGTCCCGTGGGCCCGTACCTGCACCAGCCCGCGCCACGTGCCGAGCCGCGGCTGCGCCACCGCCCAGGTGGGTCTGATCCCCTCGATCACGCGCACGGCGAGCCCGTCGTGGGCGCCGACGGTGACGGTGTTGGTGACCGGTTCGATCGCGAGGACGTACCGCGGCTGCCCATCAGCAGCGGGCACGCCCAGCCGCATCCCGCGGCGTTGCCCGACGGTGAACTGGTGCGTACCCGTGTGCGTACCGACCACGGTGCCGTCGGCGTCCACGATCTCGCCGGGGCGCTCGCCCAGCGCGCGGGTGAGGAAGCCGCCGGTGTCGCCGTCGGCGATGAAGCAGATGTCGTGGGAGTCCGGCTTGGAGGCAACCCGCAGGCCCAGCGCCTCGGCCTCGGCGCGCACGTCGGCCTTCACGGTCCCGTACAGGGGGAACATCGACCGGCGCAGTTGGGCCTGGGTGAGCACGCCCAGCACGTAGCTCTGGTCCTTGGCGGCATCGGCCGCGCGGTACAGCTCGGCGTCCTCACCGGTGAACTCCAGGCGCGCGTAGTGGCCGGTGGCCACAGCATCGAAACCGAGCGCCACACCACGTTCGAGCACGGCGGCGAACTTGATCTTCTCGTTGCAGCGCAGGCAGGGGTTCGGGGTGCGCCCGGCGGCGTACTCGGCGACGAAGTCCTCCACGACGTCGGCGTGGAAGCGCTCGGAGAAGTCCCACACGTAGAAGGGGATGCCCAGCACGTCGGCCACGCGGCGGGCGTCGTTGGAGTCCTCCAGCGAGCAGCAGCCGCGCGAGCCGGAGCGGTACAGCTCGGGGTTGCGGTTCAGGGCGAGGTGGACGCCGGTCACCTCATGGCCGTCGGCCACCAGGCGCGCGGCAGCCACCGAGGAGTCGACTCCTCCCGACATCGCAACCAGGACACGCACCCGGCGGATCCTACCCGGGCACCCTCACAGCCCTCAGTGCCATCAGGACGCCGACCGGGCCCGGGCCACGACGTCAGGCCACACCGCCAGGACGGCGTCGATGTCGGCCACCGACGTGCCGGGACCGAAGGAGAACCGCACCGACGATGTCGCCGCGGCCTCGCCCAGCCCCATCGCGAGGACGACCTCGCTGGGTTGGTGCACCCCGGCCGTGCAGGCCGAACCGGTGGAGCAGTCGATGCCGTGGGCGTCCAGCAACAGCAGCACGTCGTCGGCGCGCGTGTCGTCGACGGTCACGTGCAGGATCGCCGGGCTGACATCGTCGCCACCGTTGACCCGGACGCCAGGCACGGTCAGAACGCCATCAGCGAGCCGCCGTCTCACCTCGGTGAGCCGCGCAGCCTCGGTGACACGCTGCTCCACGGCCAGGTCGGCGGCGGTCGCGAACCCGACGGCGAGGGCGACCGGTGCGGTCCCGGAGCGGAACCGGCGTTCCTGCCCCCCGCCGTGGCTGGTGACGGCCAGCGGGGCGTCCCGCTTCGCCACCAGCGCGCCGATGCCGACCGGTCCGCCCACCTTGTGCCCGGACAGCGACATCGCGTCCACGCCGGCGTCCGCGAACGACACCGGCACGTGGCCGAGCGCCTGGACCGCATCGGTGTGCACCGCGATCCCGCGCCGCTGGCACGCCTCGACCACCGCCCTGATCGGCTGGATCGTCCCGGTCTCGTTGTTGACCCACATCACCGACGCCCACGCCACGTCCCGCGGCAACTCGGCCACGGCGGCAGGCCGCACGGTCCCGTCGGCATCCACCGGCAGCCAAGTGGCCTGCTCCCCCAACGCCCGGACGCCGTGGGCCACGGCCGGGTGCTCCACGGTGGAGGCCGCAAAACGCGGACGCCCGTGCGCGAGTCCCCAGGCCGCGCCCCCGCGGACGACGAGCTGGTCGGCCTCGGTGCCGCCGCTGGTGAAGATGACCTCGGTGGGGTGCGCCCCGGCCGCGACGGCGAGTTGCTCGCGGGCGTCCTCGAGCAGGGCGCGGGCACGTCGTCCGCTGCGGTGCAGCGAGCTGGGGTTGCCGACGACCTCGAACGCGGACGCCATGGCCTCGAGCGCTTCGGGCCGCAGCGGCGCGGACGCGGCGTGGTCGAGATAGTGGGACATCCCGAACCCCCTGACAGTTGAAAATGGACCCATGTGGGTGGATACGGCAGAATAATCACTCCAGTCCGCCCACCACCGCGAGCGCGGCCCGACGCGGAAACTCCTGCGAAAGGCGATGACCCCGTGCGCCCTGCACTGCCCCGACCTGTGGACTCCTCCATCCTCGGTTCCCGGGTCGTCGCCGGCGGCACTCGCTTCGCCCTGTGGGCCCCGCGCGCCGAGCGCGTCGAGGTCGCCCTGGTGGACACCAATCGCCGACAGACCAACCATGACCTGACCCGCAACCCCGACGGCGTGTGGGAGGTCTTCATCCCCGGCGTGGGTCCGGGCCAGCGCTATGGCTACCGCGTCCACGGGCCGTGGAGCCCTGAGACCGGCCAGCGTTTCAACGCCGCCAAGCTGCTCATCGACCCCTACGCCCGCGCCATCACCGGGGGTGTCGACTACTCCGGTCCGATCAGCGACCACACCCCGGAGTCCAACTACCTGCCCGACCCGCGGGACTCCTTCGCGGCTGTCCCCCTCAGCGTCGTGGTCGCCGACACGCCCCCACCGCGTCCGCTGGCCGAACGCCCCTCACCCGAGCGTCTCGTCGTCTACGAGACGCACCTGAAGGGCTACACCCAGCTGCACCCGGCCGTGCCTGAACACCTGCGCGGGACCTATGCGGGCCTGGCCTACCCGGCGGTCATCGACCACCTCAAGGAGCTCGGCATCACCGCGATCGAGTTCCTGCCGGTGCACCACTTCATCTCCGAGCCGTTCGCCATCGGCAAGGGCCTGGTCAACTACTGGGGCTACAACACGCTCGGCTTCTTCGCCCCGCACGCCCCCTACTCGAGCTCGGGCACGCTGGGCCAGCAGGTCACCGAGTTCAAGGAGATGGTCTCGGCCCTGCACGACGCCGGCATCGCCGTGATCCTGGACGTGGTCTACAACCACACCGCCGAGGGCGGCCACGAGGGTCCCACCCTGAGCTTCCGCGGCATCGACCACGCCGGCTACTACCGGCTGACCTCCGACATGCGCAACGACTACGACGTCTCCGGCACCGGCAACGCGGTTGACACCTCCACCGAGGGCGTCCTCGACCTCGTGCTGGACTCACTGCGCTACTGGGTGCGCGACATGGGCGTGGACGGCTTCCGCTTCGACCTGTGCACCACGCTGATCCGCGACGAGCAGCACCACGTCCAGCAGGACCACCCGTTCAAGCAGGCGCTGGCCGACGACCCGGTCCTGGCCGACGCGATCATGATCGCCGAGCCGTGGGATCTCGGCCCCTACGGCTACCAGGTGGGCCGGTGGGGTCGCGGCTGGGGCGAGTGGAACGACCGCTTCCGCGGCTTCACCCGCGACTTCTGGCGCGGTGCCGTCCAAGGGGTGGAGGAGCTCGCGACGCGCCTGGCCGGGTCGGCCGACATCTTCGACCATGACGGACGCCGCGTGACCAGCTCGGTCAACTTCGTGACCGCCCACGACGGGTTCACCCTGCGCGATGTGGTCACCTACGACCTCAAGCACAACGAGGCCAACGGCGAACGCAACCGCGACGGCGCCGACGACAACCGCTCCTGGAACCACGGCTACGAGGGCGAGACCGAGGACGAGGCCGTGAACGCGGCCCGCCGGCGCACCATGCGCAACATGATGGCGACCCTGCTGCTCTCCTCCGGCGTCCCGATGGTCCTGGCCGGGGACGAACTGGGGCGCACCCAGCAGGGCAACAACAACGCCTACTGCCAGGACACCCCGCTGTCGTGGGTGCACTGGACCGACACCGACGACTGGTCCGACCAGCACGAGCTGACCCGCACCCTGGTCGGCCTGCGCAACCGGCACCCGATCCTGCGCCCCAGCGCCTTCCGCTCCGGCGCCGAGGTGATCGGCGACCACGGCGAGGGCCTGGGCCGCACAGAGTCGGCCTGGTTCAACGAGCACGGCGAGCCCATGAGCATCGCCGACTGGCACGACCGCGACCGGCGCAGCCTGGGCATGTACGTCTCGGACCGCACCGACGCCTTCTACAGCTTCTTCCACGCCGGCGCCGAGCCGATCACCATCACCCTGCCCGGCGGCCCCTGGTCGACCGGCTACCACCTCGTCGCCCACACCGGGACGCCCGAGGAGCTCACCCAGCGCGCCTTCCTGCCCGGACGGACCCTCGTCCTCCCCGCCCGGACCGTGGTGGTCCTGCGCGCGACCGTCGTCCGACGGCTCGCAGCCTCCGAACTGGCTCGGTGACCCCTCGGGTGCAGTAGCGTGGTCAGCGTGACGCAGCGCAACGTGAACCAGCCCGAATCCGCTCCCCGCCGGACTGCCAGGCCCGCGGCCAAGCCCGCACCATCGCCTGCACAGAAGCCCGCCACCATCCCGGTCGACCTGTCGCCGACCACGACCGTCGTCCGTGGCATCGGCCGCATCCCCGTGACCCAGGTCTCCCCGGTCATCGAGGGCGGCGCCTACGCGGCCAAGGCCACCGTCGGTGAGCTCGTCCCAATCCGCGCCAAGGTGTTCCGCGAGGGCCACGATGCCGTCAACGCCTCGGTCATCGTCACCGATCCCTCCGGCAAGGAGACCCGCCACGACATGACGCCGCTGGCGCCGCGCGGCCTCGACCCGTGGGAGGCCTGGGTGCGCTTCGACGTCGAGGGCCCCCACACCTTCCGCGTGGAGGGCTGGTCCGACCCGTGGGGAACTTGGCTGCACAACGCCGAGGCCAAGCTGCCCGCCGGCGTCGACATCGAGCTGGTGTGCCTCGAGGGCCGCGACCTGCTCGAGCGCACGGCGTCCATCGCCGAGGAGGCCGGGGACCCGATCGAGGCCTCGATCCTGCGGGCCACCGGCCAGCTCCTGATCCCCCAGCGTCCCGCCGAGGACCTCCTGGACGTCGCCACCGGCATCGGCCTGGCCAAGGCGATGGCCAAGCACGGCCCCCGCGAGCTGGTCTCCCCCACCGCCGACTACCCGATCTTCGTCGACCGCAAGCAGGCCCTGTTCGCCTCGTGGTACGAGTTCTTCCCGCGCTCGGAGGGCGCCACCTACGACGAGGCCACCGACACCTGGACCTCGGGCACCTTCGACTCCAGCCACGAGCGCCTCGAGGCGGCCGCGGCCATGGGCTTCGACGTCATCTACTTCCCCCCGATCCACCCGGTCGGCACCGCGTTCAAGAAGGGCAAGAACAACACCCTGGACGCCACCGAGAAGGATCCCGGCTCCCCGTGGGCCGTGGGCTCCCCCGACGGCGGCCACGACGCGATCCACCCCGACCTCGGCGACTGGGAGAGCTTCGACCGGCTCGTGGCCCGCGCCAAGGAGCTGGGCGTCGAGATCGCCCTCGACTTCGCCCTGCAGGCCAGCCCCGACCACCCGTGGGTGACCGAGCACCCCGAGTGGTTCACCACCCGCATCGACGGCACCATCGCCTACGCGGAGAACCCGCCGAAGAAGTACCAGGACATCTACCCGATCAACTTCGACAACGACCCCGAGGGCATCTACAACGAGGTGCTGCGCATCCTGCGCGTGTGGATGGACCACGGTGTCCGCATCTTCCGCGTCGACAACCCCCACACCAAGCCGGTGCAGTTCTGGGCATGGATCTTCGAGCAGATCCGCGCCACGGACCCCGATGTGTTGTTCTTCGCCGAGGCGTTCACCAAGCCCGAGATGATGCACACGCTCGGCAAGGTCGGCTTCCACACCAGCTACACCTACTTCACGTGGCGCGTCGACAAGGACGAGATCGAGGAGTACATGGGCGAGCTGTCCCGCGACATGGACGCCTTCTACCGCCCGAACTTCTTCGTCAACACCCCCGACATCAACCCGTTCCACCTGCAGTCGGGCAACCCGGCGATCTTCTCCATCCGGGCCATCCTCGCCGCGATGCTGTCGCCGGCCTGGGGCGTCTACTCGGGCTTCGAGCTGTTCGAGCACCTGCCGCTGGCGCCGGGCCGCGAGGAGTACCTGGACTCGGAGAAGTACGAGTACCGCCCGCGCGACTACGACGCCCAGCCGAACCTCAACATGCTGATGGGGCGGCTCAACTCGATCCGTCGCGACCACCCGGCACTGCAGCAGCTGCGCCAGATCGACTTCCACACCGCCCCGCACGAGAAGGTCCTGGCCTTCTCCAAGGTGGACGGCGCCGACCGCGTCGTGGTGATCGTGTCGCTGGACCCGGACAACACCGTCGAGACCGAGGTGCACCTCGACCTGACCAAGCTGGGCCTGGCTGCGGACGCCGCCCTGCCCGTGCGCGACGAGCTGACCGGCGCCACGTTCACGTGGGGTGCCCGCAACTTCGTCCGGCTGACACCGGCCCAGCCGGCCCACATCCTGGCGGTGCTCTGATCTCATCGTGACGAACTCCCTGAACAGCGCCTGGATGCGCCATCTGGAATCGGTCCGTTGGTTCGGGGGCAAGGGGGCCGGCGCCCACCTCGAACGCCGGATCCCCCTGCCCGCGTACACCCCGCGCGACGTCGCCCCCAGCGTCCGCAGTGAGGTGGCCGAACTGGCCTACCCCGACGGCCACACCGAGTACTACCACCTCCTGGTCGCCCACTACCCCGAGGGCAGCACGCCGCCCGGGACCGTCCTGGGCACCGACGAGGTGGCCGGCGAGACGGTGCAGGTCGTCGATGCCACCACCGACCCGGACGCCCTGGCCACGTTCGTGGCCGCCACCGAGCCGGCGTTCGCCGACAACGGCGTCCGCGTGTGGTCCGGGGAGCAATCCAACACCACCTTGGTGCTGGGCAGCACCGACCTGTACAAGCTGTTCCGCCGCATCGAGCCCGGCCCCAACCTGGACGCCGAGGTGCTGGTCGCGCTCGGCGGGGGCAGCGTGCCCGAGCTCCGCGGACGCCTGCTGGGTGCTTGGCCCGAGGGCCAGAGCACCGACCTGGGCATGGTGATCGAACGGGTCGCCGAGGCCACCGATGGCTGGGAGCTGGCCACGGCCGCCTGCGTGGCCGGGGAGGACTTCACCGAACGGGCCCGCTCCCTGGGGGCGGCGCTGCGCGACGTCCACATGCGGTTGGCCCTGTCGTTCGGCACCGACGAACGCCCCGGCGACGACGTCGCCGACGTCATGGTCGCCCGCCTGGATGCCGCCGTACAGGCAGCGCCGGACCTGGCCCCCTACGCCGAGGGCCTCCGGGACGCCTTCGAGGTGCTGCGCGGCCGCACCCTGACGGTCCAGCGCGTCCACGGCGACTTCCACCTGGGCCAGACCCTGTACAGCCCCCGTGGCTGGACGATCATCGACTTCGAGGGCGAGCCCGCCAAGACGGCGGCCGAACGCCGCGAACCCGACTCGGTGTGGCGCGACGTGGCGGGCATGGTGCGGTCCTTCGACTATGTGCGCAGCGCCCATCCGGACCCGTCCGGAGCGGCCGCGACCGCGTGGGCCGATGAGGCCCGCGAGGCGTTCCTCACGGGCTACTGTGGAGCAACCTCCGGCGACGACGTCCTCGGCGGGTACGTCATCGACAAGGCTGTGTACGAAGTGGTGTACGAACGACGCAACCGACCCGACTGGGTGGACATCCCCCTGAGGGCGATTCGCGCCGCAACCCCGGGGGCCTCCCCCCACCAGACCCTCACCGAGAAGGAGTAACGATGGCACACGATCAGTTCGGCGGACTGGCGGGTTGGGATCTCGAGGGCTTCCACAACGGCGGCGACACCGAGATCTGGAAGCGGCTCGGGGCGCACGTGGTCACGATCCACGACGAGGAGCGTGGCGAGGTGACCGGCACCCGCTTCGCCGTGTGGGCGCCGAATGCCCAGGAGGTGCGGATCAACGCCGACTTCAACTGGTGGACCGGCGACGCCCTGCAGCTGATCCCCGGCTCGGGCGTGTGGGCCACCTTCGTGGAGGGTGTGGGCGACGGGACGCTGTACAAGTACAACATCCGCGGTGCGGACGGCGTGTGGCGCGAGAAGGTCGACCCGATGGCGTTCTTCGCCGAGCAGGCCCCGGCCAACAGCTCGATCGTCTACACCAGCAAGATGGGCTGGGGCGACGACGAGTGGATGGCCGCCCGCGCGACCAAGAACATGCAGGTCGAACCGATGTCCATCTACGAGGTGCACCTGGCGAGCTGGCGCAAGGGCAAGACCTACCTGGAACTAGCCGACGAGCTCGTCGAGTACGTCACCTGGCAGGGCTACACCCACGTGGAGCTGATGCCGGTCACCGAGCACCCGTTCGAGCCGAGCTGGGGCTACCAGGTCACCAACTACTTCGCCCCGCAGAGCCGCCTCGGCAAGCCCGACGAGTTCCGCTACCTCGTCGACCGCCTGCACCAGGCCGGCATCGGCGTCATCCTCGACTGGGTGCCCGGCCACTTCCCCAAGGACGAGTGGGCGCTGGGCCGCTTCGACGGCACCGCCCTGTACGAGCATGCCGACCCGCGCCAGGGCGAGCACACCGACTGGGGCACCTACATCTTCAACTACGGCCGCAACGAGGTGAAGAGCTTCCTCGTCTCCAACGCCCTCTACTGGGTGCAGGAGTTCCACATCGACGCGCTGCGCGTGGACGCCGTGGCGTCCA
>JAUNSA010000103.1 GCA_030539405.1 Propionibacteriaceae bacterium
TACGACACGATCATCATCGACGAGGCCCACGAGCGCAGCCTCAACATCGACTTCCTGCTCGGCTACCTCAAGCAGCTCCTGCCGCGGCGCCCCGACCTGAAGGTGATCATCACCTCGGCCACCATCGACACCGCCCGGTTCGCCGAGCACTTCGGCGACGCGCCGGTCGTCGAGGTGTCGGGGCGCACCTATCCGGTCGAGGTCGTGTACGAGCCGCTCGAGCACGAGAACGACCTCGTCGACGGCATCGCCCGCGCCGTCACGCAACTGCACGCCCTGGGCGAGGGCGACATCCTCGTGTTCTGCTCGGGCGAGCGCGACATCCGCGACGCCGCCGACGCGATCAACGCCCTCAAGCTGCGCAACACCGAGGTGCTGCCCCTGTACGCCCGCCTCAGCGCCGCCGAGCAGGACCGCGTCTTCCGGGCACACCCGGGCACGATGCGCGTCGTCCTGGCCACCAACGTCGCCGAGACCTCGCTGACCGTCCCCGGCATCCGGTACGTGGTCGACCCCGGCTTCGCGCGGATCAGCCGCTACTCGGCGCGCACCAAGGTGCAGCGCCTGCCGATCGAACCGGTCTCCCAGGCCAGCGCCAACCAGCGCGCCGGCCGCTGCGGGCGGCTGGGTCCGGGCATCGCCATCCGCCTCTACTCCGAGGAGGACTTCCTCGCCCGCCCCGAGTTCACCGAACCCGAGATCCTGCGCACCAACCTCGCCAGCGTCATCCTGCAGATGGCCGACGCACGCCTGGGCGCGATCGAGGACTTCCCCTTCGTCGAGCCGCCCGACCGCTCCCAGATCCGCGACGGCCTGCGCCTGCTGAAGGAACTCGGCGCGCTCGCCGACCCGCGCGCCGGCGAGGCCGAGGGCCAACGCCTCACCGCCACCGGACGCCTGCTGGCCCGCCTGCCGATCGACCCCAGGCTGGGTCGCATGCTGGTCGAGGCCGGACGCCGCGGGGTCGCCTGGGACGTCCTGCCGATCGTGGCCGCCCTGGCCATCCCCGACGTCCGCGAGCGGCCGACGGAGAAGCAGGCCGAGGCCGACGCCCTGCACCGCCGGTTCTGGAGCGAGGACGGTGCGGCCAACGCCGCCGCCGGCCAGGCCCACGGCGACCGGGACCCCTCCGACATCGCCGCGATCTGGCGGCTGTGGGACTACCTGCGCAGCCAACGCAACGAACGGTCGGGCAACGCCTTCCGGCGGATGTGTCGCGACGAGTTCCTCAACTTCCTGCGCATCCGCGAATGGCAGGACCTGGTGTCCCAACTCCGCGAGGTCGTCGGCGAACTCGACCTCGACACCAGCGCGCCCAACCGGGACGCCGACCACCGCCGGCGGCGCGCCAAGGAGCCGCGCACCGCGTCCGGCCACACCCCGAACTGGGACGCCGTGCACACGGCCGTGCTGTCCGGGCTGCTCTCCCACGTCGGCCTGCGCGACGAACGCTCGACCGCCCCCAAGACCCAGCAGCGCCGGGGACGCCGCCCGATGGCCGAATACCTCGGGGCGCGCGGGGCCCGGTTCGCGATCCAGCCGGGCAGCGCTGCGGCCAAGGCCGAGCCGCCGCTGCTGATGGCCGTCGAGCTGGTGGAGACGAGCCGGCTGTGGGCGCGCACGGTCGCGCCGGTCACCGCTGAGCAGGTCGAGGCGGTCGGTGCCCACCTGATCACCCGCCGGTACTCCGAGCCGCGCTGGTCGGTCAAGGGCGGACAGTGCGTGGCCGACGAGCGGGTCTCGCTGTTGGGCGTCCCGATCGTGGCCGGCCGCACGGTCAGCTACGGCCGCATCGACCCCGTCGTGGCCCGGCAGGTCTTCATCCAGTCCGCCCTCGTGGAGGGCCAGTGGCGCACCCGCCACCACTTCTACGCCCGCAACGAGAAGGTGCGCGCCGAGGCCGAGGACCTCGAGGAGCGCACCCGCCGCCGCGACATCGTCGTCGACGACGCGGCGATCTTCGCCTTCTACGACGAGCGCATCCCCGAGCAGATCACCTCGGTGGCGCACTTCGACCGCTGGTGGCGCGAAAAGCGCCGCACCGACGAGCGGCACCTCGACCTCAGCCTGGACGACCTGGTCGATGACACCGACGCCGTCGACGCCGAGGCCTTCCCCGACACCTGGACCGTCGGACCCACCGACCTGCCCGTCAGCTACGTGTTCGCGCCCGGCGCCCACCGCGACGGGGTCAGCGTCGACATCGACGTGTCGGTCCTCAACCAGGTCGACCCCGCCCCGTTCACCTGGCAGGTGGCCGGGCTGCGCGACGAGCTCGCCACCGAACTGATCCGGTCGCTGCCCAAGGCGGTCCGGACGCGGTTCGTCCCGGCCCCCGACTGGGGCCGCCGGGCGCTCACCTGGCTGGAAGACCACCCCGACCAGGCCGCCCGCCCCTTCCCGGACGCGCTGGCCGCCGCCCTGGGAGCCCTGTCCGGCGACCCGCTGGAGGCGAGCCTGTTCAACACCGCCGTCCTGCCCGACCACCTCACCGTCCGCTATGTCATCACCGACGGACGCCGTGAGCTCGGCGCCGGCAAGGACTTCGAGAGCCTCCGCAAGCAGTTCGCCCCGCGCCTGAACCAACGGCTCAACAAAGCCGCCTCCGATGTTGCCCACCCGGGCGCCACCACCTGGGAGTTCGGGACGCTGCCGCGCACCCGCGAGGTCGACCGCGACCCGACGCCGCTGGTCGGCTACCCCGCCTTGGTCGACCACGGGGCGAAGGTGGGCGTCCGCATCGCCAACACCGCCGCCAAGGCGTCCCGGTGGCAGGCGCGCGGGCTGCGCCGCCTGGTCACCCTCGTCGCCCCCGACCCGACCCGCTCGGTGTTCGCCCACCTGTCCAACGCCGAGAAGATCGCCCTGTCGGCCGGGCCCTACGCCAACCTCAACGCCCTGCTGGCCGACGTGCGGCTCAAGGCGACCGGCGACCTGCTCGCCCGGCACGGCATCGACCCGGACGCCGTGCGCGACGAGCAGGCGTTCCGGCGCGTGGTCGACCTCGTCCGCCCGGACGCCGCCGACCGGATGCAGGCCATCACCCGGGTAGCCGCGAGGATCCTGGGCCGACACGCCGAGGTGCGCGCCGAACTGGCCCGACGCCCGGAGGGCGACAGCCGCGACGACATCGCCGCCCAACTCGACAACCTCGTCTTCGACGGCTTCATCGCCGCCACCCCCGAGCCGCACTTCACCCGGCTGGACACCTACGTCCACGCCACGCAGGTGCGCCTCAACGGCTGGGCGTCCAACCCGGCCCGCGAGGCGGGCAACCTCGACATCATCGCCGAGCTCGAGGACGCCTACGCCGCGGCCATCGCCCACCACGAGGTGGGGGAGCTGCCCGGCGAGGCGGTCGCGGTGGGGTGGCTGTTGGAGGAGCTGCGGGTGAGCCTGTTCGCCCAATCGCTCGGCACCGCCCAGCCGGTGTCGGCCAAGCGGGTGCGCACCGCCATCGCCGCCCTCTGACCGCCCCGGCCGCTATCGTGGCCCCATGCTGGATCCACGCGCGTTGTACACGATCGAGGACGACGCGTGGGCCGGCGTCCAGGGCACCCGACCGACGCTGGTGCACCTCCTCGAGGGCTATGTCGACGCCGGCCAGGTCGCCCGGCAACTGAGCGAACACCTCCTCGACAGCCTCGACAACGAACTGCTGGTCACCTTCGACCACGACCAACTCCACGACTACCGCTCGCGGCGTCCGCCCATGGTCTTCGACACCAACACCTGGACGTCGCTGACCGACTATCGGCTGGCGATCCACCGGGTCACGGACGCCTCGGGTCGCCCCTTCCTGCTGCTCAGCGGCCCCGAACCCGACACGCAGTGGAACCGCGCCTGCGCCGCCGTCCTCCAGATCGTGGACGCGTTGGGCGTGGGGCACCTCATCTCGGCCCAGGGCGTCCCGATGGGGGTGCCGCACACGCGACCCGTCCTGGTGACCGGGCACGCCACCGACCCCGAGGTGGTGGGGGAGAACCCGGTGTGGATCGACCGGGTGACGGTCCCGGGCAGCTTCGCGTCCATGCTCGAGTACCGGGCCGGCCAGGCCGGGGTGCTGGGCCAGGGCTTCGTCGCGCACGTCCCGCACTACCTCGCGCCCGGCTCGTATGCGCCCGGGGCCCTGGCCGTGCTGGACCGGATCCGGGCTGCCACCGACCTCGACCTGCCGCCCGGTGAGCTGGCCACCCTCGCCCTGCAGACGATGTCCCAGCTCGAGACCGAGATGGAATCCGACAGCGAGCTCGGCCAGCTGGTGAGCGCGCTGGAGCAGCAGTACGACGAGATCCAGGCCAGCGGACGCCCCAACGTCCCCTCGGCCGACGAGATCGGCGCGGCCGTGGAGCAGTTCCTGGCCGAACAGGACGACGACGAACCGGGAAGTGGGCATGGAACACATCAGTGAGGTCCTCGACCTGCTCGACCTGCAGCAACGCTCCGCCGACGTCTACGTGGGGGAGCACCCCGACACCGAGCAGCAGCGCACCTTCGGCGGCCAGGTCATGGCCCAGGCGCTCGCAGCCATGTACCGCACCGTGGACGAAGCCCGGCTGTGCCACTCGCTGAAGTGCTACTTCCTGCGCGCCGGGTCCACGGCCAGCGGCATCGTGTACGAGGTGGATCGCTCCCGCGACGGCGGTTCGTTCACGACGCGCCGGGTGACCGCCTCCCAGAACGGGCACGACATCTTCGTGATGTCGGCGTCGTTCAAGGTGCCCGAGGAGGGCCTGGAGCACGCCGCGGTGCCGTTCAAGCCGCCGGTCCCACCCGAGGAGTGCCCGCGACTGGCCGACGTGCTGGCCCAGCGCTCGCCCCGCACCAAGGAGGTCTGGGAGCGAGAATGGGCGGCCCTGGACACCCGCTACGTCGGCTACAGCAACCGAGAATCGGCCCAGGGGCCGCGCCTGCAGATCTGGATGCGCGCGGTGGGGGAGATGCCCGACGACCCGCGCCTGCACCAGATGGTGCTGGCCTACGCCTCGGACCTCACCTTGTTGTCGGTCTCCACGCTCCCGCACCCGACGGCGTTCGGGTCGCCGCGCATGCAGATGGCCACGATCGACCACTCGATGTGGTTCCACCGGCCCCTGCGCATCGACGAGTGGGTGCTCTACGACCAGTCGTCCCCCAACGCGGCCAACGCCCTGGGGCTGTCGTTCGGCAAGATCTTCGACGCCGACGGCGTCCTGCGCGCCCAGGCGGCGCAGGAGGGCCTCATCCGCATGGCTGATGACCGCGAACGCCGCGGCCTCGTGTGAGGCCGCGGCGTCCGGTGGGGTGCCTGCCCCGTGCGGGGCTGGGCGTTCTTCTCAGCCGGTGAGACTCAGGCCGCCAGCGTGGTGTCGCGCAGCTTGGCGATGGCCTGGCGCTCGATCTGGCGGACCCGCTCGGCGGTGATGCCCCATACCGAGGCGATGTCGGCGAGCTTGGCCTGGCGGCCGTCCACCAGCCCGTAGCGGCGGCGCACCACGTCGGCGGAGCGCTCATCCAGGCTGTTGAGCAGGTTGTCGAGCCGGGCGCGATCCTCGGCGTCCAGCACGACCTCGTCGGGACCCGGGGAGGTGTCGCGGGCCAGCAGGTCACCGAGCGCGGTGTCGCCGTCCTCCTCGACCGGGGCGTCCAGCGACACGTGGTCGCGGGCCAGGCGGAGCAGGTCGATGACGCGCTCCTCCTCCAGGCCGAGCTCGTCGGCGATCTCCATCACGTCGGGTTCGCGGCCGAACTTGCGCTCGAGGTTGCGGCGGGTGGCCGAGACCTGGTTGATCTGCTCGGCAACGTGCACCGGCAGGCGCACGATGCGGCCCTGCTGGGCGATGCCGCGGCTGATCGACTGGCGCACCCACCAGGTGGCATACGTCGAGAACTTGAAGCCCTTGGAGTAGTCGAACTTCTCCACAGCACGGATCAGGCCGGTGTTGCCCTCCTGCACGAGGTCGAGCAGCGGCATCTGGGAGCGGCCGTACTTGCGGGCCACCGACACCACCAGGCGCAGGTTGGCGGTCACGAAGCGCTTCATGGCGGCGCGGCCCTGCTCGGCGATCAACTCCAGCTCCTCGGTCGACGCCTTGGTCGCCTTGCGGCCGCCGCGCTCCTTGACGGTGAGCTCGCCGGCGAGGATCTTCTCGGCGTACAGCCCGGCCTCGATCTCGCGGGCCAACTGCACCTCCTCCTCGGCCGTCAGCAGCGGAGTCTTGGCGATGCCGTCGAGGTAGAGACCCACGGCGTCCTTGCCATCGATGCCTTCGGTCGAGCGGGAGCGGTGCGAGGTCGAGATCATGCGTCGTCCTTTCGTCGTCACCCCAGTACAACGCGAAACGACGCGGTTTTGTTCGGTGCACCCCCCGAACGAGCCCTGAGAGGGTACCCGGGCTCCCAAATCAAGACCGTAGTCGTACCCGCCACCCCTGCGCGGGGAGGATGCAGCGACCGGTGCCGCGTGGTCGGGGCGTCAGCCGCCGACCTGGTCGACCATCCACGCGAGCTCGAAGGCCCGCTGGCGCCACGCCTGGTAGCGGCCCGAGACGCCGCCGTGGCCGGCCACCATCTCAGTCTTGAGCAGGATCGGACGGTCGGGGCCGTTCGTGGCCCGCTCGCGCAGTCGGGCGACCCACTTGGCCGGTTCGGTGACCTCCACGCGGGTGTCGTTGAGGCTGGTGGTGGCCAGGATCGCCGGGTACTGGACGGCCGCGACGTTCTCGTAGGGGGAGTACCCCTTCATGCAGGCGTACACGGCGGCGTCCTCGACGGGGTTGCCCCACTCCTCCCACTCCATCACGGTCAGCGGAAGGTCGGGGTTCAGGATCGTGGTCAGGGGGTCCACGAACGGGACGGCCGCGTGCACGGCCCGGAACAGGTCGGGGGCCAGGTTGACCGCCGCTCCGATCAGCAGCCCGCCGGCCGAGCCGCCCTCGGCGACCAGCCGATCGGGGGCCACATAGCCCTCGTCCACCAGCACCCGCCCGCAGGCGACGAAGTCGGCGAAGGTGTTCGGCTTGTCCAGCAGCTTGCCGCCGTCGTACCACGGACGCCCCAGCTCGCCACCGCCGCGGACGTGGGCGATGGCGAACACGAAGCCGCGGTCCAGCAGGCTGATCCGGCTCATGGCGAAGTACGGCATGGTCGGCACTTCGTAGGCGCCGTAGCCGTACATCAGGCCCGGTGCGGTGCCGTCGACCGGGGTGTCGCGGTGCCGCACGAGCGAGATCGGGACGCGCGTGCCGTCCGCGGACTCGGCCCACAGCCGCTCGCTGATGTAATCGGTCGGGTCGTAGGGGCCGGCGTCGGGGTGGTCGCGGACGGGCACCTGCTTGAGCAGGCGGCGGGCGCCGGTGCGCAGCGTGTACTCCCACACCCCGACCGGGGTGGTCAGCGACTCATAACCGAAGCGGATGTGCTCGGTGTCGAAGTCGGGGGCGTCCTCGCTGCCCACGTCGTAGAGGGCCTCGTCAAAGGTGAGGTCGGTGAGGACGCCGAGGGTGCCGTCGTCGTCCCGCGGCAGGATCGCGATGCCGGACAACCCGTTGGTGCGGTGGTCGATCACGATCGCCGACGCGTACACGCTGGCGCCCAGCAGCCGCGTCTCGGGGCGCTCCTCGACGATGGTCTCCCAGTGCTCGATGCCCGGGGCATCCAGCGGAGCCCGGCTGAGCTTGAACTGGGGCGCCTCGTCGTTGTTCAGGATCCAGAGGGCGTCGGGGGCCAGTTCGACCGCGTACTCGAGCCCCGGGCGGCGGGGCTGGACGACGCGCAGCTCGCCGGTGGGGTCGTCGGCGCGGAGCAGGTGGGTCTCGGTCGTGGTCTTGGATGCCAGCTCCACCAGGATCCACTGGTCGTCGCGCGAGCTGTCCACCGAGACCCAGAAGCGGTCGTCGGGCTCGTCGAGGACGAGGGCGTCCGGGGTGTCGGACCGGATCTCGTGGCGCCACACCTGGTGGGGCCGCCAGGCCGCATCCACCCGGAGGTAGAACAGCCAGTCCGGGCCGGCCCATGCCCCGCCGGCGGCGACGCCGGGGACCGGGCCGTCGATGACCTCGCCGGTGGCCAGGTCGCGGACGTAGAGGTCGTAGCGCTCGTCGCCGGTGGTGTCGACCGAGTAGGCCAGGCGGCGCCCGTCGGGGGACACCTGCGCCAGGCCGAGCGCGAAGTAGGCATGATCCTGGGCCAGCGCCTGGACGTCGAGGATGACCTCCTCGTCGGGGGACGGCTCGGTGACGTCGGGGATCTCCTCGCGCGAGGTGGCCGGCAGGCGGCAGGAGCGCCCGTAGTCGTCGCCCTCGGTGGTGCGTCCGTAGTACCAGTACGCCGACCCGTCGCTGTGCGACACGTGCAGCGGCACCGACATGTCGGTCTGCTGGGTCCGGGCGCGGATGTCGGCGTAGAAGGTGTCGGTCAGCGCGGCCAGGTGGCCGGTGTGACGTTCGGTCCAGGAGTTCTCGGCCTCGAGGTGGGCGAGGAGTTCGGGATCGGACTTGTCGGCCATCCAGGCGTAGGGGTCCTCCACCGCATCGCCGTGGACGGTGCGGGTGAAGGGGCGGCGCGGGGCGACGGGAGGCTGCAGGGCATCAGGCACGACGGCCAGCGTAGCCCCGGCGGTTGCCCTCATCCGTTTGGGTGGGGGCACAACGCGTGCAAGAATGGCGGCTGCGCCGGACGTTGACAGGTCCCGGCCGTTGCACGCCCAGAATTCGGATGAGACGAGAGGCCCACGTGACTCAACGCTCCCGCACAGCCAGCACCTCCGCTGCCGCGAAGACCACCACCGCTCGCACGGCCAAGGCCGCGGACGCGGCCGAGGCCCCCGACGCGGCTGAGGAGGCCGAGGCGGCCCCCGCTCCGCGCAAGCGTGCGGCCAAGGCGCCGGCGAAGACGGCTGCCAAGACCCCCGCGAAGGCCCCGGCCAAGCCGCGGGCCAAGGCCGCCGCGAAGTCGGGTGCCAAGGCTGAGGCGAAGGCCGACGAGGTGGCCGAGGACGAGGCCGCCGAGGCCACGCCGACGGTCGCGGACGTCCTGGACCCCACGAACCTCAAGGACGTGAAGTTCGAGCGCGACGGCAACGACGTCGTCCTGACCGTGGGCGGCAAGAAGCGGTCGCTGGACGAGGTCGACGAGGGCCAGTTCAACGAGGGTGAGGCTGCGAAGGAAGAGAAGGAGATCACCGAGGACGAAGGCTTCGTGGTCTCCGACGCCGACGACACCGACGAGCCCGAGCAGCAGGTCATGGCTGCCGGCGCCACGGCGGACCCGGTGAAGGACTACCTCAAGCAGATCGGCAAGGTCGCCCTGCTGAACGCCGAGCAGGAGGTCACGCTCGCCAAGCGCATCGAGGCCGGCCTGTTCGCCGACGAGTCCCTGACCGAGGGGCGCGTGAAGTCCGGTGACACCGACGACTTCGAGTGGATCGCCGAGGACGGCAAGCGCGCCAAGAACCACCTGCTGGAGGCCAACCTGCGCCTCGTGGTGTCGCTGGCCAAGCGCTACACCGGCCGCGGCA
>JAUNSA010000104.1 GCA_030539405.1 Propionibacteriaceae bacterium
CCGTGGCGGACGTAGGCGAGCATCTCGCCGAGCTGCTCCCGGTCGGCCGCGTTCTCGCCCGAGACCTTCTCCTCGAACAGCCGGTCGACCTCGCCGACGGCCTCCAATTGCCGCGCCGGGTTCTGGTCGGTGGCGCTCACGCGCACGTACCCGACCACCTGGCCCTTGTGTCCACCCATGTCCAGACCGCCTCTCCGTTCCTGTCCAACACTATCGAATGACGATGCCGTTGGACGCACGAATCGCAGCAGCCCGCGATGACTCTTGGGGTATACCCTGATGGACGCGCAGAGATCAGCCCGACCTGAGGCTCACGCCCCCACAGCGGCGCTGTAGAGCTCGAACAGGTGCGCCACGACGTCCTTCTCCTCCAGGCCCGCCTGGAGCCCGTAGGCGCGTTCCACGGCGGCGTCGAGGGCACCGTGGGCCGCGGTGAGCGCCGGGAACATGAAGTCGAGGTTGGGGTCGTACATCTGGGCGATCGTCGAGTCGGGGTACTCCCCACGGGCATCGAGCACCGCCTGGGCCAGCTCGGCGATCTCCGCCTGCTGGGCCTCGGTGGCCTCAGGCCAGACGAAGTTGTTGTAGACGACGCCACTTGAGTAGTTGTAGTCGGACTTCAACCGCCCGGCGACCACTCGCATCCATGCGTTGTGTGCGCGAGAGTGCAGCACGCCGAAGTGGTACAGGGTGCCTTCTGGGATCAGCTTCAGCTTGTTGCTACACAGCGACTCGGCCCCGACGAAGCCCAGGGGGATATACCGACGACGCTCAGAGGACACCTCCGGAACAAGGAGGGAGTTCCCCTTCGGGATGATCTCGGTGCCGAAGTGCTGCGGGCGTGCCGCCGCCTTCAGGGTCTGAGCGCGCTTGGACTTCAACCGATAGTCCCGCACCGCCTGGATGCGCTTGACCGACTCGGGGAGCTTCGCGAGGTCGGCCGGAGTGGCCTCGCCCAGCCAGAGCACCCAGCGCTCGATTCCCTTGATGAACTCCTGCGACCCGTACCAGCGCTTGAAGAACCGCTCAGCCCCAGGCTCAGCAGCGAGGAAGGCGTCCTTCTCATCGGGCGTGAACAGGTAGTTGCCGTCGTCGATCGGCTGAGAGCCAATCGTCATGACCGGTACGTCTGACAGCGGCTTCGAGCGGTCCCACACGAAGACGTCGGGCGCGTCCTTGAGGTAGGCGTTGAGCTGGGCCGGATGCTCCAGCACCGGCGCGGAGTCGACCGTGGGGTAGTGGAACAGCCGCTTGTCACCGCCCAGCTTGGAGAACCCGACGATCACCACGAACACGGCGGCCGCCCCCGTGGCGTCGTTCGTCCAGCGGAAGGTGTCGTGGGCGAAGTCGATCCGCATGCCGAGGTCGTAGATCGGCGACCAGACGTTGGCGACCTGCTCGCCCTGGACGATGGAGTTCGTCGAGACGAACGCAGCCCGGATCGGATGGTCGCCCACGTACTGCGCAGCCTTCATGAACCACCCGGCGACGTAGTCGATGTTCCCGGCGTTGCGCGCACCTCCGAACACGACGGCCAGCTCAGCCTTCTGCTCGGGGGTCTGATAGCGAGCACCACGGAACGGGGGATTGCCGATCACGTAGGTGCAGTTCTCAGGCGGCAGGACCTGCTCCCAGTCCATCTCCAGGGCGTTGCCCAGCCTGATGTTCGCCGAGTCCTTCAGCGGGAGGTCCTCGATCATCTGGAAGACGATCGTCTGCGCCTCGGCGTTGGCCTGGAGCTCGGCGATCCACAGCGCGGTGGCCGCGACGTTGACCGCGAAGTCGTTGATCTCGATGCCGTGGAACTGCGCGAGCGACACCTTCAGCGGTGAGTGCTCCGGCGTGAAGCCGAACACCCCCTGATGGCTCAGCAGCTCCGAGAGCACCTTGTTCTCCAGCCGCCGCAGGCTGATGTAGGTCTCGGTCAGGAAGTTGCCCGAGCCGCAGGCCGGGTCGAAGAACGTCAGCGAGGCGAGCTTGTCGTGGTAGCGCTCCAGCCGGTTGCGCCGGGCCCGGTCGCCGAGGTCGGCGTCGGTCAGGATCGAGTCCAGCTCGGCGGTCAGCTCGTCGAGGAACAGGGGGTCGATGAGCCGGTGGATGTTCTGGGCCGAGGTGTAGTGCATCCCGCCGGAGCGGCGCGTCTCCGGGTTGAGGGTGGACTCGAACACCCCGCCGAAGACCGTCGGCGAGATCTCCGACCAGTTGGTGCCGTGGCTGACCTCTTCGAGGAGCACCTGGACGATCTCTTCGGTGAACTGCGGGATCTCCACCTCCTGCTCGAACAGCCCGCCGTTGACGTACGGGAAGGCCTTCAGCTCCGCCGAGGCGTAGGGGTCGCGGTCCTGGGGAGCGGCGCGCAAGTAGGCGAACAGCTCCCGGACGGCAACCCGCACCTGACGCGCTGGCACGCCCTGCAGGTAGTGGTAGAACGCGTTCTTCGGGAAGAGGCCCGCGTCCTCGGCGAAGAGGCAGAACACCAGGCGCACGCACAGCACGTTGAGCGAGTGGCGGCTCTCCGGCGAGTCCGGGTCGACGTACTGGGCGCGCAGCATCTCGTAGACCTTGCCGATGAGGGCACCGGCATCGAGGGAGACCTGCTCCTCGCGCGCCTGGCGGGCCCGCTGCGGGTCGATCAGGAAGTCCAGGAGGTGGAGCTGCTCGGGCAGCTCGGCCAGCCGGAACTCGACGTAGTTGTCCGCAGGCTTCTCGACGTCGAGGTCGTGCAGCCGGAAGCGGTCGAAGTCGCAGACGATGATCGTGTCCGGGCGCTGCGAGTTCGGCAGGGAGTCGGCGTAGCGCTTCGCCTGGCCGAACGGGGTCACCATGAGGCCCTGCCGCAGCTCGGGCTTGTCCAGGTCGACGTTCAGGGACTTCTGCTCGACGACGGTCTTGGCATCGGGGATCACCACGTCGATGAAGCCCCGCTCGGCCGTGGACCGCTCGAAGCGGACGTTGGTGGTCACGTCCTCCATGCCCACCACATCGCGCAGCAGCTCCAGCCAGAACGAGTGAGTGTCGCCCTTCTCGTAGCCACGCCCCGCCCACTTCTCGGCGAAGGCCTTGGCGCGCTCCACGCGGGCCCGCTCATCCAGCCTGGTATTGCCCATGTCGTCCTCTCAAGATCACTGGATCAATCGTATCGACGGGGTGCGACGGCGGGAACAAGCGCGGCAAGCCGCGCCGGGAGCCTCCCCGAGGACCCGGCCGCGCCCGTCGCGCGCCGATTCACCCGAGCACGGCTGCCTGGGTGTGCGCCGGGTCCTCCCGACACCGAGGAGGACGCCATGACCGAGAAGACCACCGCACCCGCCGATCGCGTCGGCATCTCGCCGAGCGGGGGAGGCATCGCCGTCTGGGTCGGCGACGACGTCCGGCTCACCCTGGACTGGGACCAGGCCCGCCAGCTGCACGCCTTGCTGGCCGACCAGCTCAAGGACGCCCGATGACCACCATGACCGAAGAAGTCCCGCGCATCTGGGTGGGCTGTCTGCACTGCTACAACTCCGGCGATCTCGTCGGGGAGTGGTTCCCGGCCACCGACGCCGACGACGTGGCTGCCATCGACCTAGCGGCCGTCCACAAGGGCTCTGGCAGGCGCTACGCGGCCTGTGAGGAGCTGTGGGTGATGGATCACGAGCTGATCCCCACCTCCGGCGAGTTCGGCCTCCTGGAGGCCGCCCAATGGGCTGCCTGCTACGAGGAGGCCGGGGCCGAGCAGTGGCCGGCCGTCTTCGCCTGGGTGCGGTCCGGCATGCACGTGGTCGAGGGCCACGGTGACATCCCGTCGCTGAGCAGCTTCGAGGAGCGCTACGTCGGCCGCTGGGAGTCGTTCAGGGCCTACGCCGAGCAGCTCGCCGACGACCTCGACATGATGAACGGCTGGCCGGAGGAGGCCCAGCGGTACTTCCACTGGTCCTCGTGGGTCGACGATCTGCAACACGACTACACGGTCGTCGACGCCCCGCGCCCGGACTACGGCGTCTACGTCTTCCGCAACATGTGACCACGGCCCCCGCTCTACGGAGCGGGGGTCTTCGCTTCTCAGCGCTGCCGCTCGTCCTCGTGGACTGCGTCCTCGAGGACGGCCTCGGCCGCCATCTGCTGGGCGTGCTGGGCAGCAGAGAGCGGCTTCGGCGCCGTCTGAGCTGCGGTCTCGTAGCGGCCCTCGGCCACAGCGGCGCGCAGCGTCGCGGCCCGGGTCCTGCCCACGTCGGTGCCCAGCTCGAAGGAGCGATTCGCCTTGACCAGCTTCTCGTGCCGGGCGATGAGCAGCCGCTCGTTCTCCGGCTCGAACCACGAGCCGTACTTCTCCAGCTTCTCCTTCCCAACGTTGTAGGTCTTGACGATGTTCTCGTCGGGCAGACGCCCCTCCTCACGCCACGCGACCATCTGCTCGTCGAGGACGGCCAGCTTGTCCGCCGTCTCCTTCTCGCTCTTCGTCTTCGCCTCGTACTCCCGCAGCCGGGACCGGAAGGGCTCTGGCTCGTCGGGAGCGGCAGCGAGCGACGACCGATCGGCAGGAGCGGCAGCGAGTGCCGACTCCTCGGCCTGAGCCCCGTCGAGGTCACCGTCGGGAGCGGTAGCGAGCGGCGGGGGAGAGGCAGGAGCGGTAGCGAGTGCCTCCTGCTCGGCCTCCTCGACGGCCACAGGTACGTCGTCGGCCGCCAGCCGGGCCTCCCGGAGTTCATCGAGCAGGCGGCGCAGTTCACTTCCCGGCCGCTCGACGGTGGGCTCGGGGGTCGGCGCGGCCTCGGCCGTCGGCGTGAGCATTGCCTCGCGTCGCTGCTGGGCGGCTGCGGCCTGCTGGCGCTGGGCCTCGGCGAGGCGGCGCTGGCGCTCGGCCTCGACGTCGGCGGCGAGCCCCTCCAGGGTGAACTCGGCCGACACCTTCGACGCCGCCCGGCGCCTCTTGCGCGGCTTGTAGGTGGGCGTGACCTCGTCGAGCATCTCGTAGGTGAGGCCGTGAACGATGTCGCCCTTCTTGTGGCCCTTGCGAGACTCCGTCTTGACCTCGTGCTCTGTCTGCTTCATGGCGACGCCGCGGTCCGCCAGCTCGGCCTCGAACCGCTCCATGAAGGCGTCCAGGTCGTCGACGGACAGTGCCGCCTTCTTGGCATCGGCGAGATTGTCGCCGATCGCGACGTCGAACTCCTCGTAGCGCTTCGGCGTCCCTGCCTCGATCCGGGCGAGCCGTTCCCCGCGGATGTCGGCCCACCGTCCGCTGTTGCCACCGTGCGGGCGGTCCACGGTGCGCAGGCCGTGCTCACGCATGAGCTGGTCGTTGATCGCCTTGAGCTGGGAGTGGGTCCGGTTCTTCGTCGGGGCCTTCCCCGTAACGAGATCGTGGTTCAGCACCGTGATGTGGCTGTGCGCATTCCGGCCGTCGGAATCCGCGTGGACGACCACCAGGCAGGGGCTGTTGGGGAACATCCGCTTGGCCAGCTCGAAGCCGAGATCGCCGACGTACTGGAGGTCGGCTGGATCGTCGACGTTGAACTCATCGGGGGCGAAGGACTGGACGATCGAGTGTGCACGCACCCGGCGCTTGTTGGTCGTGGCCAGATGATTCCCCAGCTCGATGAACTCGTCGATGGAACCGGCATCACAGTAGAACCCCGGCGCGATCCGGTTCGTGCCCTCGGCGAGGTGCGTCCGCTTCTTCTCACCCTTGCCAAACTGGAGGTAGTCCGTGGCTACACCGAGGTCGTACTTCGGGACGATCGACGTGGTACTCACGGAGAGGTGCTCCCGCCGAGCTGGGCCACCATGTTGTCGATCATCGTCCGCAGCTCCTCGATGACCGGCCGGAGATCACCGAGGTCGATCTGGCCACGGTTCGCCAAGCGCACCAACTGGTTCAGATTCGTCCCGACGCGCTTCACCTCGACGCGTGCCGCGTGCAGCTCTGCGAGCTGCTGGGCGGTGACCATCGGCGCCGCAGGCTCTGCCGATTCATCACTCACCGCCCAACGCCCCTCCGCCGCGACCACCGCCGCCATCACCGCTTCGCGGACGAAGACCGACGGCGGCTGCTGACGCCACTTGGAGACCTTCCTCACCCGGCGGTACTCGTCTTCGCCGAACCGGGTGTCGATGCGGTCACCGCGCGGCTGCGGGGCGTGGGGTCGCGACGTATCTCGCATGGCTCGTCCTGTCCGGGTAGGGGGCTGCGTTACCCTCAACTCTACCCGGCCCGGAGGGGATGTCGCGACCCTCGGCAAGCAGGCACTCTGTCGGACAGCCTCGCTCCGCTCGGGTCCTCCAGAGCGCTGCTCGCTGGGGATGGGGCTGCGCCCCTCCCCAGACCCCTTCCCCCGCTGGCCCGGCCTCCGGCCGGACATGGCGACGGGCTCGGGGACTTGCGTCCTCGAGCCCGTCAATGGACCGCCCGTGGTCCCTATGCCGGACACCCGCCGGTACTCAGGAAGTACCCGGCGAGTCCCTCCACCGGCTCACTGGCCACCCATGTGCTCGTGCGAGATGCCGACCTGAGCGGCCACCTCGTCCTCGCCCGGGGCGTCGGGTATCTCGCCGAGCTCCGGGTCCACGTCAGCCAGCTCGTACTCGAACCGCTTGCGCAGCGGTTCGGCCGCGTCGTGGCGCAGCAGGTCGGCCAGGACCTCGACGTGATCCGGCGACTTGACCTCGAACACGTCGGTGACGGTCGCCCACAGGGCCTCCCGAGCGGCCGTCCACTCGTCCCTCGGCGATACGTCGAGGCGGTCCGTCAGGCCCAGAATCTCGTCTGGTTCCGTTACACCCTGGGCCTTCGCGACCCACTCGCCGACGGCCTGGTGCGCATCGCGCAGCGCCTCCTCGCGGGCCTCCTTCTCGGCCTTCTCATTGGCACGCATCTCCCGCTGGAGACGGTTCCTCTCTGCCCTCAGCTGTTCCCGCTTCGCCAGGATCTCGTTCAGCTTCTCAGCCATCTTGTGATCTCACTTTCTTCTAGATTCCGGTGCCCAACCCGGGTGGTGGGCGTATCAGTCAGGTCCGCAGCGCAACCTCGCCCTGCTTCCAATCCGGGTTCTTGCGGGCCCACTGCTCGACGAAGTACGGAGTGATCGAGAGATCATCGGAGAGGAACTCATGACCGGCCGGGAACTCGACCGCCATCAGCACCGGCCGACGCACGTCCCACTCGCAGCAACCCGGGGCACCGGGGATCCTGAGCTTGTGGCCGAAGTAGCGGACGGTGGCGCCGGACTGCCTCGCGATCTTGTTCAGCCGCCACGCATGCTCAATATTCAGCAAGACACGGTCGTAAAACGTGCGCCTCTTCGTCTCCTCGATGGCATGCTCAAGAACCGCGATCCGCCAGCGCCTCTGCTCCGCAGCGTGCTGCCTCTCGAACTCCTCCTGCTCCAGCCGCCGGATGCGAGCCTCCGCCCGTGCCTCGTCGGCCCGCTTAAGGAAGTGTTGGGTCACTCCGTGATCACCGACGAGGTAATCGATCCCGTAGTAGTCGCAGACCTCCATCGCGGCAGCGGCCCCGCCGACGTTGGCAGCCGCAAGGACCGCCGGAGCTGCCGACAACGGCGTGAACAGGTCGCGGCCGTCGGTGAAGGTCAGCACGTCTCGCCCATCCTCGGAGTTGTTGACGATCTCGTCGTCGGAGACCTCCTTCAGGCCCACCAGCTCCTTCAGCCCGTTCGGCCAGTCCAGCGAGTGGCGGCCCTTGGAGACCCGCTCGTACTCCTGCCACAGCAGATAGTCGTCGGCGTCGCCGGTCGCGACCAGATCCTGGAGGAGCTGCATCATTGTCCGGGACCCCGCGCGCCCCCTCTTGGTGCTGCTGCCGGCCATCTCGTAGCCCACCGCACGGGAGTTCACATAGACGCCCGGGTGCTTGTCCGCCATGGTGCGGACCTGGTCCCGCAGCTCAGCCGCCTCGTCGCCCAGCTCGTCGTGCTTGGCCAGGTAGTCGACGAGGCCCTCAGTGTCGGCGGTGTCCACCAGCCGGAGCTGTTGGCCGCGCGCCAACGGGGAAGTGAGCTTCTGCTTCTTCGCCGACGCCCGCCAGGCCTTCACCTCGGCGGCGTGCAGCTCCGAGATGTGCTGCTGCTTGATGGTGAAGTCCACCATCTTCTTCCCGTCGGCCGACTCGATCTGCGTGGGCGGCTTGAACACGTGAATCGTGTGCAGGTGGGGGTGCCAGCCATGGCCGCCCACGTTGATCTCGACGGCCTTCACTACCCCGATGCAGCCGTACTTCTTGCGCAATCGCCGCACGGCCCGGGACTGGCGCACCGCCCGCCAACCCGCCGACAGGCCGTCCCACAGCGGCTCCAGCGCCTGCCCGCGCCGATGCCGGAGGGTGTAGGTGCCGAAGGCCAGCACGTAGCCGTGCTCGATCACGTAGTGCACCAGGACCGCCAGCTCGCCCCGGCGGCGTGACTCAATCTTCGCCGAGCACACCGGGCACAGCCACACCTTGCCGCAGTGGGCGAAGCCGGAGTACCCGGCCTTGCCGTCCTTCGAGAGCCGCAGGGCGACCATGCCCTCGGGGTGGGTGCGGACCCACCCGCAACCCTTGGCGCGGCGGTCGTTGGTGAGGCGTTGGAGACCTCTCCTGAGGCGCCACTTTCGGAACAGGTTCTGCTGCGCGCGCTTATGCCGCTTGATCAGGGAATCTTCGTGGGCAGGCGACAGCTTGCTGCCAACATAGTTCGCATCCTTATCAAGAGGGGGGCGCTGCCCCCCCCCCGGCGGGCGCCCGACCCCCCGCCCACAAGGGGTCATAGGGGACCTGCGTCAGATCGAACATGGGGCTGGCAGCCGCGCCAGCGACTGGGTATTCTGTGGGTGTCGACATAACGACTCGCCCTATGAGTCACCTGGCCCCGGTGTTAGCGCACCGGGGTCGTCCCTTTGGTGGACTCAGTTGGACTGGGCCTCACCGCCAACCATGACTGCGAGCTGATGACGCTCGTCCTCGCTCATGGACGCGAAGATCCGCTCGATCTCAGCCTTGGCGTCCTCCAAGGTCCGCCGTCGCGGCTCGACCGGCTTCACGAAGGCGTGAAGGTCCTCATGGCGGACCTTCTTCACGCCGCCGACCCACACGGCCGGGAGCAGGCCATCGGCGATGTAGCCGCGCAGGGTGGACCGGCCGCCCCAGCCGCGCTCAGAAAGCTCGGTCAGGCTGTAGAGGTCTCGCTGGGGGAGAGGGCTTGGGATAGGCGGGTTGTCAGTTCGGGCTGGTGATGCCACGGTGGCCTCGCTGGTGTGCGTCGATGCGCACACCACACGTCCCGGGTCAGGCCCTCCGGGATCTGCCACCTCCAGATGGGTGGCTCACCGCCTGCCACGCAGATCAGCTCTCCGCTGCCCGGTCACCAGCCGGGTGTCTGCGTCGCCGCTCGTGTGCTCCATGAGCGGCACTGGTGATTCTACCCAGTTTCGTCTCGATCCGGCACCCCGCATCAGGCGGCCAGCAGGTCCACCCTGATCAGCAGGTGACCTCGGTGCGG
>JAUNSA010000254.1 GCA_030539405.1 Propionibacteriaceae bacterium
GGAACTCCCCGCCGAGGAGACCGCCGAGCTCCGCGCCGACCAGACGGCAGAGCTCCCCGTGGGCGAGCCCGAGGTGGCCGACGATCCTGATGAGCCCGAGGCGACCGCGGCGACCGAGCCCACCGAGCAGGCCAGCAAGGGCCCCAGCCCGCTGGTCTGGGTGCTGTCGGCGCTGGCGGTCGTCGCGCTGATCGCCGGCATCGTGTGGTTCGCCGTCACCTCCAGCCGCGCCGCGCGTGACGGCGCCATCAAGGACACGGCGACGGCCTACCTGACCGCCATCGCCGAGGGCAATGCGGCGGCCGCGCTGGAGACATTGGCCGAGCAGCCCAGCAACACCACCCTGCTCACCGACGAGGTGCTGGCGGCATCCGCCCAGGCCGCGCCGCTGACCGACATCGTCGTCGACGAGCCGGTCGGCGAGGACACCCAGGTCACCGTCACCGCCCGCTACGCCCTGGGGGCGTCCCCGGTGGAGACGACCCTGACGCTGACCGGGGACGGACGCCGCGAGTGGGCCATCGCCGACGGCACCGCCGAACTGGCCGTGCCGGAGCGGCGAGCGCTCACCGTCAACGGGGTCACCCTGACCGAGGAGACCAACCCGGTCTTCCCGGGCACCTACACCGCTGCCCCGACCTCCGACAAGATCGCCCTCACCGGCGAGGCCACCGCCACCGTGCAGGCCCCGGCCCAGGAAGGCGCCCGCATCGAGGTGGCGCCCGGGCTGTCCGAGGCGGGCGTCCAGACGGCGCTGGACACCGTCAAGGCGCGGTTCGACGCCTGCCTGGGATCCACCGATTCGCGCCCCGTCGACTGCCCGTTCGGCGTCGACACCGAGGGCGTCGAGGTGGGCGAGGGGGGCGTCCGCTTCACGCCGACGAACAACCCGTGGGAGACGTTCGCCCCGACGCTGAACCCCGACGACCTCACCGCGACCGGCACGATCCCCTATGCGGTCAACGCGACCGCCACCGTGACCCGCGACGGGCTCACCACCGAGGCGACCGTGCCGCTGAACGGCGAGCGCGGCTACACCGTCGACCTCACCCAGGACCCGGCCGGGCTCACCTGGTGGTGACCGGTAGGCTGGGCCGCCGGTTCGATGAAGGAGACAACGCGATGACGAACGCCGCGCGCCCCGCCTGGGGCTGGGGCCTGGCCACCGTGACCGAGGCCGACCAGGTGCTGGACGTCTGGTACCCCTCCCCCGCACTCGGCGAGGCCTCGGACGCCCCCGCCCCCGAGCTGCTCCAGGCCGCCCAGGGCAGCGACCCGGCCCGCGGCGTCCGCACCGAGACGGTGCTCACCACCATCGACCTGGACGCCGCCCCCGCCTCGACCGCGGACGCCTACCTGCGCCTGCACCTGCTGTCGGCCCGCGTGTGCCCGCCCCGCTCGATCAACCTCGACGGCATCTTCGGCGCGCTGCCCAACGTCGTCTGGACGTCGGCGGGCCCGTGCGCGGTGGAGGGCTTCGAGACCGTGCGCGCGGCCCTGCGCAGCCGCGGGCCGCTGACGGTCTTCGGCGTCGACAAGTTCCCCCGCATGGTCGACTACGTCGTGCCCGCCGGCGTCCGCATCGCCGACGCCGACCGCGTCCGGCTGGGCGCGCACCTGGCCGAGGGCACCACGGTCATGCACGAGGGCTTCGTGAACTTCAACGCCGGCAC
>JAUNSA010000105.1:0-6244 GCA_030539405.1 Propionibacteriaceae bacterium
TGCTTCCTCGTCGTCTTCTCAGGCGCCGGCTCGGCACCAGCCCCAATCGTAGGGGGTCGCGCTCAGCGGGCGGACGCCGACGCGTGGGACAGCCGACGGCCGGGCACCAGGATCTCTCCTGCTGCCCGGCCGTCGTCGGTGGATCACTCGGCTTCGGCGACGTCCAGGTGGATCACGCCGTAGTCGTAGGCCTTGCGGCGGTAGACCACGCTCGGGGAGTTGGTGTCGGCGTCCACGTACAGGAAGAAGTCGTGCCCGACGAGCTCCATCTCGTCCAGAGCCTGGGCGAGCGTGAGCGGCGTGGCGGGGAAGATCTTCTCCCGCACGACCAGCGGCCCGTCGCCGGTCACCTCCAGCCCGGCGATGCGCCGCACCTGCGGGGTGTCGTCGGCCGACTCGGCCGGACCGCCGCCGGGGGCCTCGAGGGTGTCGGAGACGCGGAGGCCGCGATGGACCTTGCGCCGGTCGGCGGCGCGGCGGAGCTGGGACTTCATCTTGTCCAGCGCGTGCTCGAACGCGATGGACTTGTCATCGGCGGAGGCCACGGACCGGACCACCGGCCCCTTCCCGATCAGCGTGATCTCGACCTGCGTGGCCTGGTCGGGCTGCTTGTGCTGATTGGCAGACACCTGCACCTCAACCCGGTGCACTCGGTCACGGAAGCGCTCGATCCCACTGATCCGCTCGGCAACCTTCTCCCGGAACTCGTCCGAGATGGTGCAGCGACGGCCGGTGACGATGACATCCATGTCAACCTCCTTGTTCGGTTACGACAAAGGCACCGCGCGCCCCCGCCCGATGTGCCGGGTGAGGTTGGCGAGTGGTGCCATGAACCCAACCTAGCGCGTTCACCCGTCACATTCACGTGCTATTGACGCACCGACCCCGCATCCCGCCCGGGGGCACCAGCCGGGGCGTGGCCGCCACCACCGCGCAGCCCACCGGGGGTGCGCCCACCGCGTCCAGGGCCCGGGCCGCCTCGGTCAGGCTCGCCCCCGTCGTGGTCAGGTCATCCACCAGCACCACCGTGTCGGCGACGACCGGTCGGGCACGAAAGGCCCCCGCCACGTTGGCCCACCGGCCGCCCACCCCCAGCTCGGACTGGTCGGCGACCCGACGGGCGTGTCGCAGCGGTGCCACGACCGTGGTCCGGACGCCCGCGCGCCGCAGCACCCGCGCTGCTTCCTGCGCGAGCGCCCGCGTGGTGTCCAACCCCCGCTCGCGGATGTTGACGGTCTGGGACGGCACGGGGACCAGGCTCACCGTGCGCCCACCGGCCGCGCCCGGGGCGTCCGCACAGGCCAGCGCCGCAGCGACGGCCAGGCCGAGGGCCGCCCCGAGCGGCTGGGCCAGCCACCAGGCCGATCGTTCCTTGTACGCGACCAGGCAGTCGCGCCAGACCCCGCCGTAGGCAGCGGAGGCGACCGTGGGCGTCCAGCCGGCGTCCTCGACCACGAACGGAACCGGGCTGCCGACCTCAGCCGCGCACGCCGGGCACAGCCGCGCGCTGGGCGCCTGGCAGCCCGGGCAGGCCGAACCGAGCAGCAACGACGCCATCGCGTCCCACCACACCCCGGTCACGCCGATGACACTAGGCAGTCGGTGTCAGGCCTTGGCGTCCGAAAGCGGTCAGGGGTAGATCACCGCGTCGAGGCTGGTGTCGTGCTGGGACCAACGCAGGTCGCTGTTGTAGCGCCACACGTCGCCCCCGGCCGCCCGCACCATGGCGGGGACGCCCGGGGCGACGGCCAGCTCGACCAGGTCCTGCGCCTCGGTCGGGCCGATCGGGACGATGGTCGACCCGTCCAGCGCGACGGCCTGGACCGTCGTGGCCCGGCCATCGGCGACGAGCACCAGCAGCGAATCGGCCGCCCGCCAGCCGACATCCAGGACGGCGAGCTGGCCCACCGAGGTCGTGGCCACCTCCAGCTCCTGCCAGCCGTCCACGATCACCTCGGGGCCATCGCGGTGGACCCGCGCCAGCCCGAGGGCGCGTTGACCGCCGGGGCGTTGCACGATCAGGGCGACCCGCACCCCGTCCGGTGAGACGCGGTACGCCTCGATGCTCCCCTCGCCGACGCCCGTGACGGCCACCGGTTGGAGGGTGCCGTCCGGGGGCACCTGCCAAAGGCCGCCCGCGTCATCGGAGATCCACAAGGACCCGTGCCGGTCGAACTGGGGCCGGCGGAAACCCGCCCCGGCGCCGACCGGCGTCACCACCGACTCCCCGAACGGGGACAGCACCAGCGTGGTGCGGTCCCCCGACACGGCGGCCACCGCCAGGGCGTCCGGGCGTACGGCCGCGGCCGCGGCGTCCGTGATGCCGGGAGCGACCGAGACGTGTTGGGTCGAGTCCGGACCCTCGATGACCCGCACCACGTGCCCCGAGGACAGGGCGAACAACTGGCGGCTCCCCTGCCGTGAGGACGGGTCTGCCTCAGGGAAGCCGGTGACGGGCAGCGAGGAGCCGTACGGCTCGACGACCCAGGGGTCCTGGCCGGCCCAGCGCACCGACAGCGACACCACCGAGTCGAAGGAGCGGAAGCTCCAGGCCAGTTGGGTGGCCAGGGCCACCTGGTCGGCCTCGGGGAACTCCCCCGCGGGCTGGGTCAAGGTGACGGTGGCGACCCCGGCCGGGCTGACGGTCACCGATTCCACGTCCACCCCCACCTCGGGGGCGTCCACGGCCGGGGCCAGCCAGTCGGTGGCCCCGCCCACGACGGCCCGGGCGGCGCCCAGGTAGGCCGAGGTGCCGCGGGGGAAGAATCGGGGGTCGGGCACCAGCCAGCGCCCTTCGGGGGCGTAGAAGTAGGGCGTGACGCGGGTGAACGCGCTCGTGAAGAGGTACTCGGAGATCAGCAGCCCGGCCGGGGGCGCGCCGATGCGCCACTGGCCGTCCTCGTCCTGGACGAGTCCGAAGTCGTGGTCGATCGTCTCCTCGGACTGGCGATAGGCACCCTCGGCGTCCACGGTGCCGACCACCGGCGCGCGCAGGATGGCCCCGGCCTCGGTCGCCACGACCGGGTTCCCCTCGCCGTAGATCCGGACGCCGGCCGTCGGGTCCCACGCGTCGGCGGCGCCCTCGGTGAGGTAGGAGCGGGCGACCGCGTACGACGGCTGGTTGGACGCCATGGCGTGCAGGAAGCCCTCCACCACCATCGTCGGGGACGCGTTGCGGCCCGGCGGGGCGGGCGCGATCTCGACGCCGGGGTTCAACCGGCCGGGCGCGGCCGACACGCGTTCGACGGGGCCCGAGGTCGGGACGCCGCTGCACCCGCCGAGCACGAGGGCCCCGGCCAGGAGCGCGCTGCAGGCCTTGAGCCTCATGCGGGCCTCCTGTCGTCGGGGACCACCGGGAGCGGCGATTCGGTGACGCTCCCGCCGGGGGTGCGCGGCAGGGTCAGGCGGAACTGGGCGCCATGGCCCGGGCGCCCCCAGGCGTTGAGCCAGCCGCCGTGGAGCTGGGCGTCCTCCAGCGCGATCGAGAGCCCCAGCCCCGACCCGCCGACGGTGCGCTGGCGGGAGGGGTCGGCGCGCCAGAAGCGGGTGAACACCTGGTGGGCCTGGGCGGCGCTGAAGCCGACCCCCCGGTCGCGCACGGTGACGGCCACGGCGTCCGCGTTGCTCGCCACCGTCAGGACCACGTCGTGGCCCTCGCCGTGCTCGATGGCGTTGCTCAGCAGGTTGCTGATCACCCGGCGGACGCGGCGAGGGTCCACCCGGCAGGTGGCCTGCCCGGGCGCCCGCAGGATCAGCGTCGTGCCGTAGGACGCCGCGAGCGACTCCTGGGCGGCCACCTCCGCGGCCACCAGGGCGGCCAGGTCGACGTCGTCGAGCTGCAGTTCGGCCGCACCGGCGTCGAAGCGGCTGATCTCCAGCAGCTCGGTCAGCAGCGACTCGAAGCGGTCCAGCGCACCCTTGAGCAACTCGGCCGAACGGCGGGTCGGGAGGGGGAACTCCTCGCGGGCGTCGTGCAGGACGTCGGCCGCCATCCGCACGGTGGTCAGCGGGGTGCGCAGCTCGTGGCTCACATCGGAGACGAACTGGCGCTGCACCAGCGACAGGTTCTCCAACTGCTGGATCTTGCGGCCCAGCTCGTCGGCCATGTGGTTCATGGAGCGGCCCAGGCCGGCCAGGTCGTCGGCGCCCCGGATGGCCATGCGCTCGGCGAGGTCGCCTGCGGCGATCCGTTCGGACGCCTCGCGCGCGGCCCGGATGGGGCGCAGGGCCTGGAGCGAGATGAGGTACATCAGGCCGGTCATCAGGGGCAGGAAGACCACGGCGGCGAGCAGGGCCGAGCGCTGCACGACCTCGAGGGTCTTTTGTTCCTGCTCCATGCCGAACAGGAAGTAGACGGGGTACCGGCCGGACCCCGGGGCCAAGAGGGCTCCCCCGACGACCAGGCCGGCGCGGGCGGTGCGTCCGTCGTTGAACCCGATGGAGGTGGGCGTGGTGAACAGGTCTTGTCCCCCGGCCTCGACCGCTTCGCGGATGACGTCGGGCACCGACGCGACGTCGACGCCGGCCGAGGTGATGTCGGAGACCGGGCCGGAGATGATCAGGTCGTACTGGTCACCGACGTTGCCCCGGCTCGCCACGTCGCGCGCCAGGCGGGTGAGGTGCTCGTTCACCGTCGACGTCCTGAGGTCGGCATCACTGAGTGATGCCTGCATCCCGTCGAGGACGGCTGATGCCTCGGACACCGACTGTTCGGTCTTCGCCTCGAGGATGCCGCGCGTGGACTGGTCGACCAGCAGCCAGCCGGTGATCACGAACACCGCGACCGCGGCCAGGACGCTGTTGGTGACGACCCGGAAGGACAACGACCGGGACCACCAGCGCGCCGGGGCACGCAGCAGTCGGCCGAGGCGGCTCATGCGGCCGTCGTGGTCCCCGCGCGGTAGCCGATGCCCCGGACGGTCACGATGATCTCGGGGTGCTCGGGGTCACGTTCGATCTTGGAGCGCAGCCGCTGGACGTGCACGTTCACCAGGCGGGTGTCGCCGGGGTGGCGGTAGCCCCAGACCTCCTGCAGCAGCAGCTCGCGCGTGAAGGCCTGCCGCGGCCTACGGGCCAGGGCGAGCAGCAGGTCGAACTCCAGCGGGGTCAGGGCGATCGGGGTGTCGTCGCGGTGGACGGTGTGGGCGTCCACGTCGATGACCAGGTCGCCGATCGTGAGGACGGTGGGCGTGTCGCCGGGGACGGCCGCGCGGCGCAACCGGGTCTTGACCCGGGCCAGCAGCTCCTGGGTCTTGAAGGGCTTGGGCACGTAGTCGTCGGCGCCGGCCTCCAGGCCCTCCACGACGTCGGAGGTGTCCGACTTCGCGGTCAGCATGACGATCGGGACATCGGATTCGGCCCGCAGGTCGCGGCACACGTCCACGCCGTCGCGTCCGGGCAACATCAGGTCGAGCAGCACCAGATCGGGGCGGAAGCGGCGGAACTCGTCGACGGCCTCATCCCCCCGGCCCACCCAGGCGGTGTCGAAGCCGGACGCCTGGAGCACGATCTGGAGCATCTCGGCCAGCGCCGCATCGTCATCGACGACGAGAACCTTGCTCCCCGACATCGTCACGCGTCCTCCTCAGGTCTGCTGGGCACCCGTCGGCTCGGGCTCAGTTCAGCTCGGGCGACGGCGTCCACGTTGAGAGCCACCCTAGTTGACCCCCCTGCCTGGACAGCACGCGACGCCACAGGGACTCAGGATCAGGGTCGAAGACATCCCCCACCAGCGCGGGGACGGGGTGCCACATGCGCTGGTCGACCTCGGCGGCGAGCTGCCCCGGGGCCCATCCGGCGTAGCCGGCGAAGATGCGCAGGAACCGGTAGCCGCCCAGCGCCAGCTCCAGCGGGGTCTCCAGGTGCAGCAGCCCGACCCGCCCGAACAGCGGACGCCACCCCGGCGGCTCCTCGGTGGGATGCTCGGGCACCGCCAGGCAGATCGCACCATCGGGGGACACCGGCCCGCCGTCGTGCAGGCGGTGCGGAGGACAGGTCAGGGCAGCCCACCCGAGCAGGACGCTGTCGATGTCCACCGTGGTGGTCACGTTGAGGACCACCCCCAGCGCCCCGGACTCGTCGACGTCGAGGAGCAGCACCACCGTGCCATCGAACATCCCGTCGGAGAGTTCCACGCCCGCCACCAGGAGCGTGCCCGGCTCCAGCGGTGCGCTGACGATGTCGGGATCCACCTCAGCATCATGGCACAGCGGCTGGCGGTGCTCCCCTCCGCCGTTGGCTGCGT
>JAUNSA010000105.1:6344-9451 GCA_030539405.1 Propionibacteriaceae bacterium
GCCAATCCCGCCAGGTATTGACCAGATCCAACCCCGCGGCGGACAAGTCGGCCCGCAGTTGATCGAAACTTCGGAACTGGAGCATCTGGTCAACTTCGACGACGGTCCCGTCATCGACGAACTCGTTGTAGCAGTGCATGGAGACGACTCCTGCGTCGTTGGGCGGATCTGTGACCAGGGACTCCCGCAGGCGGCCAGCAGGCGTTTCCCGTTCGGCCAGGGGTTCATTCCACGACTCCCACGCCTTGGCCAGCGGGTTGCGCGCCTCAAACGCCAGGACCCCTCCGGGTCGCAGGCACCTGGCAATGTGATCCAGGGCCTGGTGCCATTGATCTTCGATGATGTGCATGGCGACGTTGCCGCTCATGATCACCACGTCCGCAGTGTTCGTGCCGATCTGTTCGCCAGCCCCCAGCCGCCACTCAACGTCGCCTGCTCCCGGCCGCGCCGCAGCGATGTTCAGCATCGCGGGGGCGGGGTCGATACCCACGACTGTCCGTCCAGGCGCAGCCAGGGTGACGGTGAGAATCCCGGTCCCACAGCCCAGATCCATCACCACGTGGGGACTCACGTCGTTGACGAAGCCGCGGAAGTAGTCGTGGTCCGGGCCGTCCGGGTTGTCGAAAGTCATAGATGGCGGCCAGCCGATCATGGTCATAGGTCACGACCTCACGCGTCCCGTCTGAAGACAGTGCTGGCACGGTTGTTCAGAGAGTCCCGTTGAGGGGCCAGCCCCAACCGAGGCAACGCGACATCGAGGAGCTCGGCCGCTGGCGTCCGGGTGCTCCGCGCTGCACTGGTCTCGGCGTCGTCGAGGTAGGCGCGCACAAGCCGGACGCCCGCCGCGTACCCCGCGCCGGTCGGGAGCCCGACGGGCTCGGCCCCGAACAACTCGGCCGTGGCATCGCCCAGCACCCAGGACGCGAAGTCGGACATGCCCCTCACCCCGAGACCGGAGGCGACCTTGGCGAGGACGGCGTCACTCTTGCGGGTGTCGTCGCTGACGAAATGGGTGTAGCCACGCTCCCCGTACAGCTCCACGGCGAACAGGTCGGCCAGGCCCTCAGAGATCACGTGCTCACCCACGGTCACGGTCGAGGGATCCCACACGATGCCGCCCGGGGAGTAGCGGACGTTGTGGTGCAACTCGTGCACCACGATCGCCTCGAGGCGATCCAGCACGACCGGGTGCGGCCACACGGTGATCACGATGAACCCGCTGATCCCGCCGAACCCCGACAGGCCGCCCACCTCGTCCATGAAGTGAGCATTCGTCGGGTCACCCAGCACCAGCAGCACACGCAGGTCAGGCAGCTCGAGCTCCGGCATCGCCGAGGTCAGGGCTGCCACTCCCTCAGCGAGCGCAGTGCTGACGCGACTCCAGGCATCAGCGGCCACCAGCTCATCAAGCCCCTGGCGGAGCCGATCGACCAGCGTCTCCGGGCCGCCCACGGGAAAGCCGAAGCTCTGATGATGGGCGGTCACCAGGTCCATCCCGCCCGGGATGAACGAGTACAGGCCTGCCATCGGCTCCCACAATTCTCGGACCCGAGCCGCACGCTCGTCCGGCGCCGCGTCCAGAACCTGCCTCATGCCCGAGGCGCTGTCGATCACTGAGATGGCCATGGAAGCGACGATAGGCCGGTCACTGGCCGAGCCGCCATGCCACGTCGACGTCGTCGCGGTGAGGCTGGCGATCCTCGCCCCACGAATCGCGCTAACCTCCACCATGCTCATCCACCCGCCCAAGGCCCGTCCCGGCGACTGCATCGCAGTGCTCTCCCCCTCGTTCGCCGCCCCTGGGTTTGCTCCCGAGATCCACGAGCAAGCTCTGGCCAGGTTGGCCGACATCACGGGCCTGGTGCCGGTCGAGTATCCGACCACGCGCCAGTTGGGAGCGTCCCCGGAAGCACGCGCGGCCGACCTCAACGCCGCATTCGCCGACCCGACGATCCGGGCGATCATCGCCACCATCGGCGGTGACGACCAGATCACGGTGATCCCCCACCTGGACGCCGAGGCCGCACGGCGCGACCCGAAGCCCTTCCTCGGCTACAGCGACAACACGAACCTGCATCAGTGGCTGTGGAACCAGGGAATCGCCAGCTTCTACGGCGGTTCGACGCAGGTGCACCTGGGGCCCGGACCCGGAGTCGACGACGAGCACGCGCGGTCGTTGAGGGCCGCCCTGCTGACGGGGGAAACCCTCGAACTGACCCGTCCCGAGGCGTCCGAGGATCACGGCCCGGATTGGCTCGATCCGCGCGCGCTCACCGAGTTCGGTGAGCGAGAACCCACCGAGGAGTGGACGTGGGCAGGACCTGACCGCACCGTGACGGGTGCAAGCTGGGGCGGCTGCCTTGAGGTGCTCGAGTGGGTGCTCACGGCGGGCCGCTTCCCCTCGGATCCCCATGTCCTGGACGGTGGAGTCCTCCTGGTCGAGACGTCGGAGTTGCTCCTGCCTGCTGAGAAGGTGGGCTGGATCCTTCGCTCCCTCGGTGAGCGCGGTCTCCTTGCGGCGGTGGACGCCGTGCTGGTCGCTCGACCCCCGGTCTCCGACCATGACCGACACCCGGACGCCTCCGAGCGTGCCCGGCTGCGCGCCGAGCAACGGGACACGGTCATCGACATGGTCGGTCGCTACCACCCGGACGCCGTCGTGTGCGTCGGCGTCCCGTTCGGCCACACCCGGCCGCAGTGGATCGTTCCGCACGGCGGCACCCTGACTGTTGATGGCGTGAACCGTCGCGTCATCGCTGACTACGCCTGATCCGAATGCCCAACCGAGCCACGCGCGGCAGATCAGCCAGGACGTGGTGCATGGCCTGGAGGCTGTCGGAGGCGAGAACGCGCTCGTCGCCTTCGACTCAGAGTGGGAGACAGAGCGCCGGCTGTGAAGGCGGGTGATGCGGGAGACCCCACCAGTCAGAGCCTGCTCTCCTGCAGTCCTTGCCCTGACTTTCAGCCGAACGCTCTCAGGTGACTGGCTGAAGCCTGCGGACCACCGGCAGCCCGGAGGCTCGCTCGGCCGCGAGGTCATGAGTCGACTGCAGGGCCAGCCAAACCCGTGCAGTGCCAACACCGGCTTCCTCAAGGCGCACGGCGAG
>JAUNSA010000255.1 GCA_030539405.1 Propionibacteriaceae bacterium
CGACGCCACCGACCCGGGGCACCACCTGAACCCGGGCAAGATCATCGACCCGTCCCTGTCGCTGTTCGACCACCTCGACTGACCGTCGCGCGCTGGGCGCTGGGCGCTGGGGGCGGCCTCATTCCCTTCGCGGTGACTGGGAACCTGATGCCACCGTGGCATCAGGTTCGGAGCCTGCGCCAACCATCACTCTTGGTTCGCATCCTGACCCCGCCGGAACCGCCGCATTTCGGCGCATACCGTGGAAGGTGAACAAGAACGCCAAGGAGCACCCGTGTCCGACAACCCCTACCCCCGTCCGGATTACTCGCCGCAGCCAGGCCCGGCGCCTTACGGCGCTGCCCCGTTCGGGGGCGGGCAGTACCCGCCGCCGGCCGCGCCGCAGCAGCCGGTGTCCCCGCAGCCGGGGCAACCAGCACCGGGGCAGCCGGCGCCCCGGGCGTCCGATCGTCGGGGGCCCGGCTGGGGTGGCGTGATCGCCACGGCCGTCGTGTGCTCCCTGCTCAGCGGTGTTGGCACCTATGCGGCCGTGACGACGCTGAACGCCCAGCCCACCACCACGAGTCCCGTGATCGAGCAGGCACCCCGAACCGAGCTGCCCGAGGTCGCCACCGCCTCCGACGTGGCCTGGGCCGAGGTGGCGTCCGCGGTCGGGCCGAGCACGGCGTCCATCCAGGTGCAGAGCCGGCAAGGCTCATCGTCGGGGTCGGGCGTGGTCTATGACAGCTCCGGACACATCCTGACCAACCACCATGTGGCGTCCTCGCTGGGGAGTGGCGCGACGATCACCGTGACCATGCCCGACGGGCTCACCTACCCGGCCACGCTGGTGGGCAGCGATGTGGACACCGACATTGCGATCCTGGAGCTGGACACCCCGCCCGAGGGGCTGCGCCCGGCGACCTTCGGGGATTCGGATGAGCTGGTCGTCGGCCAGCCCGTGATGGCGATCGGGGCGCCCTTGGGGCTGCAGAACACGGTCACGACCGGCATCGTCTCCGCGCTGCACCGGCCGGTGATGGCGCAGCAGGGGGCGGCGCCGTCGGACAACCCGTTCGGACCCGCCACTGAGGCGCAGTACTCGGCGACGAGCGCCGTGCAGACCGACGCGTCCATCAACCCGGGCAACTCCGGCGGCGCGCTCGTGGACGCCGGCGGGCGCGTGATCGGGATCAACTCCTCGATCGCCTCGAACGCCACCTCGCCCGGGAGCGCGGGCAGCATCGGGCTGGGGTTCGCCATCCCCGCCAACACGGCCAAGACGATCGCCGACCAACTCATCGCCACCGGCGAGGCCAAGCACCCGCTGGTCGGCGTGAGCGTCGCCAACGCCCGGGTCGCCCTCGGCACCGGGCTGGCCCGGGGGGCCCCGGTCGCCGTGGTGCCGCCGGACGCCGCGGGCTCGCGCGCCGGGCGGCTGGCCGGGGCCGTGAGCACGTCCATCGACGGGGTGAACGTGGACACCTCCACCGCGGTGATCGCCTATGTGCGCTCCCAGGAGATCGGGTCGACGCACACGTTCACGGTGATCCGGGACGGGCAGCAGATTGAGGTCGAGGTCACGTTGGACGTCGGGGCCTGACCCACGTCGGGGCCTGCCCCCTACCCCGCCAGCACCACGGCCACGATCGCCCCGGCGACGAGGACCACTCCGCCGGTGAACACGGCG
>JAUNSA010000106.1 GCA_030539405.1 Propionibacteriaceae bacterium
AACCGCACGGCGGGGGCGGGCTCGGGATCGGGCGTGGGCAAGGGGGCACCCAGCTCGGCCCGGGACAGGCTGGCCTGCAGGAAGTCGACCACCGTGCTGGTCAACAGCGGACCGGAGACGGGAGGGACGAGGAAGGCGAGGGGGGCGTCCGCTTCGGTGACCTCGAAGCGGGTCCACTGCTCCTCGCCGAGGGTGATCGGGGTGAAGGTGGCCGCCGCCGTGCGCGGGACCACGCTGCTGTGGTCGATGCCCTCGGCGTCGCGCCACAGGACGCCGACCTGCCGGTCCTGCAACACCAGGGCCCCGTACTCGATGCGGTCGCCGGCCAACCCGACGGGGATGACGAAGTGGACGGCCTGGTCGTCGGCGGTGACCTTCGCGAACCGGGAGGCGCCGCCGGCCAGCACCTGGCGGGAGAGGCGGCTGAAGCGATCGTCGAACGGGGCCAGGTCCAGCGCGGCCACGGCGGCACGACTGATCCGGTCAGCGAGGTCAGGCATCGTCTCCCCTTCTGGCGACTACCGGCCCAGCATACCGACGCCACCCCGAACGCGACCGTGCGACGCCCCCACCCTGCCGGGATACCCACCCCGGCCGGGTTGCGAGGCGCCGCACGGAGAGCGCTGGATCAGGAGAGGGCCTGGACCGCCGCGTCGTAGTCGGGCTCCTGGCCGATCTCGGGGACGAGCTCGGTGTGGACGACCTTGCCGTCGGCGTCGATGACGACCACGGAGCGGGCGTTCAGGCCGGCGAGCGGGCCATCGACCATCTTCGTGCCGTAGTCATCGGAGAACGACGAGCGGAACGACGACCCGACCACGACATTGTCGATGCCCTCGGCACCGCAGAAGCGGCCGAGCGCGAACGGCAGGTCGGCCGAGGCGCAGACGACGGTGGTGTTGTCCAGGGAGGCAGCCAGCTCGTTGAAGCGGCGCACCGAGGTCGCGCACACGCCGGTGTCGATGCTGGGGAAGATGTTGAGGACGACGCGGCGTCCGGCCTGGTCGGCCAGCGTGACGTCGGACAGGTCGGAGCCGACCAGCGTGAAGTCGGGGGCGGCGGTGCCGACGGCCGGCAGGTCGCCGGCGGTGTTGACGGGATTTCCCTTGAAAGTGATCTCAGCCATACCGACTTCCTACCAGCCCCGGGCAACTACCGGTAGCCCCCCCGCCACCGCAACGGAGCACCGCGTCGTCCACCACCCGGGCCCCTCGCGTTGCGGGGAGAGGGCCGCGCGATACTCATTCAGTTCAACACCCCCACCCCGACACGATGCGAAGAAGGCACCATGACGACGCTCCCCGCCGCCCCTGACGTCTTCCACCTCTACGACACGACCCTCAGGGACGGGGCCCAGCAAGAGGGCCTGCGCCTCACCGTCCACGACAAGCTGCGCATCGCACGCCTCCTGGACGAGTTG
Source organism: Propionibacteriaceae bacterium (assembly GCA_030539405.1). Lineage (GTDB taxonomy): Bacteria > Actinomycetota > Actinomycetes > Propionibacteriales > Propionibacteriaceae > Propioniciclava. The sequence continues at coordinate 1,421 of JAUNSA010000106.1, forward strand.
GGTGTCGGCTTCATCGAGGGTGGGTGGCCGGGCGCCAACCCGAGCGACACGGCCTTCTTCGCCGCCGCGGCGTCCGGTGACCTCGAGCTGCGCAACGCGAAGCTGACGGCGTTCGGGGCGACGCGCCGCGTGGGCGGCAAGGCCAGCTCCGACCCGCTCACGCGGGCACTGGTGGACGCCCAGACCGAGGTCATCTGCCTGGTCGCCAAGAGCCACGACGAGCACGTCCGCCGGGCGCTGAAGACCGACCTGGCTGAGAACCTCGCCATGATCACCGACACGGTGTCCTTCCTGGTCGGGGAGGGGCGCCGCGTCTTCCTGGACTGCGAGCACTTCTTCGACGGCTACCGCGCCAACCCGGCCTACGCGCTCGAGGTGGTCAAGACCGCCGCGGACGCCGGCGCCGAGGTCGTGGTGCTGTGCGACACCAACGGCGGGATGCTGCCGGCGTGGATGGGCGAGATCGTCTCCGCGGCCGGGGCGGTCGGGGTCGACCTCGGGATCCACTGCCACAACGACACCGGCTGTGCGGTGGCCAACACGCTCGCCGCCGTGGACGCCGGCGCCATGCACGTCCAGGGCACCATGAACGGCCACGGCGAACGCACCGGCAACGCCGACCTGATCACCGTCGCGGCCAACCTGCAGCTCAAGTACGGCTGGCCGATCATGCCGGCCGAGAACCTGGCCCGCGCCACCTCGGTCAGCCAGGCCGTCGCGGCCATCACGCACGTGGCCCCGAACGCGCGCCAGCCCTATGTGGGGCAGTCCGCCTTCGCGCACAAGGCCGGGCTCCACGCGTCCGCCATCAAGGTGGACGCCAACCTTTACCAGCACACCGACCCCACCCTGGTCGGCAACGACATGCGCATGCTCGTCTCGGACATGGCGGGGCGGGCCAACATCCAGATCAAGGGCGACGAGCTCGGCTTCGACCTCTCGGACCGGGAGCTGGCCGCCCAGATCACCGAGGTGGTCAAGGCCAAGGAGATGGCCGGCTACTCCTATGAGTCGGCCGATGCTTCGTTCGAGTTGCTGATCCGCGACGAGACCGGCCAACTGGACCGCCAGTTCGAGGTGCTGAAGTGGCGCGCCCTGACCTCGGGCGAGGTCGAGGCAGAAGGCGACTCCGAGGCGACCGTCAAGATCATGGTGGGCGACCAGACCCGCTCGCGCGTGGGGGAGGGGTTCGGCCCGATCAACGCCTTGGACAAGGCCCTGCGCAGTGCCCTGAAGAAGACCCACCCGGTGGTGGAGACGTTCGAGCTCACCGACTACCGCGTCCGCATCCTGGAGTCCGCGCACGGCACCGACGCGATCACCCGCGTCCTCATCGACACCACCGACGGCCAGCGACGCTGGACGACCGTCGGCGTGGGCACCAACGTGGTCGAGGCGTCCTGGGAGGCACTCCACGACGCCTACCAGTGGGGCCTGATCGCGCGCTGAGGTTGGCTGAACGGGCTGGAACCGGCTGGGTAGGCTTGCGCCATGACTGATCCGGGGGAGCTCCGCATCGGCCACGCCGAGCGCGACAGCGCGGTCGAGACGCTGCGCGAAGCCGCGGGCGACGGACGCCTGACGCTGGAAGAACTCGACGAACGCATCACCGTCGCCCTGGCGGCGCGGACGCGGGGCGACCTGGAAGCGCTCCTGGCCGACCTCGTCACCCCGGACGCCCTGTCGCGGGCCCTGACCGCCCGCCCCACCGCCGACCTCGTCACCGACCCGGGGTCGTCCTGGCAGGACCCGCTCGTCCTCACCGCCCGTTGGGACGACGTCGTGCGCGCCGGCCCCTGGGAGGTCCCGCCGTTCCTCGAGGTCAACCCCGTCGCGGGCAACGTCAAGCTCAACTTCGTGGACGCCCGCGCCCCGCACGAGGTCATCGACCTGCACCTGATCGGGGGTGCCGGCGATGCGGTCCTGATCGTCCCCGAGGGCTGGGGCGTGGACGTCCAGCGTGTCGAGAAGGGCATGGGTTCGCTGCGCAGTTCGGTCGCTGCGCGTCCGTCCGGACGCCTCCCGCTGATCGCGGTGCGCGGACGGAACGCGCTCGGCACCCTGCGCGTGCGGCACCCCAACCGCTTCGACACCTGGCAGCGCGACCGGCGGCTGGCCCAGGGCGGCGGGATCGTCGCCAAGAACTGAGCGGGCTTGAGTACGCTCATCCCCATGCGTATCGCCCGTTTCGTCCACAACGACACCATCGCCTACGGCACCGTCGAGCTCGCCGAGGACCAGGGCGAACACCCCGACACCCTCCAGGTCCTGAACGGGGACCCGCTGGTGGCGGCCGTCCAGTACACCGGGGAGCGGCTCCTGCTCGACGACGTGCGCCTGGTCGCCCCCGTGATCCCGCGCAGCAAGGTGGTCGCGGTCGGGCGCAACTATGCCGCCCACGCCGCCGAGATGGGCAACGAGGTTCCGGCCGAGCCGCTGGTCTTCCTGAAGCCGAACACCTCGGTGATCGGGTCGGGGGAGCCGATCGTGTACCCCACCCAGACCCGCGAGGTGGACCACGAGGCCGAGCTCGCCGTGGTCATCGGACGCATCTGCAAGGACGTCCCGGTCGAGCGCGTGGGCGAGGTCATCTTCGGCTACACCTGCGCCAACGACGTCAGCGCGCGCGACCTGCAGAAGAGCGACGGCCAGTGGGGCCGAGCGAAGGGCTTCGACACCTTCTGCCCGCTCGGCCCGTGGGTGGTGACGCACCTCAGCCTGGACGAGGCGTCCGACCTGCAGGTGCGTGCCACCGTGACCCGCGGCGGCGAGACCATCGAGCGGCAGAGCTCGACGACCGCGCTGATGGTGCGGGGGATCGCCGAGCTGGTGTCGTTCGTGTCGTCGTTCACGACCCTGCTACCCGGTGACGTCATCCTCACCGGGACGCCCGAGGGCGTGGGGCCGATCGAGCCGGGCGACGTCGTCCACGTCGAGATCGAGGGGATCGGCACGCTCAGCAACCCCGTGGTCGCTGCCGAATGAGGCCGGCGACACCCACGCCCGCGACGTGGGTCGAGCGGACGGCCACCGAACAGGTCCCGGCCGGCGTCGACTACACCCAGGTGCTCCGGACGCCCCAGGCCTCGCCCGCGGCGTCCCTGATGGGGGTGATGCTGGGCATCCTGACGTTCCTGGTGGCCGCTCCCCTGGTGTCCCAGGCGCTGTCGGCGCTGTACTGGCTGGCGGCCGGACGACCGGGGACCTACGAGGAGACCCACGCCGCGCTGGTCGCCTACGAGCTGCCCTTCGGCCTGGTCGTGGGGCACGCGGGCCTGGCCATGCTGATCCCGATCTCGATCGCGCTGATGCTGTTCCTCCACCGAGTGCGGCCCGGCTACCTGTCCTCGGTCCTGGGGCGGGTGCGGTGGCGCTGGTTCGCGATCACGCTCGCGGTCGGGTTCATCGCCTTGTGGTTGGTGCTGCTGGTGCAGAACCTGACGGCCCCCGGCGGGCCCTCGTGGGCGATCACCCCGCAGGCCGGGGCCCTGGGTTTCGTCGCGATCATGCTGGTCACCACGCCCATCCAGGCCGCCGCCGAGGAGTACTTCTTCCGCGGCTACCTGATGCAGTCGCTGGGGGCGCTGGTCGCCTCGCCGTGGTTCGGCATCGTGGTGTCCGCGGCCGTGTTCACCCTGTTCCACGCCTCGACCAACCTCGCGCTCGTGCTCGACCGGTTCGCCTTCGGGGTGCTGGCCGGATGGCTCGTCGTGCGCACGGGCGGCCTGGAGGCGGCCATCGGCGCCCACATCGCCAACAACGTCTCGGCGTTCGGCCTCGCTGCGCTCACCTCGTCGATGGCCGAGGTCAAGGCCATCACGGAGGTCACGTGGGTAGCGGCCGGCTGGGACGTGGCCCGGTTCGCCCTGTTCACCCTCATCGTGTGGTGGCTGGCCCGCGGCTATCGTCCCGCGACCCTCACGGTGGGGGACGCCCGGGCCGGGCGTGGGCGTCCGGGACGCGCCGGCCGCGGCTCAGTTTGAGCCGGACGCCCACCCTCGGGTAAGGTTGTCTCTCGCTGGCCAACGGGCCAGCGTTTCCACGGGGACGTCAGGAGCACGAGCTGACGTGGCCGAGGAGCCAAGGGGTATGGGGTAATTGGCAGCCCGCCGGATTCTGGTTCCGTTAGTCTAGGTTCGAGTCCTAGTACCCCTGCTGGGAGGCAGATTTCCTGGCAGGTCACCTGTCTGGTATTGTCTCCCGGGCGCTGAAAAGCGTCAGTGCTGGCCCCGTTGTGTAGCGGCCTAGCACGCCGCCCTCTCAAGGCGGTAGCGCGGGTTCGAATCCCGTCGGGGCTACGAAACCCCCTCCGGCACCACCCGGAGGGGGTTTTTCCATTTCCCCCGCGTTACCCCCGGCACAGGCGAGTGTTTCATGACTAGGCTGGGCGCCGGACGGCGGTCTGCTGTGTCCTGACCACCCCCACCCCCCGCCGTCCGGAGGGAGAAGGCCCGATGCAGGGGCTCCGGCTGCTGTTCGTCTGCACCGCCAACATCTCGCGATCGCCCTATGCGGAGCGACGCACGCGCCAGGTGCTCGGCGAGGACCGGCTCCACGTCGAGAGCGCGGGGGTGCCCGGCTTTCCTGACCGTGAGATGGATCCTGCGATGGCTGCGCTCCTGGTGGAGCGGGGTGGGGACGCCTCGGGTCACCTCAGCCGGTCGGTGAGTGAAGAGATCCTGGAGGGCGTCGACCTGATCGTGCCCTTCGAGTTCGACCACCACATGCGGCTGCTGGAGGATTTCCCGGCCCACCGCCACAAGATCGTCGGCTTCGGCCAGCTCGCCACGGCCGCCCGCGCCTGGGAGGCGGGGACGCGGACCATCGAATCGGCGTCCGACCTCGTCGGGGCCGCGGTGGCGACCGCCGGCATCAACGCGCCCCTGCTGGACGTGGCCGACCCCTACCAACGGGGTGGCCGGGTGGCCCGCGCCAGCGCCGACCAGATCGACGAGGGCCTCAACGCCCTGCTGCCGGTGCTCGCCGGCGGGCCGGTGACCCCGTTGGAGGCGCCCCGCAAGCGGCTGCGCTGGCCCTGGTCCTGACGCGGGGTCAGGAGGCCTCGCCGCCGCTGCGGCGCAGCACCTCCGAGAGCCGCTCGGCCGCCGCCATGACGGCGGGGGCGTGGAGGCGTCCGGGCTGACGGCTCAGGCGCTCGATCGGGCCCGACACGCTGACCGCGGCGATCACCTTGCCCGCCGGGGAGCGGACCGGGGCCGACACCGAGGCCACGCCGGCCTCCCGCTCGGCCACGGACTGGGCCCAGCCGCGACGCCGGACGGTGGACAGGGCGACGGCGGAGAAGGTCGCGTTCGAGAGCCCGCGCTGGATGCGCTCGGGATCCTCCCAGGCGAGGAGGATCTGGGCGGCGGACCCGGCGTTCATCGTCAACTGGGTGCCGACCGGGACGGTGTCGCGCAGCCCCGAGGGGCGCTCGGCCGTGGCGGCGCAGATGCGGAAGTCGCCTTGGCGACGGAACAGTTGGGCCGACTCGCCGGTGATGTCGCGCAGGCGGGTCAGGACGGGGCCGGCGGTGGCCAGCAGCCGGTCCTCGCCGGCGGCCGAGGCCAGTTCGGTGAGGCGCGGGCCGAGGACGAAGCGCCCCTGCAGGTCGCGGCTGACGAGCCGGTGGTGCTCGAGCGCGACGGCGAGGCGGTGGGCCGTCGGTCGGGCCAGGCCGGTGGCGGTCACGAGGCCCGCCAGGGTGGTGGGCCCCTGCTCGAGCGCGGTGAGAACCTGGGCGGCCTTGTCGAGCACGCCGACGCCGGAAGAACTGTCCATACTCTGATACTGCCGTCTCATTTTGTGACACGCAAGTCGGGGAGTGCTATCAAGGTGGGCACACCATCGTCGGAAGGGAACACCATGGGCAAGACCCTGAGTGACAAGGTCTGGGCGGACCACGTCGTCCGCAGCGCCGAGGGCGAGCCCGACCTGCTGTTCATCGACCTGCACCTCGTGCACGAGGTCACCAGCCCCCAGGCCTTCGACGGCCTGCGCCTGGCCGGGCGTCCGGTGCGGCGTCCCGACCTCACGCTGGCCACCGAGGACCACAACACCCCCACCGAGAACATCACCTTGCCGATCGTCGACCCGGTCTCGCGCCTGCAGGTCGACACGCTGCGCAAGAACGCCGAGGAGTTCGGCGTCCGGCTGCACAGCCTGGGCGACACGGACCAGGGCATCGTGCACATCATCGGCCCGCAGCTCGGCGTGACCCAGCCGGGCATGACCATCGTCTGCGGTGACTCCCACACCGCCACGCACGGGGCGTTCGGGGCGCTGGCCTTCGGCATCGGCACCTCTGAGGTGGAGCACGTGCTGGCCACCCAGACCCTCAACCAGGCGCCCGCCAAGCGCATGGCCGTCACCATCAACGGGGAGCTGCCCGACGGCGTCACCCCCAAGGACGTCGTGCTCGCGCTCATCGCCAAGGTGGGCACCGGCGGCGGGCAGGGCTACATCGTCGAGTACCGCGGCACGACCATCGAGAACATGTCGATGGAAGGCCGCATGACGATCTGCAACATGTCGATCGAGTGGGGCGCGAAGGCCGGCATGGTCGCCCCCGACGAGACCACGTTCGCCTACCTGAAGGGACGCCCGCACGCCCCCGAGGGTGCCGAGTGGGACGCCGCGGTCGAGTACTGGCGCACGCTGCGCACCGACGACGACGCGGTCTTCGACGCCCAGGTCGAGATCGACGCCACGACGCTGACCCCCTTCGTGACCTGGGGGACCAACCCCGGCCAGGGCGTGGGCCTGGGCGAGGCCGTGCCGTCCCCGGACGACTTCTCCGACCCGGTCGACCGCTCCGCCGCCGAGCGCGCGCTGGAGTACATGGACCTCACCGCCGGCACCCCGATGAAGGACATCAAGGTCGACACCGTCTTCCTGGGCTCCTGCACCAACGGGCGCATCGAGGACCTGCGGCTGGCCGCGTCCGTGCTCGAGGGCCGCACGGTCGCCGAGGGCGTCCGCATGATGGTGGTGCCCGGCTCGGCGCGCGTGCGCCTGCAGGCGATGGAGGAGGGCCTCGACCAGGTCTTCAAGGCGGCCGGTGCCGAGTGGCGCGAGGCGGGCTGCTCCATGTGCCTGGGCATGAACCCCGACCAGCTCAAGCCGGGCGAGCGCTCGGCGTCCACCTCGAACCGCAACTTCGAGGGACGCCAGGGCAAGGGCGGCCGCACCCACCTCGTCTCGCCCTCGGTCGCCGCCGCCACCGCGGTGCGCGGCACGCTGTCCGCGCCCGCCGACCTCGCCCAGGAGAACTGATCATGGAGAAGTTTGAGACCCACACCGGCGTTGCCGTCCCGCTGCGGCGCTCCAACGTCGACACCGACCAGATCATCCCGGCGGTCTACCTCAAGCGCGTGACCCGCTCCGGGTTCGAGGACGGCCTGTTCGCCGCCTGGCGCGGCGACCCCGACTTCGTCCTCAACCAGGACGCCTACAAGTCCGGCTCCGTGCTGGTCGCCGGGCCCGACTTCGGCACCGGCTCCTCGCGCGAGCACGCCGTGTGGGCGCTGCAGAACTACGGCTTCCGCGTCGTGATCGGCTCGCGGTTCGGCGACATCTTCCGCGGCAACTCGGGCAAGGCCGGCCTGCTGGTCGCCCTGGTCGACCAGGACGTCGTCGAGGCGCTGTGGGACGCCATCGAGGCAGCCCCCGGCCTGGAGCTCACGGTCTCCCTGGAGGACCGGACGATCACCGCCGGCGATGCGGTGTACCCGTTCCAGATCGACGACTACACCCGGCACCGTTTGCTCAACGGGCTCGACGACATCGGCGTCACCTTGCAGTCGGCCGACCTGATCGAGGCCTACGAGGCCAAGCGGCCGTCCTGGAAGGTGAAGACCCTCCCGGCGAAGGTCGCCGACTGATCCTCCCTCGTGCGGTGACACGGCCTGCCTAGTGTGCTGGGCATGACGGCACCGATCCTGCGCAGCACGTCCCAGTTGAAGGCCGAGGGCTGGTCCGACCACCAGATCGCCCACGCCGT
>JAUNSA010000107.1:0-2235 GCA_030539405.1 Propionibacteriaceae bacterium
GTCGAACTTGGACTTGGTGACCGAGTCGTTGACGTTGATCGCCGGGAACAGCAGCGCCTGGGCGGCCGCCATCTCGTACAGGCGGTGGACGCCCGTGGTCGTCTCCTCGGTCACCCCGCGGATGCTGTTGGCGAGCTCGACGAAGTTCAGGCTCGACGCCCGCAGGGTCTGCAGGATCACCTTCCACTCGGCCGCATCGGACGCCACGGGCTCGGGCACCGCCCCCGCCTTGGTGAACTCGACGCCCTTGTGGACGTACAACGTGGCGTCCCCACCGTCGTCGAGGATCATGTTGGGCTGCTGACCGTCCGGCCAGGACAGGATCTGCTCGGTGCACCACCAGTACTCCTCGAGCGTCTCGCCCTTCCAGGCGAACACCGGGACGCCGCGGGGGTCCTCGGGCGTGCCGTCGCGGCCGACGACGATCGCGGCCGCGGCGTGGTCCTGGGTGGAGAAGATGTTGCAGGACGCCCAGCGCACCTGAGCGCCGAGGTCGACCAGCGTCTCGATCAGGACCGCCGTCTGCACCGTCATGTGCAGGCTGCCGGCGATGCGGGCGCCGGCCAGCGGCTTGGAGTCGCCGTAGCGCTCGCGCATCGCCATCAGGCCGGGCATCTCGTGCTCGGCCAGCGCGATCTCCTTGCGGCCGAACTCGGCCAGGGTCAGGTCAGCAACCTTGTAGTCCACGAGGGGCAACCCTACCCGGCCAGCAGCCCCTCGCAGGCGGCGACCAGACGGACCCGCAGGGCGTCCCCCTTCTCGGCAATACGACGCTGCTCGGCGACATAGGACGCCTTGCCCTCGGCCGTCTCGATCCGGATCGGCTCGACCCCCAGCGCGGCCAGGTCGTAGGGGGCGGCGCGCATGTCGAGCTCGCGGGCCTCCCGGGCCAGCGCGAAGGCGTCCATGACCAGCGCCGACGGGACGCCGGGGACGAGCTTGCCGCACCACTTGTACAGGTCCATCGTGGCGTGGAGGCAGCCCGGCTGCTCCAGGTCGACCTGCCGTTCGCGGGTCGGCGCGTGGGCGTTGCGGCCCACGGCGTCCGGGGTGAAGAAGCGGAACGCGTCGAAGTGCGTGCACCGCAACGAGTGCGCCTCGACGACCGCGTCGGTGCCCGCATGGCCCAGCCGCAGCGGCCACCCGACGTGGCGCACCTGCTCGGGCGTGGTGCGGTACACCATCGCCCACTCGTGCAACCCGAAGCAGGACCACTGCGCCGGCCGCTCCCGCGTCGCCGCCAGCAACCGGCGCACGAACGCCACGGTGTCGCCCCGGTCGGCCAGGTAGGCGTCCCGGTCCACCTCGACGAGCCCGTCGACCTCGCGGTAGTAGCGCCAGCCGGCATGCTCGCTCGCGCCGGCCAACCGGACGCCCGGGCCGGGGTGCCAGCGCCGCAACTGCCCGGGCCGCACGGAGTAGTAGGTCCACAGGAAATCCTCGACGGGGTGCTTCTCGCCGCGGCGGCGCCGCTCCAGGTGGGCGGACGCGAGCGCGTCGACGCGCGCCGCATGGGCGTCCGCGATCGGACGCCACTCGGCCGCGGTCAGGACCTCGGTCAGGGTCTCGGGAGCGCTCACGCGCCGCCGGCGAGGTGGGCCAGCGCGAGGTCGTACCCGCCCAGGCCGAGCCCCATGATGGTCCCCTCCACGTAGGGGGAGATCACCAGGCGGTGGCGCCACTCCTCCCGGGCGTGGACGTTGGAGATGTGCACCTCGACCACCCGCTCCACCTGCACGACTGCGTCCGCGATCGCGTAGGAGTAGTGCGACCATGCGCCGGGGTTGATCACCACGGCGGCCCCCGTGGAGGCGGCCTCGTGCAGCCACTCGACCATGACCCCCTCGTGGTCGCTCTGGCGCACCTCGACGTCGAGGCCGAGCCCCTCGCCGGTCGCGACGAGGTGCTCGGCGAGCTGGGCGTGCGTGGTGGCGCCGTACACCTCGGGCTGGCGTTGCCCGAGGCGTCCGAGGTTGACGCCGTTGAGAACGAGGACCTTCATGGCGCCATTCTCGCAGTTGTCCGCTGGCCGCTCATCCCCGCGATCCCTCAGTGCCGGTGCTCGCGCCCCAGGCCGATCTGCAGATAGGCGGCGGCGAACCGCCCCTGGGCCAGGACGGTGGCATAGCGCTCCAGCGCCGACCCGGACACCTGGGACAACTCGCAGACCCGGACGTCCATCACGCGGGCGTTCTCCTCCAGCGCCTCGCGCTGTTCGTCGTTCTCGGCGTCGCC
>JAUNSA010000107.1:2335-9244 GCA_030539405.1 Propionibacteriaceae bacterium
GCCGCGGGCAGCGGATCGCCCGAGGCGACCGGCAGCAGCGTGGTCGCCCGCGACTCGGACTGCCGGGCCAGCGTCGAGTCCGCCGCGGCGGTGACGATCACCCGGGAGCCGCGCCGGAGCGCCTCGTGCACGCACGTGAGTGCGGGCGAGCCGCCGCCGAGGACGACCACGAGGTCCAACGGCCCGACCCAGCCGGGCAGGCCCAGGCTCGGCCAGGCGACGAACGGCACCGGGCACACCGGCTCGAGCACCGCCCGCAACAGGCGGGCCTCGGGGCCGACGGCGATGACGGCGCGGGGCCGCTCCTCACCGGCGAGCGAGGCCAACGCGGGAGCGCAGGCGTCCGCCTCGCGGCGCAGCCGCGCACCGGCCTCGGCCAGGGGGCGCAGCAGGTCGTCGGCACCGGCCAGGACGGCGGGATCGTCGAGGCGTCCGTCGTCGAAGTCGTTCACGGCTCAGGACCCTTCGGGCGCCCGCGCCTCGTCGATCACCAGGATCGGGATGCCCCCACGCACCGGGTAGGCCAGCCCGCAGGCCGGCGCGGTGCACACGAGCTCGGACGCCTCATAGGCCCAGGTCAACTGACCGTGGCAGGCGGGGCAGACCAGCAGCTCGAGCACGCCGGGTACCAGGTCACTCATCGTTTCCTCCTCGGATCACGGCCAGGGCCTCATCGCGCAGCCGGACCATCGTGGCCTCGTCGCGCGCTTCGACGTTGAGCCGCAGCAGCGGCTCGGTGTTGGACGGCCGCACGTTGACCCACCAATCGTCGGTCGCGATCGTGATGCCGTCCACCTCATCGATCGTGCCACGTCCGGCGAACGCGGCGCGCACCTGGTCGAGCACGGGCTCGACGGCGGGCACGGTCGAGTTGATCTCACCCGAGGGCGCCCAGCCGGAGAACTGGGCTGCGAGCTCGGACATCGTGGCCGTCCCGTGCCCGAGCATGGCGAGCACGTGCAGGGCGGCGAGCATGCCGGTGTCGGCACCCCAGAAGTCACGGAAGTAGTAGTGCGCCGAGTGTTCCCCGCCGAAGATCGCCCCGGACTGCGCCATGTGCGCCTTGACGCTGGTGTGCCCCACCTTGCTGACGACCAGCTCGCCGCCGGCGGCGTCCACGGCCTCGTTCACCGAGCGCGAGGTGATCTTGTTGATCACGATGGTGCCGCCGGGCTCGCGGCCCAGCTCCTGGGTGGCGATCATCGCGGTCACGATCGAGGGCGAGACGACGTCGCCGCGCTCGTCGATGACGAAGCAGCGGTCGGCGTCCCCGTCGAAGACGAGCGCCAGGTCGGCCCCGTGCTCGCGCACCGCCGCCTGGGCATCGCGCAGGTTCTCGGGGATGAGCGGGTTCGGCATGTGGTTCGGGAAGGTGCCGTCGAGGTCGAGGTAGAGCCCGACGAGGTCCAGGCCCAGGGGGCCGAGCACGGCGGGGGTGGTCAGGCCGGCCATGCCGTTGCCGGCGTCCACCACGACGGTCAGCGGACGCAGCCCGGTCGTGTCCACCAGTCCGTGCAGGTGGGCGGCGTACCCGTCCAGCACGTCGACGGTGCGGTAGCCACCGCGATCGGACGCCGTGGGCAACGGCTCCCCCATCGCGAGCTCCCGCAGGCGGACCAGCGCGTCGGCGGTGACCGGAGCCGCGCCGGGCAGGCAGAACTTCACGCCGTTGTAGTCGGCCGGGTTGTGCGATGCCGTGAACTGGACGCCGTGCAGCCCCAGCGAGCCGGACGCGTACCAGAGCGCATCGGTGCTGGTCAGGCCGGCGTCCACGACGCCGGCGCCCTGGCTGCGCGCCCCGTCGGCGAACGCATCGGCGACCTCGGGTCCGGTGACGCGCATGTCGCGTCCCATCACGAACTCGGCGCCGGCGAGGTCGAACACGTGCACGAAGGCGGCGCCGACGGCACGGACGCCGTCGAGGTCCCACTCGGCCTCGGGCACGCCGATGATGCCGCGAATGTCGTTGGCTTTGAAGATCTGGGGTTGGATCACCGGGACAGACTATCGGCCCCGGACCCCGGATCGGCGACCACGCCGAGGTGTCCCTTGCGGCGGGCCAGGACGGGTTCGGCGGCGGCAGGACCGCCCGCCCCGCCACCGGCGGGACCCGGGTCGTCCCACCCGAACCCGACCTCGCGGACGGCATCGGCCAGGGCCAGGAGGTCGTCGTGGCTGGGGGTGGGGCTCTCCTCGTCCAGCGGCAGCCGGATCAGCTCCCAGCCGCGCGGCGTCGACAACCCCGCGCAGTGCTCGGCGCACAGGTCGTGGCTGCCGGGCTCGTGCCGCAGCGCGAGCGGCCCGACGACCGCCGCACGGTCGGCGTAGGCGTAGGTCAGGGTCGCCACGGCCCACCGCCGGCACCCCGTCCTCGAACACTGCCGCTGCTTCACCCGCAGCACGCTACCGGCCACCTCCGACAGCGTCCGGCTGCGACACGGGCCGCCATTAGAGTGTCCCCATGCTGAGGAGTCGGGACCGGCACAACCGGGGGCCGCGCGGCCGCCTGGCCTGGCCGAACCCCTACACGGGGGCGGCGGTGCCGATGCGGGCCCGGCAGACCAAGGCCGAGTTCTTCCTCGCGTGCGTGCGCGAGGCCCTCTCCCAGATCGCCGAGCACTGCCCGCAGGCGTTGGCGTCCATGGACGTGGGCGTCGAGGACGTCCCGGTGGTGGGCATCGGCTGGACCCAGGAGCGGGTGCCGCTGGCCGCGGCCGTCTCGGCCACGCCGGAGGTCAACGGCAAGGTCGTGGTGTTCCGGCGTCCGCTGGAGCGCCGGGCGCGGACGCGGACCGGCCTGCGGATCCTGGTGTTCCGGACGATCGTGGAGCAGTTGAGCGAGGCCACCGGCATCCCGGTGGACGAGATCGACCCCCACGGCCACCGCGAGGACGACTGGGACGACTGAGGCCCGGACGCCGACCTCAGACGGCGCGCCGCTTCAGCTTGCGGCGCTCGCGCTCGGACAGGCCACCCCAGATGCCGAACCGCTCGTCATGGGCCAAGGCGTACTCGAGGCACTCGGAGCGCACATCGCAGGTCTGGCAGACCTTCTTGGCCTCGCGGGTCGAGCCGCCCTTCTCGGGGAAGAACGCCTCAGGGTCGGTCTGCGCGCACAGCGCACGCTCCTGCCACCCGAGGACCCCCTCGTCGTCGACCGGGACGATCGTGAGCTCGTGCATCCGGAGGCCCTCCTCGACTCGCCGACGACAATGCTTGACACTGGAATTACACCCCTGTCATTCCCTCCAAGTCAAGCTGGATTCGGAAATCTGTCGACAAATCACGTCCGCGGGGTCGGGTCGGCGGCGCCATCGCCGTCGGCAGGCAGTTCCGGCACGTCGCCGCCCGCTGCACGGGGGGCCGGACGCCAGCCTGACGCCTCCCCGGGTGCGCCGTACGCGCTGGGCCGGGCGCCCGCGGCCGCGTCGCTGGCCGAGGTCCACACCGAGCCGGACGCCGCATCCGGGGTCCAGGTGGGCTGGGGCTTCTCGGGTGCCTTCACGGCATCGTCGGCGTCCGCATCGCCGTCCGTGACAGCCGTGGCTGCCGCAGGCTCACCGGCCAACACCGCACCGGATGCCCGTCCGGGGCCACCCTCGATGCGTCCGGCGCTCAGCCCGCGGTGGATCAGCCACAAGGTGACGGTGCCGACGACCTTCAACACGATGTCGAGCAGCCCGCCCAGCAGTTCCAGGACGACGGCCAGGGTCCCGGCCGAGGCGGACACCCCGCCGAGCGCGCCGACGATGGTGAGCGCGGTGCCGATGGTGACCACGACGGCCGCGGCGAGCACGATCCGGCGCGCCCCGGCGACCGGCGGCGGCTGGAAGACGCAGGCGATCACGACCGCGATGACGGCCAGGAGCAGGCTGAGGCTCAGGGCCTCCAGGGCCACGTCCTGGGCGGCGGCGGGCAGGGGCACCACGCCGCTGGACATCCGCAGCACGAACCGGACCACGGCCAGCACGCTGCTGACGGCGGCGACCGCGATGAGGATCCAGGCGGCGGGTTCGCGCAGCCGCAGCAGGTTGTCGAGCATCGGTGGGCCTCTCAGGTGGTCCGGGTCGGGGTCATCAGGTGTACTCGGGGCCGACGGCGTCCGCCACGGCGGCGACGATGGTCTTGACCGACTCGGCGCCGGCCAGCGTGGTGACCAGCGTGGCGTCCGGGGTGTGCACGATCACCATGCCGCGCACGCCGCCGACGCTGACCACATGGTCGGGCACGGTGTTGAGCACGAGGTTGTCGGCGGCATCGTGCAGCACGGCGACCCCGTCGACGACGTTGCCGTCGGCGTCCGCGGTGAGCACCTCGGCGAGGCTGGCGAAGCCGCCGACGTCGCGCCAGTCGATCGGCAGGGCCACCGCGACGACGCGCGCGCCGGTGGCGCCCTGGGAGACCGGCTCCATGATCCCGAAGTCGACCGACGTCTTCGGCAGGGTCGGGAAGACCTCCGCCAGCCGGGACGGGTCGTCGGCCAGGGCGAGGACGCCGGCGTGGTTGTCGGGCGCGAGCGCGGCGAGTTGGGTCAGGAAGGTGTCGGCCCGCCACACGAACATGCCGGCGTTCCACCAGTACTCACCCGAGGCGAGGTAGGCGGCGGCGGTGTCGGCGTCCGGCTTCTCCCGGAACTCCTGCACCGCACACGCCGAGGCGAACCCCGCCAAGGCCTCGCCGCGGTGCAGGTAGCCGTACCCGGTGTGCGGGCTGGTGGGGACCACGCCGAGGGTGACCAGCGCATCACCGTGGGCCTCGGCGACGGCGAAGGCCTCCTCCAGGGCGGTGACGAAGGCGTCCATGGGTTCGATGAGCTGGTCGGCGGTCAACTGGGCGATCACGGCGTCCGGGTCGCGCTGGGCCAGCACGGCGGCCGGCCACGCGACGGCGTTGAGCGAGTCGCGGCCGACGGGTTCGCCGAGCAGGTTCTCCTCGGCCACCTCGGGCAGGTCGGCGCGCACGGCGTCCAGGTAAGCAGCGCCCGTGACGACCAGGACGCGCTCGGCCGGCACCAGCCGGGTGGCGCGCTCGAAGGCCAGCCGCAGCAGGCTGGTGCCCCCGATCAGCTTGAGCAGTTGCTTGGGGGTGCCCTTGCGGGACAGGGGCCACAGCCGCGTGCCGGAGCCGCCCGCCATGATCACGACGTAGCGCATGCCGATGATGCTAGCGGTGAACCTATGCTGGCCCGGTGACCCCACACCGCACCGTCAGCGCCTCGCTCGAGCACCGCACCCGGACCGCCGGCGGCGCCCCCCTGCTCACCCACTACGGCCCGGCCACCGAGCGCACGGAGCTGTCGGTGGCCAGCTTCGCCAACTGGGTCGCCAAGACCGTCAACCTGCTCGACGACCTCGGCCTGGACGCCGACGCCACGGTCACGCTGCCGGTGCTGGCCGGACGCCCCGCGCACTGGATGGCGCTGGTGTGGCCGTTCGCCCTCTGGCAGGCCGGGCTGCCCGCCCACCTCGACGCGCCGGACGCCGACCTCGCGGTCCTCGGCCCCGACGCCCCCGCCCCGGCCGCGCCGACCACGCTCGCGTGTTCGCTGGACGCCTGGGGCCGCGGCCTGGCCGACCTGCCGGGCGGCGTCCTCGACTACAGCACCGAGGCACTCGCCCAGTCCGACTTCGCCCAGTCCACCCCGGCCGACAAGGACGCCCCCGCCTGGGTCGAACCCGGCCACGACCTGAGCGTCGGCGACCTGGCCGCCCTCGATCCGATCACCGACCGCGTGCTGGCCCAGCCCACCTCCGCCCACGAGGCGGTGTTGCTGCTGGCCCGCGCAATCCTGGGGGGCGGCTCGGTGGTGTTCGTGGAGTCGGCCGGCGACCCGGCGCGGACGGCCACGGCCGAGAAGGCGCGGGTCCTACGATGAGGCGACCCACGGAAGGACCACGATGACCCTCTCCCGCCGCGGCCTGTTGCTCGGTGCCGCGTCCGTCATCCCGGCGGCCGGCCTGGCCGCCTGTTCGCGCGGCCCGGCGCCGCTGGTGACGCCCACCGCCGTCCCCACCACCGACCCGGTGCGCGGCCAGCTGCAGGCGACCCTGGACGGCTGGGGCGCCAACACCGAGAAGCTCGGGGTCTCGGTGCGCGACCGGCGCACCGGCGCCCTGTTCGACTGGAACGCCGACTTCGTCACGAACTCGGCCTCGATGGCCAAGGTGATGATCGTCCTGCTCGCCCTCACCAAGGCCCGCCGCGCGGGCAAGGAGCTGAGCTTCGAGAACTACGGGCGCGCCTCCCGGGCGATCATCGCCTCGGAGAACGACCCGGCCGACGAGCTGTGGGAGTGGGTCGGCGGCCGCGACGCCTACACCGCCCTGGCCGCCGAGCTGGGCCTGGCGAACACGCGCGGGCACGCCGACAGCGAGTTCTGGTCCTGGACGCAGACCACGCCCGCCGACCAGCGCCAGCTCGCCGAACTGCTGGTCAACGGCACCGATGTCCTCCACGACGAGGACCGCCTCTACCTGCTCGAGCTGATGGCCAAGACCACCTCCTCGCAGACCTGGGGAGTCGGGCACGACCGCAGCTCGGACGTGCGGGTCAGCATGAAGAACGGCTGGGTGCAGTTCAAGAGCATCGACGACCTGTGGGGCGTCAACTCGATGGGGTACGTCTCCGGCGAGGGCCGCGACTACGTGGCCGCGATCATGACCCGCATGCCCACCTTCGACGAGGGCCGCGACCTGGTCGACGGCATCGGCGCGGACCTGTTCCGCATCCTGGAGGGCGAGCTCAGCTCCTAGACGCGCGGACCTTCTCGCCCTTGGCACTCGCCGCGGCGCGCAGCTCGTCCTGGAACGCGACCATCTTCTGCGTCAGCTCGGCGTCCCCGGCGGCCAACATCCGCACGGCCAGGAGGCCTGCGTTGCGGGCGTTGCCGATGGCGACGGTGGCCACGGG
>JAUNSA010000256.1 GCA_030539405.1 Propionibacteriaceae bacterium
CTGAACCGGAGCCCAGCCCCGAGGTGACGCCCGAGCCCGAGCCGGCCCCGACCGAGGAGCCGGCCGAGCCCGTCCACCCGGGCGTGGTCACGAGCCTGCCCACGGGATCGTGGGTGACGGTGCTGGCGTCCCTGCCGAAGGACGCGGTGACGGCCGACCAGGCCGTCCAGCGTGCGCAGCAGGAGAGCCGTCCGGGCCACCAGGCGATCGTGATCGACACCAACTCCTTCACCGGGCTCACCCCGGGCTACTGGGCGGTCGTCATCCCCGGCGCGGACAGCCGGGCGGCGTCCGACGCCGTGTGCGATGCGATCGGGATCCCGGTCAGCGATCACTGCTACGCCCGCGAGATCAAGGGGTGACGTGGTGATCTCGCGGCGGTCGCTGGTGGCGGCCGCGGCGCTGCTCCCCGTCGTCGGCGGTGCCCTGCACGGGGCGCCGGTCGGTGCCGCGACTCCGCCCCAGCCGCCCATCCGTCCGCGCAGTGACTGGGCCGGGTCGTTGAGCCCGAAGGGACCCTTGCCCGACGAGGAGGACGTCCGCTTCCTGCTGGTGCACCACACGCTCACGCCCAACGGGGATGCGGCCGAGAAGATCCCCGAGCGGCTGCGCTCGATCTACCGCTACCACACGTCGAAGGAGAAGGGCTGGGCCGACGTGGCCTACAACTTCTTCGTCGACCCGCACGGCACCATCTGGGAGGGCCGCGAGGGCAGCCTCACCCGACCCGTGCAGGGGGACGCCACCGGCGGATCGCAGGGATTCGCCCTGCTGTGCTGCTTCATCGGCGACTTCACCGAACAACCCCCCACCGAGGCGGCCATGGCCGCCATGACCAGCCTGCTGGGCTGGCTGGCCGGACGCCACGGGCTCGACCTGGGCACGCAGACGACCTTCACCTCGCGCGGGTCGAACAAGTGGCGAACCGGCGCCGAGGTCACGACCGATCGCGTCGCAGCCCACCGGGACATGTCGGCCACGGCCTGTCCCGGCGATGCCCTCTACCCGCTGGTGGCCTCCCAGCTCCTCCCGGACGCCCGGGCCCTGCTGGTCGACCCGACACCGACGCCCACGCCGACCCCTGCTCCGACACCGTCGCCTGCCGAGGGTGAGCCGTCGGCTGATCCGTCGGGTGCCGAGGCGGGTGCGGGGCCCTCAGACGCCGCGGTGGGCTGGGCGCGTGCTGCCGGCGCCGGGGCTCTTCTTGCCGGGATCGGCGGCATCGTGGCCACCATGCGTCACCGCGGTTCGGCTGATCCGCCGTGACGCTTGCTCAGGGCGAGTAAGTCTCAGAACAGGCCGAGCAGCTTGGCGACGATCACGGCGCCGCCGATCGCGAGCGTGCCCAGCAGCCCGATGATGAAGCCCACCGTCGTGCGGGAGGCCCCCGAAGGTTCAGCAGCCACGGCCACATCGGACGCCACGGGTCGCGCCAGCGCCGACTCGACCGGCTCGGGCTGGTGCTGGACCGGACTCGGCTGGTGGGACGCAGCGGGGTGGCTGACCTGGGTTGGCTGGTTCCAGCTCTCGGTGGCGGGAACCTCTTGGGTGGCCTCCACGCCCCACTCCGGCGCGGACTCCTCGCTGCGGTAGAGGTCGAACGGCGGCGTGCTCGTCTGCTCGGTCACCGCCG
>JAUNSA010000108.1 GCA_030539405.1 Propionibacteriaceae bacterium
GCACGTCCCAGTTGAAGGCCGAGGGCTGGTCCGACCACCAGATCGCCCACGCCGTCGACGAGGGCCAGTTGGTGCGCGTCGCGCGCAGCATGTTCCGGTGGTCGGGTGACCTGGATGATCGGGACGCCCATGTCGTACGCGTCCACGCCCTCGTGCGGCGGCTGCGCTGCGAGGTCGTGGTGTCCCACGCCTCGGCGGCGGTGCTGCACGGGCTCTCGGTCGCCGAGGACAACCCCGCCGAGGTCAGCTTGACCGTGGCGCCGCCGGCACGCGTGCGGAGGCGGGCGGGTTACCACCTGCGGGTGGCGAAGCTCGCCGAGGATGATGTGGAGGTCCTGGACGGGGTGCACGTGACGTCCTTGGCCCGCACCGCGGCAGACCTGGCTCGGACGGCGCCCTTCGCCTGGGCTGTGGTGGCCGCCGACCAAGCGCTCGCCCGGGGCGTCCGACGTGAAGAACTGGACGCCCTGGCTGAGGCCCACCCTCGGATGGCGGGCACCCCCGCGCTGCGGAGCGTGGCAGCCTTCGCGGACGGGGCGTCCGGATCCGTCGCAGAATCCATCAGCCGCGTCACCATCCGGAGGGCTGGCCTCCCGGCGCCAGAGCTGCAACGTGAGGTGATCGGCCCCGAAGGCTGGGTGGGCACCACGGACTTCGCCTGGGAGGACTACGGGGTCATCGGCGAGATGGACGGCGAGGCCAAGTACCGCGACCGCCTCGAGCGCCTGCGCCAGGCCCCGGAGAAGGTGTTCGCGGCCGAGCGCGTGCGCGATGACCTGATCCGCCGGGCCGGGTGGTGGCCGTGCCACTGGGGCTGGAAGCTCGCCTGGGATGTCGTGGGCCTGGGGGCCAAACTGCGCGAGGAGTTCGACCACGCGGCTTCTTTCCGGAAGCGCTCGGCGTGACTGACCAGGGTCGGGGGCGATGTGACGATGAAGGTCGGGGCCCGCTCGACCCCGGTTACCCCCAGAAACACCGTTTGCTAGCGGTGTTTCTCGGGGTATCCGGGGTCACCGGCGGCGGCCAGGACAGGAGCCGGGGACCGGGGCGGACCAAGGGGCTCAGAGGAGGCGAGGATGATCAGGGCAGGACAGCCCGGACGATGGCGCCGGCATCCGACTCGGCGACCAGCCGCTGGCCGACGCGCAACGCCCGCAGGTCAGGATCGATCGCGGACAACGGCACCACAACACGGCGCCCGGCGTCGTCGACACATTCCCAACCGGATTCGACACGGCGGGCGACGGTGAGGCCGATGGTGGGCATGACGTTAGGGTAGGTGAGCCCGTAGCCGACAGGAGAACCCGATGGCCGAGAACACCCGCACGCGTGTCGCGATCATCTTCGGCGGGGTGAGCTCCGAGCACGAGGTGTCCTGCCTGACCGCCGGCGGGGTGACCCGCGCGATCGACACCGAGCGCTTCGAGGTGATCGGGGTCGGGATCACGCCCAGCGGGCGCTGGGTGCAGGTGCCGGTCGAGGAGATGGCGGGCCTGGAGGTCGTCGACGGTGAGTTGCCTCGCCTGAGCGACGAGCGCCCCGAGGCGCTGCTGCTGCGCCGCGACGGCGGGGGACGCATCGCCACCCTCGACGGCGACACCCTCACCGACCAGCGCGACTTCGACGTCGCGTTCGCCCTCCTGCACGGGCCCTTCGGGGAGGACGGCACCATCCAGGGGCTGTTCGAGATGATGGGCATCCGCTATGTCGGCTCGGGGGTCGCGGCCTCAGCCAACGGCATGGACAAGGACCTGATGAAGACCGCCCTGGCCGGAGCCGGGCTGCCCGTGGCCCCGTGGGTGAGGATCCATCGCCGTGACTGGGACGCCGACCGCGACCACTTCCTGCGCAAGGTCCAGGCCGACCTGGCCTTCCCCGTGTTCGTGAAGCCCGCCCGCGGCGGGTCCAGCCTCGGCATCACGCGTGCCGCCACCCCCGACGAGCTGGGCGCCTGCATCGAGGAGGCCTTCGACTACGACCCCAAGATCATCGTCGAGGAGGGCCTGGTCGGGGCCCGCGAGGTCGAGGTCGCCGTGCTCGACAGCCTGGACGGCGAGCCGCGTGTGTCCCTGGCCGGCGAGATTCGGATGCACACCCCGGACGCCTTCTACGACTTCGAGGCCAAGTACACCCCCGGCGAACAGGTCAGCCTCGACGTCCCCGCCGCCATCGACGGACCCTTGCTGGCCCGCCTCCAACGCATCGGCGCCAGCACCTTCCGCGCCCTGGGTGCCGAGGGCCTCTCCCGGGTCGACATGTTCGTCACCCCAGATGAGGAAGTCTTCGTCAACGAGCTCAACACCATGCCGGGGTTCACCTACATCTCGATGTACCCCCAGCTCTTCGAGGCCTCGGGCCTGTCGTACGCCGACCTGATCGCCGAGCTCGTCCGGCTGGCGCTGGAACGTCCGATCGGGCTGCGCTGATGTCGCGCACCATCGCCGACGAGGGCGAGTTCGGGCTGATCGCCGCGATCACCGAGGGCCTCACGATGCCGGACGCCGTCACGGTCGGCCCCGGCGATGACTGCGCCGTGTTCGCGCCCACCGGGCAGGTGGTCGTGTCCACCGACGCCATGGTCGAGGACGTCCACTTCAAGAAGGTCTGGTCCGGCCCCCACGACGTCGGACGCAAGGCGGTCGGGTCGGCGGTGGCCGACGTCGAGGCCATGGGCGCGACACCCCTGGGGGTCGTCGTGGCGCTGTCCGCCCCCGCCGAGACGCCCACCGATTGGGTGCTGGAGTTCACCAAGGGCGTCCGCGCCGAGTGCGAGCTCGCGGGCGCCGCGCTGATCGGAGGCGACACCACCCGCGGCCCCGTCATCGGCGTGGTCGTCACCGTCTTCGGTGACCTCCAGGGCCGGACGCCGTTGCTGCGCTCGGGTGCCCGTGCCGGCGACGTCGTCGCCTACACCGGACGCCTCGGCATGGCCGCGGCCGGGCTCGCCGTGCTGGGGCGCGGCTTCCGTTCGCCGGGCGCCGTGGTCCGCGCGCACCGCGTCCCAGAGGTGCCCTACGGGCAGGGACGCGTGGCGTCCGAGTCCGGCGCGACCTCCCTGATCGACTGCTCCGACGGCCTGCTGGCCGACCTCGGGCACGTCGCCGCGGCGTCCGGGGTCGCGATCGACCTCGACGCGTCCGCCCTCGACGTGGACGAGGCGCAGAAGACCGTCGCGGCGGCCATCGGCGGGGGAGACCCGCTGCACTACATCCTGACCGGGGGTGACGACCACGCCCTAGTGGGCACGTTCGCGCCCTCCGACGTCCCCACCGGCTGGACCGTGATCGGCGCCGTGCAGGACGGTGAGGCGTCCGTCACCGTGGACGGGGCGGCGTGGTCAGCCGAGGCCGGGGGCTGGCGCCACTTCTGAGCCGGGGCGCGGGTCGAACCACCGCCGGGAGGCCAGGATGCCCAGCCACAGGGCGGCCGCGATGCCGATGAGCGCCGCCTCGACCGCCAGCATGTGCACGCCGGCCTGGATCAGTCCGACCGCCACGAGGTTGAAGAAGCCGTGCAGCAGGACGGCTGCCAGCCACGCGGCGAACGCGCGCCCGTGGACGATGCCGGCCAGCACCAGCAGGCTGCACGCGATGTGCAGGGTGATCGCCGCCAGGCGCTCGATGCCGCCCAGCAGGAACACCCACGGGCTGGCGTCGACCAGGGCGCTGTGGAGCTGCTCGGCCGCCTCCGGGGGCAGGGTCGCGGCCACGGTGTCCCACCCGCCGGCGTTGATGATTCCGGCGATGACCATGTTGTTCACGCTGGCGGTGCCCACCAGCAGGACGGCCTCGATGCCGCCGTGACCCAGACCGAAGGAGACGCCGTCGATCCAGCGGTGGAAGGCCTTCATCAGCCACAGCATGAGCAGCAGGCGTCCGGTCTCCTCGAACAGCGCGGCCGAGAAGCTCGCGGCCGGCCCCGACAGCAGCAGGCCCGGCCAGGGCTCGGGGAGCTGCGGGACGACCAGCGACATGAGGGGGAGCCGGGTCAGCACCTGCGAGATCACGAACGACAGCACGCCGACGCCGAAGGCGCGCCAGACACGCGGCCACCGCTGGGTGCCGTCGGGGGAGCGGCGGGACCAGATCCAGGCCATGGCGCCCACCGGGACGGCCAGGCAGATCAACGCGGTCAGGGCCATGAAGACGATCGACAGGATGGGGACCACGGGGACCTCCTCGGGATCGCGGGACACCACACACCAGCATGCACAAGGTAGTGGGTGAAGCCCAGACGTGATGCGCAGGGGACTTGGTCGGCTACTATGTAACTAGTTGGATAAAGGAGAGCCGATGGACCTCACCGACCGCCAAGTCATCTTCGCAGGGGTGATGTTGCTCGCCAACCGCATGCAGGCCGCCTACGACGCCCGCCTCGACGGGCTGACCCTGAAGCAGTGGCTCGCCCTGACCGTGGTAAATGCACTCCCGCAGCCGGTGCCCTCGACCGCCGTGGTCGCCGAGGCGCTGGGCACCAGCCACCAGAACGTCACGAAGCTGCTCGTCTCCCTGGCCGACAAGGGCCTGGTCGTCCTGGAGCCCTCGCCGCTGGACCGGCGCGCCCGACAGGTCCGCGTCACCCCGGCCGCGCAGGACCTGTTCGCCACCAACGATCAATGGGGCGACCGCGTGCTCGCCGAGCTCTTCGCCACGGCACGCCCCGACGACCTCGCCGCCTGCCGCCGGGTGCTCGAGGGCATGTCCCGGGTGTTGACCGGCAAGGGGCTCACCCCGGAGGAGGGCTGACCATGCGCTGGGTCGCCGGCACCCTCGCGGTGCTCGTGGCCGCCGTAGCGGCCTTCCTGGGCTGGTCGGCCTGGGAGCTCGGGCGTCCCCGTTCGACCGCCGCCCCCGACCGCGACGTCTGGGCCCGCCCAGCGTCCGGGGTGCGGGAGGTGCGGCTGCCGGTGATGGTCGAGGTCTCGCCGACCGACCGGCTGGCCCTGCTCGAGTTCGAGGACGACGCCGACCCCATCCTCACCGGGCTCGAGCCCCAGGTCATCGAGCGCGACGGCATCACGGGGTTCCGCGTGCTCGCCTACCGGCAGGACGGGGGAGTGGATGCGTACGACGATCCCGCACTGCCGCTGGATGGCCCCGACGCCTTCCGCGTGATCGGCACGGGGTTGCATCGGCACGTGCAGGTCCCGCTGGCCGACAGCACCTTCGAGGTGGACGCCGCGGGCCGCCTCCACCTGGCCTTCGCGTTCACCGATGCCGACGGACGCGCGGTGGAGGTGACGGTCCGGGAGACGACCACGCGCCGCTCGGTCCCGACCAACCTCCTGGCGCCCGTGGGGCTGTCATCGCGGAACCCGGCCTACTTCCCGCTGTTCCTGCTCAACGACTTCGAGTTCATCCGCTCGGTGGGCACTCAGCTTGATGTGGTGGTCGACGGCAGGCCCGTGGCGCTCAAGGGGCCGCCGGTGCCGCTGCCGCTGCAGGGCCAGTTGCGGACCTTCGCCAAGTACACGACCGACCCCGAGATCATCCAGGTCTTCCCAACCTGGCGCGACGAGGTCAGGGTGGTGCGCACTGACCCGGGCCGCGACGTGCACACCGCAACCGACGGCGTCCGGTACCTCTTCGCCGGGGAGGCGTTGGAGCGGATCCTGGTCAACTCCACCGAGGTGGTGTTCGCCCCTCCGCTCGACACGACCGCCCCCGGCACCGGCCGCTTCACGATGACGTCGTACCCCGACCTG
Source organism: Propionibacteriaceae bacterium (assembly GCA_030539405.1). Classification (GTDB taxonomy): domain Bacteria; phylum Actinomycetota; class Actinomycetes; order Propionibacteriales; family Propionibacteriaceae; genus Propioniciclava. The sequence continues at coordinate 5,705 of JAUNSA010000108.1, forward strand.
GGGGCGGTGGGCGGCACCTGGGCGGTGGCCGTGGACGGTCACACCGCGCGGCTCGAGCTCGGGATCGACCACGTCAGCGTGCCGCACCAGCGCGACCCGCTGTACCGGCTGATCGTCAACGAGCGGACGTTCTTCGGCACCTGGCCGACCGGCTACCGCTACGAGGCGCAGATCGACCACACCTCCGGCCGGGTCGACGCCCGGTGGTCCAACGACGGACCGGACTGACCGCGCCCCTCCTGCGCGTGGTTGCTTGGCCCACGGCGTCCGGCCTTGTTAGCCTTCGAGGCATGGCGACCCGCGCGTCTTCCCCCACGCGGAGCCGATCGAACGCGACCTCGTCGCGGTCGTCGTCTTCTCGTGGCCGAAGCTCATCCAAGAACTCACGTCGCGCTCCCGCGCAGCAGTCCGGGGGCGGCTTCGGCGCGTTCCTGGCCGCCATCGGCCGCGGCATCGCGTCCGTCTGGCGTGCGCTGGCCGGCCTGCTCGGCGGCCTGGTGCGCAGCCTGGGCAGCGGCGTCCGCGACCTGGACCCGGCGCTGCGCCGCGATGGCACCGGCCTGCTGCTGGTGGTGCTGGGCATCCTGACGGTGGCGGCGTTCTGGTTCCTGCTGCCCGGCCCGGTCGGTGAGGGCCTGCGCGTCGGGTTCACCACCGTGTTCGGTGCGGCCAGCGTGGCGTTGCCGCTGGCCCTGTTCGGCATGGCCTGGCGGACGCTGCGCGACCCCGAGGCGAACGGCCCCACCGGACGCCAGCCTGTGGGCTGGCTCGTGTTCTCCCTGGGCGTGCTGGGCCTGGTCTCGGTGGCCAAGGGCGTCCCCGGCCCCAGCGACGCCGAGGCGATGCGCGCGGCCGGCGGGGCGCTGGGCTTCATCCCCAGCTCGTTCCTGGTCGACCTCGCCACGGTGTGGGTGGCCGTGCCCGTGCTGGTCGTCATGGCGGTGTTCGGGGCGCTCGTGATCACGGGCATCCCGCTGTACGAAGTGCCCCAGCGCGCGCGGGCCCTGCGCGAGCGGTACACCCCGGCCGAGCGGACGCCCGAGCTCGCCTATGGCGTAGACGAGGCCTACGACACCCCGCTGGTCCTCGATGCGCCGGCGATCGACGACGAGCCTGCTTTCGTCGAGGAACCCGTCGACGTCTACGACGTGGACGCCCACGAGGACGAACGGCGTCCGGTCACGGCGGGCAAGGCCCCCGGCGCGGTGGACGCGCCGGTCGAAATCGCGGTCGAGGCTCCCCAGGACCTCCAGCCCCCCACCCATTCCAACGAGCCCCTGCGGGCCGAGCAGTCCGTGCTGAGCGGAGACGTCCAGTACGTCCTGCCCGAGCAGCAGGTGCTCAAGCCCGGCTCCGCGCCGAAGAGCCGCACCGAGGCGTCCGACGCCGTGGTGGGGCGCCTGGGCGAGGTGTTCCGCGACTTCGGCATCGACGCCACTGTCACCGGCTACACCCGCGGCCCGACGGTCACCCGCTACGAGGTCGAGCTCGGCACCGGCGTCAAGGTTGAGAAGGTCACCGCGTTGGGCAAGAACATCGCCTACGCCGTGGCATCGGCCGATGTGCGCATCCTCAGCCCGATCCCGGGCAAGTCGGCGATCGGGGTGGAGATCCCGAACACCGACAAGGAGATCGTCTCGCTGGGCGACGTGCTGCGCTCCAACCGCGCCCGCAACGACCACCACCCGATGACGGTCGGCCTGGGCAAGGACGTCGAGGGCGGCTACGTCGTGGCCAACATGGCCAAGATGCCGCACCTGCTGGTCGCCGGCGCGACCGGTTCGGGCAAGTCGTCGTTCGTGAACTCGATGATCACCTCGATCATGATGCGGGCCACCCCCGACGAGGTGCGCCTGCTGCTGGTCGACCCCAAGCGCGTGGAGCTCACCAACTACGAGGGCATCCCGCACCTGGTCACGCCGATCATCACCAACCCCAAGAAGGCCGCCGAGGCGCTGCAGTGGGTCTGCCGCGAGATGGACACCCGCTACGACGACCTGGCCGCCTTCGGGTTCCGCCACGTCGACGACTTCAACAAGGCGGTGCGCGCCGGGCAGGTGAAGCTGCCGCCCGGGTCGGAGCGGGTCCTGGCGCCGTACCCCTACCTGCTGGTGATCGTCGACGAGCTCGCCGACCTGATGATGGTCGCCCCGCGCGACGTCGAGGACTCCATCGTCCGCATCACCCAGCTCGCGCGCGCGGCCGGCATCCACCTGGTGCTGGCCACGCAGCGTCCGTCGACCGACGTGGTCACGGGCCTGATCAAGGCGAACGTGCCGAGCCGGCTGGCGTTCGCGACGTCGTCGATGACCGACTCGCGCGTCATCCTGGACCAGCCCGGTGCCGAGAAGCTCGTCGGCCAGGGCGACGGGCTGTTCCTGCCCATGGGGGCCTCCAAGCCCGTCCGCGTGCAAGGTGCGTGGGTGACCGAGGCCGAGATCCGCTCGGTCGTGAAGCACGTCACCGACCAGTTGGCCCCGCAGTACCGCGAGGACGTCGCAGCCCCGCAGGAGTCGACCAAGGTCGCCGAGGACATCGGCGACGACCTGGAGCTGGTGCTCGAGGCCGCGCAACTGGTCGTGAACCTGCAGCTCGGCTCGACCTCGATGCTGCAGCGCAAGCTGCGCGTCGGGTTCGCCAAGGCCGGACGCCTCATGGACATCCTGGAGACCCGCGGCATCGTCGGCCCCTCGGAGGGGTCGAAGCCGCGCGAGGTGCTGGTCAAGCCCGACGACCTCGACGAGGTGCTCGCGAACCTGGCGGAGGGCTGATGGCGCGGGCCAAGCGCGCCTCGGGCCTGCGCCGAGCGATGCCCCGCCCCACCGTGCTCGTCACGGGCGGGACGCGCGGCATCGGCCGCGAGGTGGTGCGGCAGTTGTGCGAGTCGTGGCGGGTCGTCGTCGGCGGCACGTCGGCCGAGGCCGTCGCCGCGGTGGTCGACGACTGTCCGGACGCCGTGGGTTTCGTCTGCGACCTCACCGACGAGGACGCCGTGGCGGTAGCCGTTGCCGAGTTGGGCAGCGTGGACGCCGTGGTGCACTCCGCGGGCGTCGTCGGGTACGGCTCGGTCGAGGACACCCGGCGCGAGGATTGGCGCCGCGTCATGGAGGTCAACGTCGTGGCCGTGGCCGACCTGACCCGGTTGCTGTTGCCCTCGCTGCGCGAGGCCAGCGGGACCGTCGTGGTGGTCAACTCCGGGTCGGGGTTCAACGCCGGCCCGAACGGGGCCGTGTACGCGGCGTCCAAGTTCGCGGTGCGGGCGTGGGCGGACGCCTTGCGCGCGGAGGAGCGCGGGGCGGTGCGGGTGTGCTCGGTCCACCCCGGACGGGTCGACACCGACATGCAGCGTGAACTCCAGGCCGCCGAGGGTCGCGACTACGACCCGTCGATCGCGTTGACGGTGACGTCGGTCGCCAAGGCCGTCGCGTTCGCGCTGGAGGCCGACGCGGACGCCACCGTCGAAACCATCAGCGTGCGCCCTTCCGGGCTGCGCCCGTAACGCCGAGGACCGG
>JAUNSA010000257.1 GCA_030539405.1 Propionibacteriaceae bacterium
GATCAGCCGACGCGAAGGTCGACGACTTGCTCGCCGGTGTCGATGCGGACCACGTCGCCGGCGGTGAGTTGGCGGCCGCGCCGCAGGTCCACTTCGCCGTTGACCGAGACCAAGCCACCCGCGATGAGCTCACGGGACATCCCGCCCGTGTCGGCCACGTTCGCCAGCTTGAGGAACTGACCCAGGCGGATGCTCCCGCCCACGTCCAGGGTCTCGATCTGCGCCATGCCCACGATGGTGTCACAGATTCGCCGCCGGCCCCCGCGTAGGGTGATCGTCGTGGATCGATACGCAGGTGATGTCCTGGCCAAGGGCTGGCAGCAGGCCAACCGACCGACCGCCACGAAGACCCCCGTGGAGCGTGACCTGGTCCTCGAGGAGCCCACCTCCGGCTTCGTCGGGGCGGTCGTCGGCTGGGAGAACGGCATCGTCGTCCTCGAGGACCGCAAGGGCAAGCGGCGCAGCTTCCCGTTCGGTCCCAACTTCTGGCTGGACGGCCAGCCCATCGACCTCACCGCGCCCGCCCGCAAGGCTCCCACCGCCCGCGATCGCGCCCAGGAGTACCAGCGCACGCACACGGCGTCCGGATCGCGCGTCGGCCCCGCCGAGAAGGCCAAGGTCGCCCTGCCCAGCCGCATCTACGTGGAGGGTCGCCACGACGCCGAGCTGGTCGAGAAGGTGTGGGGCGCCGACCTGCGCCACGTCGGCGTCGTCGTGGAGTACCTGGGCGGCATCGACGACCTGCCCGCGATCGTCGCCGAGTTCGCGCCGGTCCGGGGCCGCCGCCTCGGCGTCCTGGTCGACCACCTCGTGCCCGGCACCAAGGAGTCCCGCATCGTCGAGCAGGTCTCCGGCGAGCACGTGTTCGTGACCGGCCACGCCTACATCGACATCTGGGCAGCCATCAAGCCCGCCCGCCTCGGCCTGGACCGCTGGCCCGACATCCCGCGCGGTACCGACTGGAAGAAGGGCACGCTCGCCGCCCTCGGCTGGCCGCACGCCGACCAGGCCGACGTGGCGCGGGGCTGGCAGCGCATCCTGGGCCGGGTGACCGGGTGGAAGGACCTCGACCCGCGCCTGCTCACCGAGGTGGAGAAGCTCATCGACTTCGTCACCGAGGACCACCTGGATCGGGATTCCTGATGCGCACCGACGCCGTCAGCGAGCTCATCGCCGAGGTCTGCGACCGCGTGATCCTGCCGCGGTTCCGGGCCCTGGACGCCCATGAGGTCGAACACAAGCGCCCCGGCGACGTGGTCACCATCGCCGACCGCGAGGCCGAGGCCGAACTCACCGCCGCGTTCCGCGCCGCAACACCGGACGCCCTCGTCGTCGGTGAGGAGGCCAGCTTCGCCGACCCGAGCCTGCCCCGTGGACTGGCCGGGGCCGCCCACGCCTGGGTGATCGACCCCGTCGACGGCACGCGCAACTTCGCCTCGGGCAGCCCCGACTTCGGCGTCATGGTCGCCGAGGTCCGCGACGGCGCGACCACCCGCGGTTGGATCTGGCAGCCCCAACGCGGCGACCTGTACGTCGCCGAACGCGGCGGCGGTGCCACCTGCAACGGGACGCCCCTGGTGCGCGTCCCTGCCTCCACATCGGACGCCCCGACACCGGACTCCGCGAAA
>JAUNSA010000109.1 GCA_030539405.1 Propionibacteriaceae bacterium
AGCCACGCCGAGGACCAGACGCTGCTCGGTGAACTCTGGACGGTCGAGCGTGAGCGTGCCTACGTCGACGCCGTCGAGGACGCGATCTTCGGCTACGGACGCCTCCAGCCCCTCTTCGCGCTCCCGGACGTGGAGAACATCGAGATCCACGGCTACGACTCGGTCGTCGTCCAGTACGGCGACGGACGGCGTGAGCCGATGCCGCCGGTGGCCGACAGCGACGAGGAGCTGGTCGAGGCGATCCGGTTCCTCGGCGAATCGGTGAACCCACCGCGTCCGTTCGACGACGCCCACCCGACCATGACGCTCGCGCTCGGCGATCGGCACCGCCTGCACGCCATCGGGTTCGGCCTGTCCTTCCGACCGTCGATCGTCATCCGGCAGCACATCCTGACCACCATCGACCTGCCCGACCTGGTGGACCGGGGCATGCTGCCCGACGAGGTCGGACGCCTCCTGCACGCCGCGGTGCTGAACCGCACCTCGATCGTCATCGCCGGCGACCAAGGCGCCGGCAAGACCACCTTGCTGCGGGCGCTGATCGCCTCCATCCCGGCCAACGAACGCTTCGGCACCCTCGAGACGGACTACGAGCTGCTCACCCACCTGCAGCCCGGACGCCGCAACATGGTCGCACTCCAAGCACGCGTGGGTCTGGGCGAGGTGGCCGACGGACGCATGCTCGGCGAGTTCACGGTCGCCGAGCTCATCCCGGAGGCGCTGCGGCAGAACCTCTCCCGGCTGGTCGTCGGCGAGGTGCGCGGCGTGGAGGCCGGCGCGATGTTTGAAGCCATGCAGTCCGGAGCCGGAACGATGAGTACGACGCACTCGCACTCGGCCACCTCGACGGTGGACCGGCTGGCCGCGCGGGTGGCCCAGGGTGGGGTCCTCAGCGTGGACGAGGCGTATCGGCAGATTGCGCTCCACATCGGCCTGATCGTCCATCTGCAGTTGATCGACGAGACGTGGCGCGGCGGCACCCGCACGCGGCAGATCTCGCAGGTGATCGCCCTGACCGGAGCCATGGAGGGCAACCGCCCGGTCACCCACATCGTCTACCAGGCGGCCGGCCCGGGCGAGCCGGAGCGCTTCCAGCCCGAGCCGGGAATGCTGCAGGAGCTCGCGCCCTTCCTTCCCAGCTGGAGGGCCGTGTCATGACGTTGATGGTGGCCGTCCTCGGGGCGATGCTGTTCGCGGCGGGCGTGGTGATCCTGGCCGCGACGGCGGCGGGCGTGCTGGTGTCCACACCCTCCAAGCCGTCATCCACAGGTCTGTGGACACAGGCTGTGGACAAGGTGCGCTCCCTGTCGCGCCGCACCCGCGTCCTCGTGCTCGCAGGAGCGTTCGGCGGCGTCGCCGTCGCCGTGTGGACCCAGTGGCCGCTCATGCTCGTCGTCGTCCCCCTGGCCGCCATCGGCATCCCGCACCTGCTCAGCGCGCCGCCCCAGACGCAGATCGAACTGCTGCAGGCCCTCGACCGCTGGGTGCGCTCCCTGACCGCGACCATGTCCACCGGCAAGTCGATCACCGATGCGCTGCGGCTCTCGGCCCGGACGGCGCCGCCGATGCTGGCCGACCACCTCGTCCTGTTGGTGCGCCGCCTCGATGACCGCTGGTCGACACCGGACGCCCTCCTGGCGCTGGCCGACGACCTCGGCTCCCCCGATGCGGACGCCGTCCTGGCCGCCCTCGTCCTGGCGGCCGAGCGCGGGGGGAATGGTGCCAGCGCAACCCTGGCCGCGCTGGCCGACACGATCCAGGACCGGTTGAAGGCCCTGCGCGAGATCGAGGCCGAGCGGTCGAAGCCGCGCGTCGTCGTGAAGCAGGTGACGATCGTGACCCTGGTGCTGCTGGGCGGTTCGATGCTGCTGGCCCGCGACTTCTTCGCCCCGTACGGGACGCCGATGGGGCAGGTCATCCTCGGCGTCCTGCTGGCCTGTTATGTGGGGTCGCTGATCATGCTGCGCCGGATGACACTGCCGCGCGAGCGCGACCGCATCCTGCGGGGGACCTCATGAACGCGCTCCTGCTGATCGGCCCCGGCGCCGCCGTCGGGCTCGGCCTGTTCCTGGTCGTGGTGGCCTTCCGGCCCCGCCACCCACGCCTGGCCGATGCCCTGGGCGTCCTGGCCGAGGACGTCGCACCGCCCCCGGTGACCGACGACGCCCAGCCCTCGGGCGCCGAACGCCTGGGTGCCTGGTGGTTGCGCAGCTACCGGGTCGTCGTCGGGGCCGAGCTCGAACGGAACCTGCGCCTGCGTGGGCGCTCGGTGTCGCAGCACTACACCCACAAGGTGCTGGGCGGCGTGGCCGGGCTCCTGCTGCCGGTGCTCGCGGTGATCGTCGTCTGGGTGACCGTCGGCGAGGTGGCGGCCCTGCCCGCGCTCGCCAGCCCGATCCTGGGCGTGGTGGGCTTCATCCTGCCCGATGTCCTCCTGCGTGGCGCCAGCGCCGAGGCCACCGAGGACGCCACCGAATCGCTGCTGACCTTCTTCGACCTCGTCACCTTGGAGCGGCTGGCCAACCAGTCCGGCACCCAGGCCCTGCAGGCGGCGGCCGCCCTGTCCGATGCCCCGGTCTTCGCCGCGATCCGCGCCACCCTGGAGCGCGCCCGGCTCCAACAGCGTGCGCCCTACGCCGACCTCAAGGCCCTCGGCCAGGAGTTGGAGCTTCCCGCGCTGCGGGACCTCGCCGACGTGATGCGGCTGGACGAGTCCGGCGCCTCCTTGTCGCTGGCGTTGCGCGCTCGCGTCCGAGAACTGCGTGACGCCCACCTCAACGCCCTCAAGATCACCGCCACCGAAGGCTCCGAGCGAATGACGCTGTGGATGGTCGTCCCGTCGCTGGCGTTCGCCCTGTTCTTCCTCATACCTCCGCTGCTCACGCTCGTGACCAGCGGTTGACCCACCCACCCTGAAGGAGAAACCCAATGTCCACCACCACCTTGGCCCCTCGTGCCCTGGTCCACCGCACCGTCGGCAGCGTCCTGCAGGGGCGCGACCGCCTGCGCCGCTTCCTCGACCAGCGTCCCGCGCGCGGCGAGCGCGGGCTGTCCCAGTCGACCGAGCAGGCCCTGCTCGTGGCCGGCGCCGTCACCGTCGGCGGCCTGATCGCGGCCGCGGTCATCGCGTTCGTCACGGCCAAGCTGGCCGAGAAGGGGCTCTGACGGCCGTGCCCACCGCCCCGCCTGCGGCCGGCCCCGCACCACGCGACCAACGCGGGCTGTCCGGCTCGGTCCAATGGTCGATGCTCGTGCCGGTCGTCCTGGTGATCGTGCTGGGGACGATCCAGGTGGGGCTGTGGGCCTACGGGCGCACCGCTGCTGCGCACGCCGCGATCGCCACCGCCGAGGAGGCCGCCCTGACCGGAGTCGGGGCGTCCGAGGCGCGCGCGGTCGGGCACGCCATCGCCGGGGCGGCCGGGCTCACTGACCTCGAGATCAACCTCGAGGTCACCGCCACGGACGCCCGCGCCACGGTCCGCGGACGGATGCCCACGTTCTTCGACCTCGGCCAGACCCGGGTCAGCGAGCAGGCCACCCGCCCGCTCGAACGGGTGGTCCGGCCATGAGCGCGCGCCGCGGGGAGCGCGGAATGTCGGTGTCGGTCGAGATGGCGATCCTCGTCCCGGCGCTGGTCCTGATCATCGCGCTGGTGACCGGGGGCGGACGCCTCGCGCTGGCCCGCATCAACGTCCAGCAATGGGCCGACTCGGCCGCCCGCTCGGCCACGCTGGCCCGCGCGGGCCACGAGGCCCGGGAGCGTGCGGCCACGGTCGTGGCATCGGATGCGGCCGCCTCGGACACGCGCTGCTCCGGACCCCCGGACGTCAGCGCCGACGTCAGCGCCTTCGCCCACCCGGTGGGCGTGGCCGGCTCGGTCGTCGTGACCGTGCGCTGCCACGTCCCGCTGGCCGACCTGCTCCTGCCGGGCGTCCCCGGCACCGTCACCGTCGAACGGGACGCCACGTCCCCGCTCGACCGCTACCGAGGGAGACGCTGATGCGCCGCCTACTGGCCCTGATCATCGTCGTGGCGCTGGCCATCGGCCCGCCCGCGGCCCTGCTGGCGTGGGGATTCACCGACTGGGGGGCGATCCACCTGTGGAGCGTCACCGACGTCCGGGTGCTGTTGGGTGGGCTCACCGTCCTCGGCTGGCTCGCTTGGGCCGCCTGGATGCTCGGCCTGGCCATCGAACTCGCCGTGGCCGTCTCGGGGCGCCGGTTCGTCTTGCCCACCCCCGGCCTGGGCCTGCCTCGGGCGTTGGCGTCCACGCTGATCACGATGATGCTCAGCGGCACCGCCCTGACCGCCCAGGCGAGCGAGCCGCTCCCGCCGCCGCTGGCGACCCCCCTCGTGCCAGCGACGGTGGTCGAGCTCGCCGACGTGCGCGAACCGGACGCCCCCGCTGAGGTCCACGATGCCCCAGAGGCGGAGGTCAACCACACCGTCACGGCCGGCGACGACCTGTGGAGCCTGGCCCAGCACTACTACGGCGAGGGCGCCCGCTGGCGCACGATCGTGGCCGCCAACCCCTCCCTGGGCGCGGACCCGACGGCGAGGCTGGTGCCCGGTACGACCCTGGCGATCCCGGAGCCGGCCGAGTCCGTGACCGTGACGGAAGGGGACACCCTCAGCGGCCTCGCCCGCGACCACCTCGGCGAGGCCGACCGGTGGCCCGAACTGCACGACCTCAACCGGGACACCATCGCCGATCCCGACCTCATCCACCCCGGCTGGGTGCTCGCGTTGCCCGCACCCAGCACGTCGCCGGCGGAATCGGTGGACGCTGAACCGATCGATGACGAACCTGAGGTCGCTGAATCCGCCGAGGAGCCATCGCTCGAGGTGGTCCTCCCCGAGGCCGTGCCTCCGGCGCTTTCCCCGACCGGGGGGACGCCGGCGTCCACACCGACCGTGGCCGTCGCCCGGCTCGCTCCCGATGGGGACGCCGCCCCGGCATCACGCCTTCTCGGCGGGCTGTCGGCGCTGTCGGCGGCGGCAGTGCTCGGTGGTCTCGGCGTCCGTCGTCACCTGCAGGCCGTGCAGCGCCCGTTGGGTCGCCGGTACGCCGCCCCCGACGCCACGGACGCGCGCTACGAGGTGGCCCTGAGGCAGATGGCGCACCCCGAGGAAGCCCCCGAACAAGCCCCCGACCGGCCGCTGCTGCTGGACCGTGCGCAACGCCACCTGGCGCGGCACTGGTGGCAGTCCGGGACGCCGGCGCCGCGGTTGGAGCGGGTGGTCGTGACCGCTCAGGACGTCACCTTCCACTGCACGGACGCCACCTCCGCCCCGCCGGGGTTCGTCCTGGTGGGGGACGCGATCGCGATCTCGTGGGCGGGGGCGTCCGCCCTCGACGACGTGGACCATCCGGTCGCCTACCCGGCGCTCGTGACCCTCGGCGAGGTCGAGGAGGGCAGCCTGCTGCTGGTGGATGCCCTGGCCGCGGGCGTCCTGGGGATCCGCGATGACGGCCAAGGCGGGGCCCAGGAGGTGCTCTCGGGCCTGCTCGTGGAGTTGTCGTGTGCGCGGTGGTCGGCCGAGCTGGACCTGGTGGCCGTCACCGAGGACCCGGCCTTCGTGGACGCGACGGGCGAGGGTCGGATCGTCGCCCTGGCCGACACCGAGGAGGGCGTCCGGACGGTGGAACGCCTCGTCGACCAGCGGTCGCGATTCCTGGACGCCGGCGCGTGGGACGCCGGACGCCTGGACCCCGACCTGGCCGAGGCCTGGTCGGTGCAGGTGGTCGTCTTCGAGACGCTGCCCGACGCCGAGCAGATCGCGCGGCTCGAGGACGCCACGGCCCGCGGGTGCGGGGTGGCCGCCATCACGGTCCTGCCTCCGGGCGCGGACCAGCAGCACGACTGGGCCCTGACCCGCGACGCCACCGGCCACCGGAGCGTGACCGCCGGCACGGTGCGGGCGACCCCGCAGACCGTCCCGTCCGCCACCCGCGGCGCCCTCGCCGCCCTGCACGAACGCACGAACGACACCACCGGCGAGCCTGCGCCCTGGTGGGAGACCCCAGGGGAGGACCCCGTGAACATCATCGCCCTGCACCCGGCTCCGGAGCCGGTCGCCACCGCCGGCCCGTGGGTGGGGTTGCTCGGCCCCATCGAGCTCCACGGCTGCGCGGGCGAGCCACCGGCGCGCGCCGTCCGCCAGTGCCTGGAGTACGCCGCCTGGCTCCACCTCAACCCGGGGTCGACGCCGGCGCAGATGATGTCCGCGCTGATGGTGGCCGATGGCACCCGGCGCTCGAACATGAGCCGCCTGCGGACCTGGTTGGGGCGGCGTCCGGACGGTGCCCTCTACCTGCCGGACGCCTACTCGGGGCGGATCACCCTCGACCCGGCAATCACCTCCGACTGGGAGAGGCTCTCCCTGCTCGTGACCGGGGGAGTGGCGCGGCTTCCCCTCGAACGGCTCGTCGCCGCGCTGGAGTTGGTCCGGGGTGCACCGCTGGCGGACGCCGCCCCGGGCCAGTGGGGCTGGGCCGAGGAGTTCCGCTCCGACGCCACGGCACTCATCCGGGACCTCGGCGTCCTCGCCGCCCGGAAGGCACGGGAGGCGGGTGATCTCGAGCTGTCGCGGTGGGCCGCCCATCGCGGGCTGGTCGCAGCACCGGACGATGAACTGTTGTTGGTCGAGCGCCTCCGCACCGAGCACGCGGCCGGACGCCTCGATGAGGTCGAGAGGCTGGCGCACCGGGTCGTCCGGACGGCTCGGACGCTGGGGCTCGACCTGCTGCCCGAGACCGTCGACGCGTTGCAGGACGTGGTCGAGGGCCGGCTGCGGGCCCGAGCCTGAGGGGGTCGTTCAGCGGAAAGCGGTCAGAGCGGGATGCCGAACCCCGTGGTGAACACCATGATGCCGACGGTCATGACCACGAGGGTCAGGGCGACGAACAGGGCGGTCACGCGGATGCCCAACCCGTGGCCGCCGGTCGAGGCGTCCGCCGGCGTCCGGTCACGCTCCCAGACATCGGGGAGCAGCTCGTCGGGCAGGTGGTCGTCGTAACGCATCTCAGACCCCCACCCAGAAGAAGGCGCTGGCGATCAACAGCAGCCCACCGACCATGGCGAGCACGGCCAGGACGCCCAACACCAGCGCGACCGGCCGGAACCAGTCGCGACTACCGGGAACATCGTGAGGCACGCCCTACAGGATACAACGGTCAGGGACGTTCGCGACGCGAGCGCAGGTGGTACAGCAGCCAGGGCAGCTCGGTCTGGACGGCGTCCACCCCCAGGTCGAGGATGCGCGACCAAGCCGCCGAGGGGCTCTCCGACACCGCACGCTCGTCGTCGTAACCGGCGAACAACGGGATGCCCGTGGTGAGGGTCTCGGAGTTCACCCACGTGAACAGGTCGTTGCGCCGGATCTCGTCGAGCATGTCGGGCAGCAGCCAGGGCGAATCGTCGTCGAAGGCGGTCAACTCGACCCCGACGATGTTGATCGCGTCGTCGTGGATGGGGAGCATCAAGAACTCCTCGGGCGTCCCGCAGATGGGCAGCACCGGGTACTTCGTGCGGTGCTGGCGCAGCTTCTCGAGCGCGATCGCCTCCCAGGCGGGCACCTTGAGCAGGAGTTGGTCGGTCATGCCCAGGCCGTCCAGCACGCGCAGCAGCGTGGGCCAACGCCACCACGACCGGTCGAGGGCGAACACCACCGGACGCCCCTTGAAGGCCGACAGCAGGGTGGTCAGGCGCTCGACGGAGCAGCGGCGTCCCGGGCGGTCCTTCCACTGGTAGCTGAGTTCGCCGATCTCGGCGGCCGTCATGGCCTGGATGTTGCGGTCCACGCCCAACAGCTCTGCCTCGAACCCGTCGTGGAAGGCGTAGAAGACGTTGTCGACGCTGCTGGAGACGTCCACCTTGACCAGGTCGGCGCCGGACAGCAGGGCGGCACGCGCCGCCAGGGTGGTGTTGCTCGGCATGCTGCCCACCGCGACGCCGCCGTGGGACACGACCAGGGGACGATGGGCGTCTGCCAGTTGATTCAGCAGCGCATTCGTCTCGGCATGGGTCGTTGAGCCGTACAAGGTGGCCCCCCTCGTCCGGTGGTGGTTGATGGTGCCGTCTCCCCACTGTAGCCGTCGGCGCCGAACGCCGAGGGCGGGCAGTCGCGGGGCAGCCGAGGGGGAGGCGTCGGGGGTGCCTGTGGGACAATGACCCTGCCTGCGACGAAGGAGTGGAAATGGCTGAGTTCCTCTACGAAGACATGCTTCCGATCGGTGCCGACGAGACGCCGTACCGTCTGGTGACGAAGGAAGGCATCGAGACCGTCGAGGGCCCCGACGGCCGGAAGTTCCTCAAGATCGCCCCGGAGGTCTTCGAGAAGCTGTCCGAGGTCGCGATGCACGACATCGCCCACTACCTGCGTCCGGCGCACCTGACCCAGTTGCGGAAGATCATGGATGATCCCGAGGCGTCCGACAACGACAAGTTCGTGGCACTCGACCTGCTCAAGAACGCCAACATCGCCGCCGGTGGCGTCCTGCCGATGTGCCAGGACACGGGCACCGCGATCGTCATGGGCAAGCGCGGCCAGCAGGTGCTGACCGAGGGCACCGATGAGAAGCCGCTGTCCAAGGGCATCTACGACGCCTACACCAAGCTCAACCTGCGCTACTCGCAGAACGCTCCGATCACCATGTGGGAGGAGAAGAACACCGGCTCCAACCTGCCCGCGCAGATCGAGCTGTACGCCGACACCGCGCCCGGCCACGAGAACCAGTACAAGTTCCTGTTCATGGCCAAGGGTGGCGGCTCGGCCAACAAGAGCTACCTGTTCCAGGAGACCAAGGCCGTCCTGAACGAGGACGCCATGATGCGCTTCCTCGACGAGAAGCTCCGCGCACTCGGCACCGCCGCCTGCCCGCCGTATCACCTGGCGATCGTCGTCGGCGGCACGTCCGCGGAGTTCGCACTGAAGACCGCCAAGTACGCCTCGGCGAAGTACCTCGACACGCTGCCCACCTCGGGCTCGATCTCCGCGCACGGCTTCCGTGACGTCGAGTTCGAGCAGAAGGTGCTGAAGCTGACGCAGGACTTCGGCATCGGCGCCCAGTTCGGTGGCAAGTACTTCTGCCACGACGTCCGCGTGATCCGCCTGCCCCGCCACGGCGCCTCGCTGCCCATCGCCATCGCCGTGTCGTGTTCGGCCGACCGCCAGTGCCTGGCCAAGATCACGCCCGAGG
>JAUNSA010000110.1:0-3774 GCA_030539405.1 Propionibacteriaceae bacterium
CGCCACGTAGACCTCTTCGGTGAACTCGTCGAGCGCGTGGTCGCCGCCCTCGCGTCCGAGGCTGGCGTGCTTGACGCCGCCGAACGGCGCGGCGGCGTTCGAGATGAGTCCGGTGTTGACGCCGATCATGCCGACTTCGAGGGTCTCGCTGATCCGCAGCATCCGGGACATGTCGCGGGTGAACACGTAGCCGGCCAGCCCCACGGCGGCGTCGTTGGCCAGCGTGAGCGCCTCGTCCTCGGAAGTGAACGTGGTGATCGGGGCGACGGGGCCGAAGATCTCCTGGTCCAGGACCGCCGACCCGCGCGGAACGCCCATCAACACCGTCGGCGGATAGAACCACCCCGGCCCCTCGGCGGGTTCGCCGCCGGTCAGCACGCGCGCACCGTCAGCCACGGCGTCCTGCACCAGGTCATGGACGCCCGCGCGCGCCTGTTCGGTGATGAGCGGACCGACCTCGGTGGCGGCGTCCAGGCCATCGCCCACCTGCTGGGCGGCGAACCGGTCGGCCAGGCGGCGTCCGAACTCGTCGGCGACGTCGGCATGGACGATCAACCGGTTGGCCGCCGTGCACGCCTCGCCCATGTTGCGGAGCTTGGCCGCCACCGCCCCCTCGACGGCGACGTCCAGGTCGGCGTCCTCGAACACGATCAACGGGGCGTTGCCGCCGAGCTCCATCGATGTTTTCAGCACGTTGTCGGCGGCCTGGCGCAGGAGCTGTTGCCCCACCGGCGTCGACCCCGTGAAGGACAGCTTGCGCAGCCGCGGGTCGGCGATGAGGGCGTCCGTGACGTCGTGCTCGCTGGAGGTGATCACGTTCACCACGCCGTCCGGCACCCCGACCTCGGTGAGGATCTGCGCGAACAACAGAGCCGTCAACGGCGTCAGGGACGCCGGCCGCAAGACCATCGTGCACCCCGCCGCCAGCGCTGGGGCGACCTTGCGGGTGGCCATGGCGAGCGGGAAGTTCCACGGCGTGATCAACAGGCACGGACCCACCGGACGCTTCACCACGAGCTGGCGCAGCCCACCCTCGGGGGAGGGGCGGTAGGTGCCGGACGCATGCGCGGCCTGCTCCGAACACCACCGCAGGAACTCGGCGCCATAGGCGACCTCACCGCGCGCCTGGGCGAGCGGCTTGCCCATCTCGAGCGTCATCACCGTGGCGAGGTCCTCGGTGCGGGCCGTGACGGCCTCGAAGGCGCGGCGCAGCAGCTCGGCACGCTCCCGGGCCGGCGTGCGCGCCCAACCGCGGGCGGCGTCCGTCGCGGCGTCCAGTGCCGCCCGACCGTCGGCCACGTCGGCGTCCGCCACCTGCGCGATCGGCTGGCCGGTGGCCGGATTGTCGACGGCGAACGTGCCGCGCCCGCCCGGACGCCAGCGCCCACCGATGAGCAGGCCGGTGGGCAGTTCCGTCAGTTCGGGGGACATGGCAGCCTCCTGTCGTGGTCGCACTGGTGAGTCTGGCAGACCGCTGTTGTGGACGCCCGGGCACGGCCCCTTGTGCCGGGGACCACAATGGATCCGTCACAAGGGGGAGTTTCATGGGAGTCCACAGCCACAGCATCACGGCAGCCGTCGATCCGTCGGTTGTCTGGGCGCGCTGGACCGACGTCGAGAACTGGCCCCTCGACGACCCGGACATCAGCAAGGCCCAACTGAACGGTCCGGTCGCCAAGGGGGCCATCGGGTTCATCGTGCCGCGCGGCGGTTTCAGGACCCCCTTCAAGCTCGTCGAGGTGGACCGACAGAACCTGCGCTTCAGCCTGGAGACCAAACTGCCCCTCGCCGTGTCGTTGTTCGAGCACACCCTCACGCGTCCCGTCGACGATCCGGACCTGCACGAGTCCGACGCCGAGCTCGACCCCGATGCCTGGGTGCTGACGCACACGCTGACCATCAGCGGTCCGTTGTCCCGGCTCTGGGATCGCATCGTCGGACGGTCCTTCACCCGTGGACTGCCCACGGTGCTGAACAACATCGTCACCGCCGCGCACGTCTGATTCGCCGACGACCGGCGGTTTTGGTCCCGAGGACCGGTGGTTTGGTTGCCGAGGACCGGCTGCTGACAGAGGAGCGCCTCAGCCTGCCAAGTGGGCGACCACGTCGGCGGCTGGCTCGGTGCGGGCTTGCCGCCAGCCGGTGCCGGCCCACAGGTGGACGCGTTGGGCGTCCCCGGCCTGGGCGGCCGCGGCGCGCAACGGTGACGTGACCTGGTGGACGGCCGGGTAGAACGCGGGGGCGTCCGTGAACTCGGCGGTCCAACGGTTCGCGAGGCTGCGCGCGAGGCGTCCGGTGAACGCCCTGGTGACCACGGTGTCGGTGAACTCATCGTTCACCAGTGCCTGCCGGAGTACCTCGGAGGTCCCCGCCTCAGGGGTGAGCAGGAAGGCGGTGCCGCACTGGGCGGCTGATGCCCCGGCCATGATCGCGTCGTGGACACCCGCGGCGTCCATGATGCCGCCGGCCGCGATGACGGGCAGGTCGACCACCCAGCGCACCGCGGCCACCAAGGCGATCGTGCTCGCATCGTTAGCGACGTCGACGCAGTGGGCGGTGGCGCGGTGTCCGCCGGCCTCGGTGCCCTGCACCACGAGGGCATTCACCCCGCGCGAGGCCGCCACCACGGCGTCCGCGACGGAGGTGACGGACGCCCACACGGCCGTCCCCACGGCGTGCAGGCGCAGCACGGCCTCGGCCGGCGGCAGGCCGAACGTGAACGACACGACCGGCACGGGGTCGGCCTCGAGGAGGTCGAGCTTCGCGTCCCAATCGTCGTCGTCGGGGTGGGGCAGCGGCAGGTCGACGCCGTACTCGTCGGCCCAGTCGGTGAGGGCGGTCCGGTACGCCTCGACGCGTTTGATCTCGCGGCGCGCGGCATCATCCTCGCGGAGTTCGGGCACGAACAAGTTCACGCCGAAGGGGCCGCTGGTCAGCGTGCGGGTCTCGGCGATCTGGGCGGCGAGGGCGTCCGCGGTCTTGTTGCCGGCGGCGAGGAAGCCCACACCCCCGGCGTCCGTCACGGCAGCGGCGAGGGCGGGAGTGGAGGGTCCGCCGGCCATGGGGGCGGCCACGACGGGTACGGCGAGGTCGGAGGGAGTGATCACGGTGGGCTCCTCGGGTCGTGGGCGGTGGGGCCGGTCCTCGGCGGTCAAACGGCCGGTCCTCGGCGGGGAGGTCGGGGAAGGCCTCGATCACCCCGGGATGGGTGAGGCGTCCGCCGCTGGTGTTCAACCCCTGGGCCAACGCGGGATCGGCGGCCGCGGCGTCCGCCCACCCCTCGGCGGCGATCCGCCGCACATACGGCAGCGTGGCGTTCGTCAGCGCCCACGTGGACGTGTTCGGGACGGCGCCGGGCATGTTCGCGACGCAGTAGAACACCGACTCGTGCACCCGGAAGGTCGGGTCGTCGTGGGTGGTGGGCTGCGAGTCCTCGAAACAGCCACCTTGGTCGATGGCGACGTCCACGAGGACGGATCCCGCCTTCATCTCGGCGACCATCTCGTTGGTGACCAGCTTCGGCGCCCGTGCGCCGGGGACCAACACGGTCCCGATCACCAGGTCGGCGTCCAGCACGTGCTGGCGCACGGTCAGTTCCGAGGACATCACGGTGTCCACGGCGTCGTCGAAGTGCCACTTGATCTCGCGGAGCTTGTCGACGTCGGTGTCGAGCACCGTCACGGCGGCGCCCAGTCCGCGCGCGACGCTGGCGGCATGCTGCCCGGCGATCCCGCCGCCGAGCACCACCACCTTCGCGCTCGGGACCCCCGCGAC
>JAUNSA010000110.1:3874-9187 GCA_030539405.1 Propionibacteriaceae bacterium
TCCTTGACCTTGAGCACCAGCTCACCCGACCACGCGGCGTCCGTCTCGACGATCTGCGCGCCGACGGCGGCATAGTCCTCATCGGTGATCGCCGACCCCACCCCGGCGCCGGACTCGACCAGCACCTCGTGCCCCGCGGTGACCAGCTCGAGCACCCCGACCGGCGTGATCGCCACCCGGTACTCGTGAACCTTCGTCTCCCTCGGGATCGAGATGCGCACCGTCGATCAGCCCCCCGCCTTGCGCCGGAACGTCCGCTTGCCGCCCTGCTGGCCGTGCGGCCCACCGGACGCCTTGGGCCCACCC
Organism: Propionibacteriaceae bacterium; assembly: GCA_030539405.1. GTDB lineage: Bacteria > Actinomycetota > Actinomycetes > Propionibacteriales > Propionibacteriaceae > Propioniciclava. The sequence goes on from JAUNSA010000110.1 coordinate 4,181, forward strand.
TGGGTGCCCTGGGCGGTGCCGTGAGAGGCATTCTTCTTGGCCTCGAGGGCGGCCTTCATCTGCTCCTTGGGGTCGATGACCTTGTCGGCATCCTTGGGTTCACTCATGTCCCTACTGTTCCACCCCGCTGCCCCGGCGTCCATGGTCGGACGCCAGCGCACCCGGTGGACCTTCTTGACCACGCCGGGCACCATGGGTCGCATGCCCCTCTACAGCGCCGGTCTGCTTCCCTACACCCGCGCCGACGACGCGTTGCGCGTGTTCATCGTGCACATGGGCGGTCCGTTCTGGGGGCACCGGGACGCCGGCGGGTGGTCGCTGGCCAAGGGCATGTACATCCCCGGCGAGGAGGCACCCGAGGACGCCGCGCGCCGCGAGTTCACCGAGGAGGTCGGCTGCACGCCGCCTGAGGGCGAACTGATCGACCTCGGCCAGGTGCGCCTCAGCTCGGGCAAGCGGGTGCGGGGCTATGCGGTCGAGGCGTCGGCCGAGCTGGCGTTCGTGGGGAGCAACACGTTCGAGGTCGAGTGGCCGCGCAAGTCGGGGAGGTTCCAGACCTACCCCGAGGTTGACCGGGCGGACTGGTTCACCGTCGAGGAGGCGCGCTCCAAACTCACGATGGGACAGGTGCCGTTGTTGGACGCACTGGAGAAGCTCGTCGGCTAAGGTCGGGGACCTATGTCTTCCCCGAACGCCCCCATCCCGGCTGCGCGCGCATGAGCCAATCTGCGTTCGACCGGCTCGGTCCGGCCTTCCCCCAGCGTGCCCCGTGGGGCACGGCCACCAAGCTGCGCGCCTGGCAGCAGGAGGCGCTGGACCTCTACCAGGACATGGCCCCGCGGGACTTCCTCGCCGTCGCGACCCCCGGGGCCGGCAAGACCACCTTCGCGCTGCGCGTGGCCTCGGAGTTGCTGCACGCCCGGACCGTCCGCCGGGTGGTCGTGGTCGCCCCCACCGAACACCTCAAGGTGCAGTGGGCGGACGCCGCCGCCAAGGTCGGGATCCAGCTCGACCCGGGCACGGGCGGACGCAAGCGCGGGCGCTCGCGGCAGTTCGACGGCGTCGCGGTGACGTATGCCGGGGTGACTGCGGCGATGTTGTCGTACCAGACGATGGCGGCCAACTTCGAGACGCTGGTGATCCTCGATGAGGTCCACCATGCGGGGGATGCGCTGGCGTGGGGTGACTCGATCCGGGAGGCGTTCCAGTACGCGACGCGCCGGCTGATGTTGACCGGGACGCCGTTCCGCTCCGACGACAACCCGATCCCGTTCGTGACGTATGAGCAGATGCCCGGCGGGTCGATGATGTCGCGGGCCGACTACACCTACGGCTACGCCGAGGCGCTGCGCGACCACGTCGTCCGCCCGGTGGTGTTCATGAACTACGGCGGTCCTATGCGCTGGCGCACCAAGTCGGGCGACGAGATGGCCACCAACCTCGGCGAGGTGACCACCAAGGACATCACCTCCCAGGCGTGGCGGACGGCGCTGGACCCCAAGGGCGAATGGATCGCCGCCGTGCTGCGCGCGGCCGACCGGCGGTTGGGTGAGGTGCGCCGCCACGTGCCCGATGCCGGCGGCCTGGTGATCGCCACCAACCAGAGCCACGCGCGCGCCTACGCCCGAGCGCTGGAATCCATCACCGGGGAGAAGCCGACCGTCGTGCTTTCCGATGATGCGGGAGCCTCGGCGCGGATCGACGAGTTCTCCTCCTCGGAGGACCGGTGGATGGTGGCGGTGCGGATGGTCTCCGAGGGCGTCGACGTGCCGCGCCTGGCGGTGGGCGTGTTCGCCACCGCGACCTCCACGCCCCTGTTCTTCGCCCAGGCCGTCGGGCGCTTCGTGCGGACCCGGCGCCGAGGTGAGGTGGCCACCGTGTTCCTGCCGACGGTGCCGATCATCCTGGCCCACGCCTCCTCGCTGGAGCGCCAGCGTGACCACGTGCTCGGCCGCAAGCAGGCCGCCGCCGAGGTGGATGTGTGGGCTGAGGCGGAGGCGATCCTCGAGCGGGCGAACCGTTCCGAGGGAGCCTCCGATGATCTGCTGGGGTCGTTCGAGGCCATGGAGTCGTCGGCGACGTTCGACCATGTGCTGTTCGAGTCCCAACAGTTCGGGATGCACGCGGTTCCGACCTCTGACGACGAGGCCGAGTACCTCGGCCTGCCCGGCCTGTTGGAGCCAGACCAGATCACCCACCTGTTGCGTGAGCGGCAGGCGCGGCAGGTGCGGCGCCACGAGCGTGCCGATCGCCGCGCGAAAGTCGCGCCCGAGGAGGCCCTGCACCGGGCGTTGTCGACCCGCCGCAAGGAACTCAACATGCTCGTGTCGCAGTACGCCCGCGTGAAGGGGATGCCCCACAGCCACGTTCACGCCGAACTGCGCCGCCAGTGCGGCGGTCCGCCCCTGGCCGCGGCGACGACCGATCAGGTCGAGGCGCGGATCACGATGATCCGGGCCTGGAACCGCCGCGCCTGACGGGGCTCGGCGGGCAGGTGGGGTGACCGGTCAACGGGTGGGGGCCTCGTCGGCGTCGAGCGGCGCGGGGTCGGGGTAGCCGCGCAGCGAACGCCACGACGGCAGGCGCCATCCGTTGTTGCGCAGGGCGAAGGCCATGCCGATCAGGAAGGCGATCCCGCTGGCGATGCCGCCGATCAGCAGCGTCCAGCGGGCGCCCCAGGCGTCGCCGATCCATCCGATGACGGGCGCCCCCAGGGGCGTCCCGCCGAGGAAGATCGTCATGTACAGCGCCATCACCCGGCCGCGCACGGCGGGTTCGGTGGTGAGCTGCACCGACGCGTTCGCCGTCGTCATCACGGTGAGGGCGGTCAACCCGACGGGTACGAGCATGATGGCGAAGGTCAGGTAGGTCGGCGCCAGGGCCAGCAGCGTCGTCGAGAGCGCGAACCCAGCCAGGGCACCCAGCAGCATGCTCAGGCGGGGGCGGGGACGCCGCGCGGCCAGCAGTGCTGCCGAGAGCGACCCGATCGCCATCACCGAGCCGAGGACCCCGTAGGCGTCGGCCCCCACCGCGTAGACCTCGGTGGCCATCAGGGCGTTGGTGATCTGGAAGTTCATGCCGAAGGTGCCGAGCATGAACACGATGAACATGATCATCTGGATGTCGGGGCGTCCCGCCACGTACCGGAACCCCTCGCGCACCGCCCCGCGCCCGCGACGCAGCGGTGCGGGGTTGAGTTGGGCGGCGTTCATGGCGACCAGCGCGACGATGACGGGCAGGAAGCTGAGCGCGTTGATCACCAGCGCCGGACCCACGCCCCACCACGCAATGAGCAGCCCCGCGACCGCCGGACCCACCAGACGGGCGGCGTTGAACGAGGCCGAGTTCAGGCCGACCGCGTTGGGCAACAGGTCGGGGCCGACCATCTCCGAGGCGAACGCCTGCCGGGTCGGATTGTCCACCGCCGAGATGGCGCCGAGCATCAGGGCCAGGGCGTAGACGTGCCACAACTGCGTGGTGCCGGTGAGGACGAGCACCGCCAGCAGCCCGGCGTTGATGGACAGCAGCACCTGGGTCCAGACGAGGATGGTCCGCTTGGGGAAACGGTCGGCGACCGCGCCGCCCCACGGCCCGAGCAGCGCCATCGGCAGGAACTGCAGCGCGGCGAGGTAGCCCACGGCCGTGGCCGAGTTGTTGGTCAGGATCGTCAGCACCAGCCACGTCTGCGCGACGCGACCCATCCACGTGCCGGTGTTGGACAGCAGCCCGCCGTAGAAGAACAGCCTGTAGTTGCGCACGCTCAAAGACGCGAACGTCGAGGTCCGCGCCTGAGGCTTGGCCGCGGGGGGCGTGGGTGTGGTGGTCGAAGTCGACGTGCTCATACGTGGATCACCTTCTTCAGGATGTCGGTGGCCTCGCGCAGGACGGCGAGGTCGGCCTCGGGCAACCCCTGGAGGCGCCGCACCATCCAGTCGTCGCGGGAGGCGCGGGTGCGCTCGATCATCTCGCGCCCGGACTCGGTCAGCTCGAGGTGCTGGCGGCGTCCGTCGTCGGGGTCGGCGTTGCGGGCCACGAGGCCCTGCTCGACGAGCCCGTTGACCGTGCGGGTCATGCTGGGGGCGCTGACCTCCTCGATCCTGGCGAGTTCGCCGGGGGTCTTCGGACCGTGGGAGAGCTTGGCCAGCACGCTGAACTGGTGCGGCGGGATCTCATGGCAGTTGTCGTAGCGGACGCGGCGGCTCACGTGTTGGCACGCCAAGCGGATCTCGCTCGCGAGGATCAGGAGGGGGTCACGGTCAGGCACAAGTGGTTACCTTAGCTCATTACCTTGGCTAATCAAATCGGGGCATAGGGTGGGACCATGCCCGTCTTCGAGCGAGTGAGCCGGTACCCCTACCCCCGCGCGACCGCGTTCGCGTGGCACACGCGCCCGGGAGCGTTCGCGCGACTCTCCCCACCCGGGATGGTCACCGTCCTCGCCCCGCACACCGACGGCATCAACGTCGGCTCGCAGGCCACGCTGCTGATCAGCCACCCGCTGGTCGCCGGACTGCTCCCGAACCTCCCCCGCCGCGGGGTCCGCGGCGGTGCGCCCCTCGGTGTCCGCTGGGTGGTGCGACACGCCGAACTCGTGCCCGGGGAGCGGTTCGTCGACGAGCAGGTGAGCGGCCCCTTCAAGACCTGGCGCCACGAACACGACTTCGCCGACGGCCCCGGCGGCTCCACGATCATCACCGACCGCGTCACCTGGGAGCTGCCGGTCAACCTCCCCGGCAGCATCGACCAGGCGCTGGTCGAGATGCAGCTCGACGGACTCTTCGCCTTCCGCGAGCGCCAGCTCCGCGACGACCTGGACCTGCACACGCGGCTCGCGGCGTCCCCCCGCCGCGTGGTCGTGGCCGGGGCGTCCGGCCTGATCGGGACGCAACTCTGCGCCCTGCTCACCTCCGGCGGCCACACGGTGACGCGGCTGGTTCGGTCGTCGGCCGACGGCCAACCGGACGCCGTGCGCTGGCACCCTGCCCGGCGGCGCCTCGACCCCACCGC
>JAUNSA010000111.1:0-3501 GCA_030539405.1 Propionibacteriaceae bacterium
GAGGTGTGCGGGTGGGGCGGCACGTCCATGCAGGCCCCCTCCTCGGGGCCGTAGTGGTCGATGAAGCACCATGCACCGACGAACGAGCGGCTCATGTTCGGCAGGGTGCGGCGCACGCGGAGGGCGTCCTCGCCACCGAGGGGCACGTCCTTGGGCGGGTAGGTGTCCACCTGCGTCGGCGGGTGCTGAGCGCCGTGCTCGCAGACGCGGACGTCCGGGTCGGTCTCGGTGTTGCTCATGGCGCCATGGTAGGTGCGACTGCACCCCCATTAGGCTGGCCCGCATGGTTGAGCGTTTCGATGCCGTTGATGTCATCCGGGCCAAGCGGGACGGCGGCGTCCTGTCCGGCGAGCAGATCGATTGGGTGGTGGACGCCTACACGCGCGGCGTGGTCGCTGACGAGCAGATGTCGGCCCTGGCGATGACGATCTTCCTCAACGGGATGGAGCGCGACGAGATCGTCCGGTGGACGCACGCGATGATCAACTCCGGCGAGCGCCTCGACTTCTCGGTGCTGGGCGCGACCGCCGACAAGCACTCCACCGGCGGGGTCGGCGACAAGATCACGCTGCCGTTGGTGCCGCTGGTGGCCGCGTTCGGGGTCCGCGTGCCGCAGTTGTCGGGCCGCGGGCTGGGCCACACGGGCGGCACGCTCGACAAGATGGAGTCGATCCCGGGCTGGCGGGCGTCGCTGTCCAACGACGAGATGATGACGATCCTGCGCGAGGTCGGCGGCGTGATCTGCGCGGCCGGATCCGGGTTGGCGCCGGCCGACAAGAAACTCTACGCGCTGCGCGACACCACGGCGACGGTCGAGGCGATCCCGCTGATCGCGAGCTCGATCATGAGCAAGAAGATCGCCGAGGGCACCGGCGCGCTGGTGCTCGACGTGAAGACCGGCGCGGGCGCGTTCATGCGCGACGAGGCGCGCGCCCGCGAGCTGGCTCGCACGATGGTCGACCTCGGCACGGACGCCGGCCTCACGACCGTGGCGCTGCTCACCGACATGTCCACCCCGCTCGGGCTGACCGTCGGCAACGCGCTGGAGGTGCGCGAGTCGGTCGAGGTGCTGGCCGGCGGCGGGCCGGACGACGTCGTCGAGCTCACCGTGGCCCTGGCCCGCGAGATGCTCACGGCCGCCGGCCAGCCGGACGCCGACGTCGAGGCCGCCCTGCGCGATGGCCGCGCCATGGACGTGTGGCGGCGCATGGTGGCCGCCCAGGGCGGCGACCCGGACGCCCCGCTGCCGGTCGCCGAGCACACCGACGTCGTGGTCGCCGAGCGCGACGGCGTCCTGGAGTCCATGGACGCCCTGGGCATCGCCGTCGCCGCCTGGCGCCTGGGCGCCGGCCGCGCCCGCAAGGAGGACCCGGTCGACTTCGCCGCCGGCATCGAGCTGCACGCCAAGCCCGGGGACGCCGTGCGCGCGGGCCAGCCGGTCCTCACGCTGCACACGTCCCAGCCGGCGACGGTCGAGCGTGCCCACGAGGCCTTGGACGGCGCGCTGGCCTGGGCCGCCGCCGGCACAAAGCCGAGCCCGCGGCGTCCGATCGTGATCGACAAGATCGCCTGAGGTCAGGCCTTCCGCAACCGCATCCGGACGCCGGGGACCGGGCGCATCGAGGTCACGCCCGAGGCCTTCACCGTCTGGTCCTCCAGGGTGTAGCCGCCGCGGGCGAGCATGGTGGCCAGCATGACGGTGAGCTCGGTGGTGGCCATCACGTGCCCCAGGCAGCGGTGGGCGCCGCCGCCGAAGGGGATGAACTCCCCCGGTCCGGCCTTGTGGCCCTCGAGCCACCGCTCGGGGCGGAACTCCTCGGGGGCGTCGAACACCTCGGGCGAGCGCTGGGTGGCGTAGGCCGAGTGGACGATCATGGTGCCGGGCTTGATCCGGTGGCCCTGGAAGGTCAGCTCGCGGATCACGTAGCGGGCGTTGATCGAGGCCGGCGGGTAGAGGCGCAGCGCCTCGTTCACCACGGCGTCGGCCCAGCGCAGCCGGGGCAGATGCTCGACCGTGACGGGCCCGTCCCCGACCACGTCACGGGTCTCGGCGACGGCGGCGGCCAGGGCGTCCGGACGCCCACCCAGCCCGTAGAGCGCCCACCCCATCGCGGCCGAGGTGGTCTCGTAGCCGGCGGCGATCAGCGTGACCACCTGGTCGCGGACCTCCTCGCGCGACAGCCCCGAACCGGATCCGTCGCGGCCGTGGACGAGCGTCGCGAGCACCTGCGATTCGTCCTGGTCGGGTTGGGCGGACAGCCGGTCGATCTCGCCGAGCACGAACGCGTCCAGGCGCTCGCGGGCCGCCATCGCCCGGCGCCAGCGCGGGGTGTTCAGCTTCTGGTGCACCGCGAGGGCGTGCGGCATCATCACGACGAGGTCGAGCAGCGGTTCGAGCGCCTCCCCCACGGCGTCGGCGTGGTCGGCGATGCGCTCGCCGAACAGGCACCGCATCGTCGAGCGCCGGATCGCCGCCCGGAAGAGCTGGTAGCCGTCCACCGGCTCGCCCCAGCGTGCGGCGTCCAACGCCTCGGACGCCGTGCGCGCCATCGTGTCGACGTACCCGGCCACGGCCTTGCGGTGCAGCCCGGGCCGGACCAGCGCGCGCCGCCGGGCGTGCTCGGGCGGGTCGGAGACGACGACCGACGTCGGCCCGTCGACCGGGATCAGCGCCTTCATCGCCTCGTGCTGGCTGAAGTGGCTGTCGTGGGCGAACACGAACTCGTTGGCCTCGGGGCCGATCAGGTAGGCGTACGGCTGCCCGAGCCAGCCGCGGGCGAACGGGCCGACGCGGCGGGAACGGCGCAGGATCCACTCGCTGAGCGGGTAGCGGACGACGGGGAAAGCGGTCATGCCCGAATCTTACTCCACGATCGTGGAATGAACTAAGCTGGGCGCATGGCCGAGCCCACCCGTCGCGACGTCGCGGCGTCCGCCATGCGCGCGCGGCTGGTGGACGCCGCGATCGGGCAGCTGGCCGACGAAGGCCTGCGCGGCCTTACCCACCGGCGGGTCGAGCAACGCGCCGAGGTCTCCCAGGGGCTGGTGAAGTACCACTTCGGCTCGCTGGACGGACTGATCGCGGCCGTCGTCGACCACATGGCCGACACCGAGATCGGCGCGGTCATGCGCGTCACGCCCGAGCAGCACGCGGACGCCGCCGCCTCCGGTGCGGTGCCGCCCGCTGTGTGGGCTGCCGCCCGCGCCGCGTGGACGGCGGCGATGTCGCGACCTGAGCTGGTCCGGGCGCGGTTCGAGCTCTACCTGCACGCCGGGCGGCATCCGGCGTTGCAGGACGCCATCCGCCGCGGACGCGAGCGCTTCGTCGAGGCCGCCGCGGCGTCCATCGCCGTGACGGACGCCGGCGCCGACCCCCGTGCCGGCGCGCGGATGGTGCTCGCCCTGGTCAGCGGCCTGATGCTGCACCAGCTCTCAGCTCCGGACGAGGCCCTCGACCGGGAGGCGCCCGCCTACCTGATCGCCGCCGGGTTCGCGGCGTCG
>JAUNSA010000111.1:3601-9182 GCA_030539405.1 Propionibacteriaceae bacterium
CGAGTCCGGCCGGGTCGTCCTCGGTGTGGCGCTGGGCGAAGTCCTCGGCGATGTCGCGGTCGAGCGTCCACGACCACCCGCGCTCGCCGCCGGCCGTGGAGCCGCGATAGACCGTGACGCGCTCGGGCAGGCGGTCGAGGCGTTTGCGTTCGCGTCCGGTCATCACGGCGGCCCGGGCGTCACCGTCGCGCACCGCCTCCCAGATCGTGGCCCACGTGTCGAGGCACCGCGAGGGCAGTTCGGTCTCGATCCAGGCCCGCCGGAGTTGGCGCCCGACGGCGTCGACGCCCTCGGCGGCGATCCGGGCCGCCAGTGCGGCCGCCCGCTCGCAACCCTCGCGCACCTGGCGCTCGTAGGGGTCGTCGGCCATCACGGGTTCGACGTCAGCCGCGCCAGCGCGGCGTCGTACTCGGACGCCAGCCGCTCGACCAGGTCGGCCACGGGCGGCACGTCGTCGATGGCGGCGACCCCGTGGCCGGCCGACCAGACGTCACGCCAGGCCTTGGCGTGGGCCTCGGTCGGGTCGGTGAGGTGGGTCAGGTCAACCGACCCCGGTGTCGCGGAGAGGTCGTAGCCGGCCGCCTCCAGGGAGGCGCGCAGGAAGTTCGCGGGGATCGTGCTGACCGAGGGGGTGTGCACGATGTCGCCCGACCCGGCCTCGACGAGCATGTCCTTGTAGCCCTCCGAGGCACCCGCCTCGGCGGTCGCGATGAACCGCGTGCCGAGGTAGGCCAGGTCAGCGCCCATCGCCCGGGCGGCCAGCACGTCGGCGCCCGAGGAGAGCGCCCCGGCGAGCAGCACCAGACCGTCGAACCAGCCGCGCACCTCGGCCATCAGGGCGAACGGCGAGATGGTGCCGGCATGCCCTCCGGCACCGGCCGCGACGAGGATCAGCCCGTCGACCCCGGCCGCGGCGGCCTTGCGCGCGTGCCGCTCGTTGGTGACGTCGTGCAGGACGATCCCGCCCCAGCCGTGCACGGCTTCGACGACCTCGGACACCGCCCCGAGCGAGGTGATCACGATCGGCACGCGGTGCCGCCCCAGGATCGCGAGGTCGTCGCGCACCCGCGCGTTCGACCCGTGCACGATCAGGTTCACCGCGTACGGGGCGTCGTCGGGTTCGAGGCGCTCCTCGATCGCCGAGAGCCAGCCGTCCAGGTCCTCGGTGGTGCGCAGGTTCAGCGCCGGGAACGACCCCACGACACCGGCCTTGCAGCACGCGACGACCAGATCGGGATTCGACACCAGGAACATCGGCGCCGCCACCACGGGCAGCCGGAGACTCCCGACCAGGCGGTCGACCGGCTCAGCCCCCATGACGCGCCTCGGTCAGGATCTCCTCGAGTTCGGCCTTGGCCAGCAGCGCCGCCTCGGCACTCGCCAGCTTCTCCCAGGTCAGGTTCACCGGGATGCCGGACTTGTTGCGCCCCTGCACCGCCGCCGCCAACCGCGTCCCGTCGGGCAGGCGCCACCGCACGTTCGGCATGGACGCCGTGAGGTTCTGTCCGTGCGCCTCGCCGTGGCGGGCCGTGACCCCGGATGCGACGGCGGCCAGGGCGTCCAACGGTTCACCGGGGATCGTCATGGTCTTGGACGCCGAGAACGTGCCGTCGGCGCGTTGACCGGGGAGGCGTCCCTTGCAGGCCTGTTCGAAGTCCACGGTGATGGCCTGGGCCCACCACCCGTCGACGTCGTGCTGCTCGACGAGGTGCCGGGCGATGGCCGCGTGGTCCCAGTCCCGCGCGCCGGCTTCGGTGAGCACGGACCGCCACCCGTCGTGGGTGCGGCCCGTCGCGCGCTCCATCGCCTCGGGCCCCATGCTCTGCTCCAGCGGCCTGGCCATCGCCCTCCCTCGTCAGATCGGTGGTGCCAGCGTAGGGTCAGCCGCAAGGAGGGTCCATGCCCAAGACGAACAAAGACGGATCAGCGAAGAAGTCCGAGCTTCCCTCGACCTTGGAACGCTCACCCGACAAGGCGCAACGCACCTACGCCCACACCTACGACGCGGCCGTCGAGCAGTACGACGGCGACGAGGAGCGCGCCCAGCGCACCGCGTGGTCCGCGGTGAAGCACACCCACGAGAAGGTCGGCGACCACTGGGAGGCCAAGGACTCCCCCGGCCCCTCCGACGAGCGAGCCGAGCAGGGTGGCCCGTCGGGTGGCGAGTCAGCCGGCGGTGTGGACGCCAACGCCACCAAGGAGCACCTGCTCGACCTGGCTCGCCGCCTCGACGTGACGGGCCGCTCCCGCATGACGAAGGCGGAACTGGTCGAAGCGCTGCAGAAGGCCAACGACAAGGCCACGCGCGAGGCGTCCGAGTGACAGGATGGAACCCTCACTGACAGGGGGCTTTCCATGTACCGACCGGCCGAGGACCGCTACGACACCATGCAGTACCGCCCGATCGGGCGTTCGGGCCTGAAGCTGCCCGCCGTCAGCCTGGGGTTGTGGCACAACTTCGGTGACGACGTGCCGTTCGAGCGGCAGCGGGCGATCCTCGAGACGGCGTTCGACCACGGCGTCACGCACTTCGACCTGGCTAACAACTACGGCCCGCCGTACGGCTCGGCCGAGACGAACTTCGGACGCCACCTGCGCGGCTCGTTCGCCGGGTTACGCGACGAGCTGGTGATCTCGTCCAAGGCCGGGTGGGACATGTGGCCGGGCCCCTACGGCGGCGTCGGCGGTACTCGGAAGTACCTGATCGCGTCCTGTGACCAGTCGTTGAAGCGGATGGGGCTGGACTACGTCGACATCTTCTACCACCACCGTCCCGACCCCGACACGCCCCTGGAGGAGACGATGGGGGCGCTGGACCACCTCGTGCGTTCGGGGCGGGCCCTGTACGTCGGCATCTCGTCGTACTCGCCGGAGCTGACCGAGCAGGCCGCGCGCATCCTGGCCGACCTCGGGACGCCACTGCTGATCCACCAGCCCTCGTACTCGATGCTCAACCGCTGGGTCGAGAACGGACTCCTCGACACCCTCGAGTCGGTGGGCGCCGGCTGCATCGCGTTCTCGCCGCTGGCCCAGGGCATGCTGACCTCGCGCTACCTCGACGGCGTCCCCGAGGGCTCGCGGGCGACGCAGGGCAAGTCGCTGGGCTCGGAGCTGTTGAGCGAGGAGGCCCTGGGGCACATCCGGGCGCTGAACGACATCGCCGCCGGACGCGGGCAGTCGCTGGCCCAGATGGCGCTGGCGTGGGGTTTGCGCGACGAGCGGATGACCTCGGTGCTGATCGGCGCCTCGCGTCCCGAGCAGTTGCTCGACAACCTCGGCGCCCTGGACAACCTGTCCTTCACCGATGACGAGCTGGCCGCCATCGACGAGCATGCCGTCGACGGCGGCATCGACCTGTGGAAGGCGGCCCGCCAGAGCCGAACGTGAGCAGTGCTCACCGTCCCGGTACGACTCGACCCGCCCAGAGGGGGTGACTGGGGGCGTCGAGTCGCACCCAGACGTCAGCGTCGGCGTCCGGACTTCACCTCGTAGGCCCGCAGGATCACCTCGACGGCCTCGTCGAGGTCGTAGCGGCCGGTGTTGACCACGACGTCGTAGTGCTCGTCCTCGGTGGGGTCCCAGCCGTAGAGGCGCTGCGACAGCTCGGTGCGAACCAGGTCCTCCTGGGTGCGGCGTTCGTCGGCCAGCTCGGGCGTGATGCCGTCCAGCTCGGCGGCACGTCCCACCCGCACGTAGACCGGGGCGTTCAGCCGCACGTGGAGGGCGTCGGGGTGCTGGGCGAGGATGACCGTCGCGTTGCGGCCCAGGATGACGCCACCGTTGGCGACGGCGTCCAGCACCTCGATGGTGTTCTGGGCGGCCAGGTGGCGGTCGGCGGCCTGGTCGGAGCCGAGGTTGAGGTCGGCGTCCGAGACGCCGCGGTTGGCGACCGAGCGGAGGAAGCGGTCCCAGCCGGATTCGAGCTCGAGTCCTTCGGGCTCGGCGGCCTCGATGTCGGCGGAGCTGAGCCGCTGCGCGATGTAGGGCACCCCCAGGCGCTCGGCGACGCGGCGTCCGATGGCCTCGGCACCCGAGCCGTACTGCTCGAACAAGGTGACCACCGGCCCGTTGGAGGCCGGGGCGTCCGTGGCGGCGTCCGTCTCGGTCGGGACGCCCGCAGCGGCGGCACGGCGCTCGTTGAGCTCGCCCACCAGCAGGGCATGCGCCTTCTCGGTGAGGGGGTAGAAGAAGATGATGAGGCCCGCGATGACGCCCAGGGCGGCGGGCACCCAGCCGGTGGCGATGCGCAGTCCGGTGACCATGTGGTCGAAGCCCGGGTCGCCGGCCTGGACGGCCGCGGAGTAGCCGAAGGCGGCGATGATCGGTCCTCCGAGTGCGCCGCCGAGGCCCTGGCCACACTTGCGGACGAACGACAGGATCGAATAGGCGCCACCCTCGGAGCGGGTGCCGGTCTTCCACTCCCCGTAGTCGACGGTGTCGGCCTGCATCGAGAACATCAAGGCGTTGGTGCCGCCCGAGCCGATGCCGAAGATGAACCACGCCACGAGCGCCATCACGAGGCCACCGGCGGGCACGAGCGCGACGATGACGTAGCCGAGCACGGCGATGCCGGCGAAGACGACGTAGCCGATCCGCTTGCCCAGGCGCACTGTGATGGTGGGCACGAACGAGGCCGCCAGGATCGTGCCGACGGTCTGGGCAAGCATCAGGAACGTGAAGAATCCGGCGTTGCCGAGCACCGAGCGGACGAAGTACATGGCGACCGCGTTCATGGTGAACATGGCGCCCAGCAGGAAGAAGGCACCGATGCACAGCGTGAGCAGCGGACGGTTCTTGCCCACCATCTTCAACGTCGTCGACAGCTTCGACTTGCCCGGGCTGCGCGGCACGACCTCACGCGTGTTGAGGAAGCAGACCATGTAGAGGGCGATGGCGAGGACGCCGAGGACGATGCAGGTGATCGTGAACTTGAACCGCACCTCCTCCATCGGGAGGTCCTTGATGCCCTGGAACTGGGGCGAGATCACCGCCGACAGCGCGACGCCGGTGACGGCCGAGGCGATCGACCGGGCGCCCGAGAGGCGGGATCGGTCGAGCGAGTTCTGCGTCATCGCCGCCGACAGGGAGCCGTAGGGGATGTTCACGAACGAGTAGGCGAGCTGGAACGCGGCGTCGATCAGGAGCACCCAGACGAACGCCTGGGTCGGGCTCAGCCCGGCCGGCGTGCTGAACAGCAGCACCAAGGAGATGGCGAGCGGGGTGGATCCCCACAGGATCCAGGGGCGGAGGCGTCCCCAGCGGGTGTTGGCCTTGTCGACGGTGTTGCCGGCGACCAGGTCGGCCACGCCGGCCCACACCTTGGTGATGGCGTAGATCGTGCCGGCCGCCGCGGCGGACAGCCCGACGATGTCGGTCATGTAGACCATCAGGAACATCGAGGTCATCTGGAAGGCGAGGTTGTTCGCGACGTCGCCCAGGGCGTACGACACGACCCGCCCGTTGCTCAGCGTCCCCTTCGGCTTGGTGCTTGCCTGCGCGCTCATGATGAACCTCTCCGTCGGCCACTACCCTGCACGCTAAATCGGCCAGCCCGGACACGGGGCCTGTTTGCCAAAGTTGC